>NZ_BLIN01000003.1:1200000-1500000 GCF_009811555.1 Streptomyces caniferus | reverse complement strand
CTCGCCGGGGGCGCCGGCCGGACCGGGGGCGGCATCCGGCAAGGGGATCTTGCGGGCCGCGCCGGACCGGGAGGGTCCGATGCCGTACTCCGCGGCGAATTCATGGACCTGGCGGGTGATCTGGCGCTGGTACCACGTGGGGGCGTAGGCGCCGTCGCCGTACATCGTCCGGTAGCGCCGCACCAGATGCGGGTGGTGGCGCTCCAGCCACGCCATGAACCACTCACGGGCCCCGGGCCGCAGATGCAGCACGAGCGGGGTGACGGAGCCGGCGCCGGCCTCGGCGATGGCGCGCACGGTGGCCCGCAGCTGGTCCGGCGCGTCCCCGAGGAAGGGGATCACCGGCGCCATCAGCACGCCGCACGGGATGCCGTGCGCGGTGAGCGTGCGCACCACGTCCAGCCGGCGCTCCGGGGCGGGGGTGCCGGGCTCGACCGTGCGCCACAGTTCGCGGTCCAGGAAGCCGACGGAGACGGAGATGCCGACGTCGGTGACCTCGGCGGCCTGCTGGAGCAGCGCCAGGTCCCGCAGGACGAGCGTGCCCTTGGTGAGGATCGAGAACGGGTTGGCGTAGTCGCGCAGCGCCGTGATGATGCCGGGCATCAGGCGGTAGCGGCCCTCGGCGCGCTGGTAGCAGTCGACGTTCGTCCCCATGGCTATGTGGTCGCCGCGCCAGCGCCGCCCGCCCAGCTCGCGGCGCAGCAGCTCGGGAGCGTTGACCTTCACCACGATCTGGGAGTCGAAGTCCTGCCCGGTGTCCAGGTCGAGATAGCCGTGCGTCTTGCGCGCGAAGCAGTACACACAGGCGTGGCTGCAGCCGCGGTACGGATTCACGGTCCATTCGAACGGCATCCGGGAGGCGCCGGGGACCCGGTTCACGATCGAGCGGGCCCGCACTTCATGAAAGGTGATCCCGCGGAATTCGGGGGTGTCGATCGTCCGGCTGACGACGTCCGCACCGAACAGCGCGGACGGGCTGTCGCCGAGATTGTCCCAGCGCATCGGGCCTCCTTCTGGATCCAGCAGAGCCCCCCGGCGCCATAATAGAACACACGTTCCCTTGAGGCTCGGCGGCCCTGAATTTGGGCGCGCCGCCACGGGGTGGTTGGCTTGGCCGCGCATCGCAGGACCGGCAGCCGAGTACTGGAGGAAGACACACATGGGGCAGGTCGAGGCCATCACGCAGCGCGAGATCGCGGCGGACCCGGAGGACGTGTTCGACGCGCTCGCCGACTACTCCGGCACGCGCCCGCAGCTGCTGCCCGAGCACTTCAGCGAGTACGAGGTCCGTGAGGGCGGCGACGGCAAGGGCACCCTCGTCCACTGGAAGCTCCAGGCCGCGAGCAAGCGGGTGCGCGACTGCCTGCTGGAGGTCGACGAGCCGACCGACGGCCAGCTCGTGGAGAAGGACCGCAACTCCTCGATGGTGACCACCTGGGTCGTCACCCCGGCCGGCGAGAAGCGCGCCAAGGTCGTCGTCACCACCACCTGGCAGGGCGCCGGCGGTATCGGCGGCTTCTTCGAGCGGACCTTCGCCCCCAAGGGCCTGGGCCGGATCTACGGCAGCATCCTGGACAACCTCGCCGCCCACGTGACGAAGTGATCGGCGTTTCCCACCCGTCACCCTGAGCGCATGCCGTCACACTCACCGGTTCGGGTGGTTTCCGGTGAGCCGAAGTGTCCGGCCCGCAGGGGCACTTCGGTACGGAAAGCCCTGATGGGAGCCCAATAGGCGCTCCGGGCAACGTACTTGACGTCCCTTCCCACCCCGCACGCACCCTTTCGCCGCGGTTGTTCGGTGTTGTCGCCCAATGCGAGAAATTGGGCGGCAACAGGCGTGACGAGGGGAGCAGCACGTGGGCGGGACCACCCTGAGCGAGCGGGTCGGGCAGGTCGGGCGGACCGGTCCGCCCGTCCCCGGCGCGCCCACGGCTCCGGCCGCGAACGGCACGTCGCGGGGCCCCGCCCCCGGTGCACCCGCGCCGCTCGCCCCCCGCCGCCTCCGCCTGGTCCTCCTCGGCCTGATGCTGACGCTGCTGCTCGCGGCCCTCGACCAGACCATCGTGGCCACCGCACTCCCCAGGATCGTCGGCGAGTTGAACGGCCTGGGTCAGATGTCCTGGGCGGTGACGTCCTACCTCCTCGCCTCGACCATCGGCCTGCCGCTCTACGGCAAGCTCGGCGACCTCTTCGGCCGCAAGCCCGTCTTCCTCTTCGCCATCCTCGTCTTCACCGTCGGCTCGGCGCTGGCCGGCTGGTCGCGGACCATGGACGAACTGATCGTCTTCCGCGCCGTCCAGGGCGTCGGCGGGGGCGGGCTCATCATCGGCGTCCAGGCGATCATCGCCGACATCGTGCCGCCCCGGGCCCGCGGCCGCTACATGGGCCTGATCGGTGCCGCGTTCGGACTCGCCTCCGTGGCCGGACCGCTGATCGGAGGTTTCTGCACCGACCACGCCTCCTGGCGCTGGTGCTTCTACCTCAACGTCCCGTTCGGCGCGCTGGCCCTCGTCGTCATCGCCCTCGTCCTGAAGCTGCCCCGGCCCTCGCGCCGCGCCCGACTGGACGTCGCCGGAGCGCTGCTGCTCGCCGCGTTCTCCACCTGCCTGGTCCTGCTGACCAGTTGGGGCGGCACCGAGTACGCCTGGAACTCGCGGGTCGTCCTCGGACTCGGCGCCGGTGCGCTCGGCACCGCCGTGCTGTTCCTCGCCGTCGAGCACCTCGCCGCCGAACCGCTGATCCCGCTGCGGCTGTTCCGCGACTCGATCTTCAACGTCACCGGCCTGATCGGCGCCGTCGTCGGCATCGCGCTCTTCGGCGCCGCGAGCTACCTGCCGACCTTCCTGCAGATGGTCGACGGGGCCACGGCCACCGAGTCCGGGCTGCTGATGCTGCCCATGATGGGCGGCATCGTCCTCGCCTCCATCGTCTCGGGCCGGCTCATCAGCCGCACCGGCCACTACAAGGTGTTCCCCGTCCTGGGCTGCGCGGCGGCCGCGGTGGGGATGTGGCTGCTGTCGCGGCTGCAGCAGGACACCCCGCGCGAGGTCTACAGCCTCTGGATGGGCCTCCTCGGACTCGGGATCGGCCTCGTGATGCCGGTGCTGGTGCTCGCCGTGCAGAACTCCGTACGCCCCGCCGACCTCGGCACCGCGACCAGCACCAACAACTACTTCCGGCAGATCGGCGGCAGCGTCGGCGCGGCCCTCTTCGGCACCCTCTTCGCCGACCGGCTGGCCCGCCGGCTCGGCGAGCGGGTCCCGGAGTCGGCGCGGCTGCCCGACCCGGAGTCGATCACCCCGCAACTGGTGCACGCACTGCCCGCCTCGCTGCGCGACAGCTATATCGCCGCGTATGCGCACGCCATGCCGGGGATCTTCTTCTATCTCGTGCCGGTGCTCGTCCTGGGCCTTGTGCTCGCCTTCTTCCTGAAAGAGAAACCCCTGGTGTCCCACGCCTCCCCTGCTCCGCAGGCCTCCCCGACCCCGCAGGCCCCGTACGGCGCTCCCCTCGACCCCGCCGCCGTGCCCCCGGCCCGTTCCACGACGGACACGGCCACCGTCAACTCCCATGAAAAGCAGCCGACGTACCCCAGAACCCACGGCTACACCACCGGGCAGCCGCCCGTCGCGGCGGGCGTCCCGGTCTGCGGCACCGTCCAGCACCACGACGGCAGCATCGTGCCGCGCGCCGCGCTCACCCTCATCGACGTCGCCGGCCGCCAGGTCGGCCGCGGTGCCACCGGCGACGACGGGCGGTACGCGCTGAGCACCCCGGGCGCCGGCTCGTATGTGCTGATCGCGGCGGCGGGCGGACACCAGCCACAGGCCGTCAGCGTCACCGTCGGCGAGCGGCCGGTCGAACTGGACGTCGTCCTCGGCGGCGCGGGGCGCCTCGCGGGCACCGTCACCACCGCCGACGGCACGCCCGTACGCGATGCCATGGTGACCCTCACCGATGTCCGCGGCGAGGTCGTCGCCACCACCCGCAGCGGACGCGAAGGCGGCTACGTCATCGGGGAGTTGGTGGCCGGCGAGTACACGCTCGCCTCCAGCGCGCCCGCGTTCCGCCCCGCCGCGCTGCCGGTGACCGTGCAGGCGTCGCGGGAGACCCGCCAGGACATCGAACTCGCCGGCGGTGCGGTGCTGCGCGGGACCGTACGGGCCGGCGGCGGCCGCCCCGTCGAGGATGCCAGGGTCACCCTCCTGGACGCCGCGGGCAATGTCGTCGACACCGCGACCACCGGGCCCGACGGGCTGTTCCGCTTCGTGGACCTGTCGGCCGGCGAGTACACCGTCATCGCCGCCGGATACCCGCCGGTGGCCACCGTCCTGCGGATGGCGGGCGGCGGCCGCACGGAGCGCGATCTCCAGCTGGGGCACGAGGACTGAGGCCCTGGGGCACGAGGACCGGGCGCTGCGTGACGGCTGCGGCGGACGGTGCGCACGGTGCGGCGGGCGGCGCTCCCTCTTCGGGGAACGCCGCCCGCCGCACCGTGCCGCGACCCGGAGGTGCCGTGAGTCCCCTCAGGGCCGGCCGGCCGGCCCGGCTGCCGCCGCCGTCCCGAAACGCAGCCGGGTGATCAGCGGGCGGTCCCCGCGGAGCAGGGGCACGGCCGCGGCGCGGGGTGCGAGGTGGCCGAGGAATCCACGGCCCGCGGGCAGCGGCACGTCGGCCACGTCGCTGATGGCCGGATGGGCGGTGCGCAGCCGGTCCCGCTCGACCGCGTCCATGCCCCAGGGCATCGGGGGCAGCCGATGGCCGCCCGGCCCCTTGGCGCCGGTGCGGGTGCGGGCGCTGAAGCGCCGCGACACGGTGTCGAACACCATCGAGCCACCGGGGAAGGCCCCGGCGCAGGCGGCGATCAGCTCGGTCACCTGCGCGGGCTGCAGATACATCAGCAACCCCTGGGCGGTGACCAGCACCCCGCGTGCGGCGTCGATGCCCGCCATCCACCGGCGCTCGCGGACGTCGCAGGCGATGAGCCGCTGCCGTGTGCCGTGCGGCAGTATGCGGCTGCGCAGCGCCAGCGGTTCGGCGAGGTCGACGGTGACCCACTGGGCCCGCCCGTTGTCGACCCGCCAGAACTGGGTCTCCAGGCCCTCGCCGAGAGCGATCACGGTGCCGTCCGGGTGGGCGGCGAGGAAGTCCCGTACGACGCCGTCGAATCCGAGGGCCCGCAGGGCGACGGCCTGCGCCAGCCACGGCCGGGCGCCGCCCAGCCGTTCCCCGAAGGGGAAGTCCACCTCGGCGACGAGCTGTACGGCGCGTGGATCGGGCAGCACGGTGTCCGGACGGGCGGCCTCGGCGGCGCGGTGGTAGAGCGTCCACAACGCCGTTTCGGGAACTCCCTTGAGGTCTGCCGTGACGCGGACTGACACCGAGTTCCTCCCAGAGTGCGGTGTGGCGGCGGGCCGGCGGCGCAACACCTCGGCCCACCGGACGCACTGCCCCGATGCCGCGTTGATATCGCCGCACCCACCCCGCACGGGGCCGATCGGAGGTCCGGTCACCCAGGGGAGTGCTTAGTCGTACCGCACACCCGCCGCGGTCCCGGCGCCCCGGAGCCCCCGACTGCGGGAGCCGGTTCCGGGGCGTCGTCTCCGCAGGGAGTCAGTGCGTCAGGTCGCGGTGGACGACCCGGGCGGCGCCCTCGACGGTGTCGATGCCGTAGTCCATGGTGCGGTTTCCGGTGGAGAGGACGGCCATGCCGTAGTCGTGGCCGCTGCAGGTGAAGGTGCCGACGCTGTTCACCCGCCAGCCGCCGGTGTCGCGCGGCAGCCAGCCGTTCTTGACGTGGACGGACGCCGCGGCGGGGGCGCCGGCGGGGACTCCCCAGCGCTGGTCGGCCTCGACCCGCTGCATCAGGTCGAGGGCGTAGCCGCGGGAGTGCGCGGTGAGCACCGCGTTGTCCGTGGTGAGCAGCTGCATCAGCTTGAGCTGGTCGCCGGCGGTGACCTGGGTGAGGCCCCAGGCCTTGCCCGCGCCGGGGACGGTGTGCCGCATACCGGCCAGGGACAGGAAGTGCTTGATGCCGCCCGCACCGATCTGGTGCCAGAGCGCGGAGGTCGCCGCGTTGTCCGACTTGGTGATCATGGCGGTGGCCCGCTTCGCCTCGTGCGGGGTCAGCTTGCGGTGCGCCTCCTGCGTCTGCCGCAGCAGGGCCCCGAGCACCGTGACCTTCACCACACTCGCCGAGTCGAAGTGGGAGCCGGCCTTGAACTCGCAGCGGGTACGGGTCTGCCGGTCGTAGATCGCCAGCGCCGAGGAGCCCTTGCGGTCGTGGAGAGCGTCGGCGATGTCCTGGGACAGGGCGGGCGCCAGGCCGGGCTTCCCGGAGGTGCACACGACCTTGGAGCCGCCCACCGGCGTGCTGGCGGAGCTGGCCGAGGCCGAGGTCGCCGTGGTGAGCGCCGTGAGCAGTACTCCGGCGGCCACGGCCGCGGCCAGCCCGCGGCGCGTGCGGGTCGCTGTGCGTGATCCGTGCATGGAGGTGTGTCCTGTCCCGCTGTGTATCGGAGGCCCGCGATCGGGCGGCCGGCCTCGGGCGACCGACGCTGCGCCGGGCATCTGTGGCCGCGCTGCGGCCGGGATCCCGGCTGAAGGGTCACGGCGACGATACGTGGCAGGGGGTGGGGCACCTCAGAAAAATGGTGTGAAATGTCCGTATTTATGCGGTGCGTCGTGGTGTGACATTCGACAAACCGGAGGGTGGGCGGGGGGTGGATTCGCGGGGGTGGACGGGGGGTGGACGGGGGTGGTTTTCAGGGGCGTGGCAGGGCCTTGCGGGGTTTGCCGACGGCGCGTGGGCGACGGGTGGCGGCGGCGCGCCGACGTCGTGCCCCGGCCATCAGCTGGCGGCTGCGGAGTGCCATCTCGATCTCGAAGCGGGTCCGCGGGTCGCGCAGACGGGCCCCGAAGAGCTTTTCGAGCTGGCGCATCCGGTAGCGCACCGTCTGCGGGTGGATGCTGAGTGCCTTGGCCACCTCCGGAGCCCCCATGCCGCCGAGCCAGGCCAGCAGGGTGGCCTCCAGTCGCTCGCACCGCTCCGGCGTCAGCCCCGCCAGCGGACTCAGATGGCGGGCGATCAGGGTGCGGGAGAGCGATTCGTCCTGGAGGAGCAGGAGGGACGAGAGGTGGTCGTCGACGAACACCACACCGGCCTCGGGGCCGTCGTGCGGGGACGCCAGGTCCAGCAGCCGGGACGCGGAGCGTACGGACGCGGCGGCCTCATGAGCAGGCACCGCGTGACCGACCACCGCGGCGCGATGCCGCAGTACGCCCTTCAGTCTGGCCCGTCCGCTCTTGCCGTCGGCGAGCTGGGCGGGGATCAGCAGTCCGGGCGCCTCGTCCGGCGCGCTGACCAGACAGTCGCCCAGCGCGGACGCCACGAGGTGGATGTCCGTGTCGGTGCGCAGCATGACCGCGCGCACCTTGTCGGGCAGCGGCCGGCCGCGGCGTAGGACGTCCTCGATCAGGCGCGTGACCTGCTGGTGACCGCCCCGATCGAGGGCTTCCCGGAAGCGTGGGTTGCGATCGCAAAGTGTTTGCGCGATCAGTTCGGTCAGGATCGCGAGTTGGTCGTCTTCGCTGTCGGCCCGGATGCCGCATTGCGGTAAGGCGTCGTTGAGGGCTTCGCTCACCATTCTGCCTCTGTTTCATCGCGTGGGAAGCTGGTCCGGCCTGTTCTACCTCACCTGGCACGTGCCGTCGGCAGCTGACAGAACTCGTTCGGAAGTCCTTACGGATTCCGTCAGAAGCCCTTCCGCTTTGCGACAGAAACTGTGCGAGATGCGGCGCCACAAGAGCGTACCCCCAGGTTCCGGTTGGAAGGAATCGTGTTGCTGTGACGAAGAAATCGTGATGCCGCCGCCAACGCGACCGTCCTGGAACGTCCCGGACGGGGCGTCAGCCCGGAGGCCCTGGTTACGCTGGGGGAGCTGTTCGGGCCCTCCGAACGTGATGTGAACAAGTGATGTCGGGAATCGTGCGTACCGCCTCCTAGCTGCGATAGGACTGGTGACTGTGAAGATCCTCATCTCCGCGGACATGGAGGGTGCCACCGGCGTGACCTGGCCCGCCGATGTGCTGCCCGGCACCCCTCAATGGGAGCGCTGCCGCCATATGTTCACGTCCGACGTCAATGCGGCGATTGCCGGATTCTTCGAGGGCGGGGCCGACGACGTACTGGTCAACGAGGCGCACTGGACGATGCGCAATCTGCTCCTGGAACAGCTCGACGAACGCGCACAGATGCTCACCGGGCGACATAAATCGCTCAGCATGGTCGAGGGCGTGCAGCACGGCGATGTCGACGGCATCGCGTTCGTCGGCTACCACACCGGGGCGGGCGCCGAAGGCGTCCTCGCCCACACCTACCTCGCCAACACCCTCACCGGCGTCTGGGTCGACGGCATCCGTGCGAGCGAGGGATATCTCAACTCCCTTGTGGTCGCCGAGTACGGCGTGCCGGTGGTGCTGGTCACCGGCGACGACCGCACCTGCCAGGACGCGCTGGGCTACGCCCCGCAGGCACCCGCCGTAGCGGTCAAGGACTATGTGTCGCGCTATGCGGCGGTGTGCCGGCCGCCGGCCCGTACGGCGGCCGAGATCCGGGCCGCGGCCCGCAAGGGAGCGGCGCTGGCGGCACGTCATGAACCGTCCAGGGGCGGCCCGTTCCGGCTCGAGTTGGAGTTCGACGCCGAGCATCTGGTGGGCGCGGCGACCTGCGTACCCGGCGTGGAGCGAACGGGGGAGCGCCGGGTCGCGTATACCAGTCAGGACATGTACGAAGCCATCCGGTGCTTCAAGGCCGTCACCACCGTCGTGTCGTCCGCCGTGGAGGAGCAATATGGCTGAGCGCGGGAGAACCGGGGAGCCGGCGGCCGAGTGGACCGGCGGCGTCGACCAGCAGGCGCTCGACGAGGTGGTGCGCTTCACCTCCGAGCTGATCCGGATCGACACCGGCAACGCCGGTGACGGGGCCTGCCGGGAACGGCCGGCCGCCGAGTACGTCGCCGAGCGGCTCGCCGGGGCCGGGGTGGCGCCGACCCTGCTGGAGCGCAGCAAGGGCCGGACGAATGTGGTCGCCCGCATCGACGGCACCGACCCCGGGGCCGACGCCCTGCTGGTCCACGGCCATCTGGACGTGGTCCCCGCCGAGCCCGCCGACTGGAGCGTGCACCCCTTCTCCGGCGAGGTCCGCGACGGCGTGGTCTGGGGCCGGGGCGCCGTCGACATGAAGAACATGGACGCGATGGTGCTCGCCGTCGTGCGGCAATGGGCCCGCAGCGGGGTGCGGCCGCGGCGCGACATCGTGCTGGCCTTCACCGCCGACGAGGAGGCCAGCGCCGAGGACGGCGCGGGCTTCCTGGCCGACCGGCACGCCGGGCTCTTCGAGGGCTGCACCGAAGGCATCAGCGAGTCCGGGGCCTTCACCTTCCATGGGGGCCGCGGGATGCGGCTCTACCCGATCGCGGCCGGGGAACGCGGCACGGCCTGGCTGAAGCTGACCGCCCGGGGCCGGGCGGGGCACGGCTCGAAGGCCAACCGTGAGAACGCCGTCAGCCGGCTGGCCGCCGCCGTGGCCCGGATCGGCGAGCACGAGTGGCCGGTCCGCCTCACCCCGACCGTGCGGGCCGCGCTGCGCGAACTCGCCGCGCTGTACGCCGTCGAGGTGGATGTCGACTCGCCCCGCTTCGACGTCGATGCGCTGCTCGGCAAGCTCGGCCCGGCCGCCAAGCTCGTCGAGCCGACCGTCCGCAACAGCGCCAACCCGACGATGCTGTCGGCCGGTTACAAGGTCAACGTGATCCCGGGGGCGGCCGTCGCCCAGGTGGACGGCCGGGTGCTTCCCGACGGTGACGCGGAGTTCCGTACGACCCTGGACGAGCTCACGGGACCCGATGTGACCTGGGAATACGACCACCGTGAGGTCGCGCTGCAGTCGCCGGTCGAGTCCCCGACCTATACCGCGATGCGCGCCGCGGTCGAGCGCTTCGACCCGGACGGCCATGTCGTGCCGTACTGCATGTCCGGCGGCACGGACGCCAAGCAGTTCTCCCGGCTGGGCATCACCGGCTATGGTTTCTCGCCGCTCAAACTGCCCGAGGGATTCGACTACCAGGCGCTCTTCCACGGCGTGGACGAGCGCGTGCCGGTCGACGGACTGCACTTCGGCGTCCGGGTGCTCGACCACTTCCTGCGCACCGTCTGACCGGCCGGCGCCAGCCCGGCCGGTGGAGGAGAGGAACTGCACATGGTGACCACGGCTCCCTACGGCGCCTGGACGTCCCCGATAGAGGCCCGGACGGTCGCCGCGCACGACGGCCGGCCCGGCTTCGTCGGGGTGGTCGGCGACGAGGTGTGGTGGACGGAGCCGCGGCCCGCCGAGGGCGGCCGGCGGGCGCTGGTCCGCCGGCGGCCGGACGGCGCCGAGGAGTCGGTGCTGCCCGCGCCCTGGAACGTCCGCAGCCGGGTGCTGGAGTACGGCGGCCAGCCCTGGGCCGGAACGGTCACCGAGCACGGACCGCTGGTCGTCTTCAGCAACTTCGCCGACCAGCGGCTGTACGTCTGCACGCCGGACAGCGGCGATGCCCCGCGCCCGCTCACCCCGCTGTCCGATGTCGGTGCCGGACTGCGCTGGGTCGACCCGGTGCTGCGCCCCGAGCTCGGCGAGGTGTGGTGCGTCCTGGAGGAGTTCACGGGCGCCCGGCCGACCGAGGTGCGCAGGGTGATCGCCGCCGTGCCGCTCGACGGCTCCGCCGCCGAACACCGCGGCTCCATCAGGGAGTTGAGCGACGACCGGCACCGCTTCGTGACCGGTCCCCGGATCTCGGCCGACGGGCGGCGGGCCGCCTGGATCGCCTGGGACCACCCCCTGATGCCCTGGGACGGCACCCTGGCGATGGTGGCCCGGATCACCGCCGAGGGCGAGTTCGAGGACGTACGGCCGCTCGTCGGCGACCTCGGCACCGGCGCGCCGGACGGCGGCGCGGCCGGTGAGTCCGTCGCCCAGGTCGAGTGGGCGGCCGACGGTTCGCTGCTCTTCGTCTCGGACGTCGGCGGCTGGTGGGAGGTGCAGCGCATCGATCCCGACGCGGCCGACGACGGCGTCGTGGCGAGCCGCGGCCTGTGCCCGTCCCGGCAGGAGGAGTTCGCCGGGCCGCTGTGGAACGTCGGACATCGCTGGTTCCTGCCCCTGGAGAACGGCACGCTGGCGGTGATCCACGGCCGCGGCTCCACCACCCTGGGCATCCTCGACCCGGTGAGCGGCGAACTCGTCGACTCCGCGGGGCCGTGGACGGAGTGGGCACCCACCCTCGCCGCGCACGGCAGCCGCGTCCTCGGCATCGCCGCAGGACCGCACAGCTCGTACGAGATCGTCGAGCTGGACACCTGCACCGGACGCACCCGGGTGATCGCCTGCCGGCATGCCGACGTCCTGGACCCGGCCTACTACCCCCGGCCGCGGAGCCGTACCTTCACCGGCCCCGACGGACGGGACATCCACGCCCACATTTATCCGCCGCACAACCCCGACCACGTGGCACCCGACGGCGAGCTGCCGCCCTTCGTGGTCTGGGCGCACGGCGGCCCCACTGGCCACGCCCCCATGGTGCTCGACCTGGAGATCGCCTACTTCACCTCCCGGGGCATCGGCATCGCCGAGGTCAACTACGGCGGATCGACCGGCTACGGCCGGGAGTACCGCGAGCGGCTGCGCGGCCAGTGGGGCGTGGTGGACGTCGAGGACTGTGCGGCCGTCGCCCGGATCCTGGCCGACGAGGGCACCGCCGACCGCGCCCGGCTGGCCATCCGCGGCGGCAGCGCCGGCGGCTGGACCACCGCCGCCTCGCTGACCGCCACCGATCTCTACGCCTGCGGCACCATCAGCTACCCGATCCTCGACCTGACCGGCTGGGCCACCGACGAGACCCATGACTTCGAGTCGCAGTACCTCGAATCGCTGGTCGGCCCGCTCGCGGAGGTCCCCGACCGCTACCGCGACCGCTCGCCGCTGCACCGCGCGGACCGGATCACCGCGCCCTTCCTGCTGCTCCAGGGCCTCGACGACGTGATCTGCCCGCCCGTGCAGTGCGAACGGTTCCTCGCCGAGGTCGCCGGCCGCGGCATACGGCACGCCTACCTGTCCTTCGCCGGGGAGGGGCACGGCTTCCGCCGGGCGGACACCATCGTGCGCGCCGTGGAGGCCGAACTCTCCCTCTACTCCCAGACCTTCGGTCTCGCCAGGACCGATGTCCCCACGCTGGAGCTGCGCGGATGACGCCGGCGGTGCCCGTCAGGCCGCCGCGGCTGCGGCCCGGCGACCGGGTGGCGGTGGTGGCACCCAGCGGCCCCCTCGCGCCGGAGCGACTGGACCGCGGGCTGGACGTGCTGCGGGGCTGGGACCTGGACCCGGTCGCCGCGCCCCACGCCAGGGACACCCATGCCACTCTGCGCTATCTGGCCGCCGCCGACGAGGAGCGGGCCCGCGATCTCCAGGAGGCGTGGTGCGACCCGTCCGTCAAGGCGGTGTTCGCGGCGCGGGGCGGCTACGGCGCCCAGCGGATGGTCGATCTGCTGGACTGGGACGCCATCCGGGCCGCGGCCCCCAAACCTCTGGTCGGCTTCAGTGATGTGACGGTGCTGCACGAGGCGTTCGCGGTGCGTGCCGGGGTGTCCACCCTGCACGGACCGGCCGTTGCGGGGGAGATCTTCCTCAAGGACGACGCCACCCGCGAGCATCTGCGGCGCACCCTCTTCGCGCCGGAGAGCGTCCGGACCCTGAGCTCGCCGTCCGCCCGGCCGCTGGTGCCGGGGCGGGCCCGCGGCGTGACCCTCGGCGGCTGTCTGACCATGCTCGCCACCGAGGTGGGCACCCCGGGGGCCGGGCGGGGCGCGGCGGGCGGAATCCTGCTGCTGGAGGATGTCGGGGAGCCGCCGTACCGCCTCGACCGGGCGCTCACCCAGCTCCTGCGCGCCGGCCGGCTGGACGGCGTCGCCGGGATCGTGCTCGGCTCCTGGGCCCGTTGTGGTCCCTACGACCAGGTGCGGGCGGTGCTGGTGGACCGCCTGGCCGGGCTCGGGGTGCCGGTGGCCGAGGAGTTCGGCTTCGGGCACGGCGACTCGGCGCTGACCGTGCCGCTGGGCATCCCCGCGGAGCTGGACGCGACGGCCGGGACGCTGACCTTCGAGGTGCCGGCGACCGTGTGAGCGACGGCCCTGATGGCGCGTCAAAGAGCGTTTCATGAAGCCTGTTTGCCGTCTGTGCCGTTCGGTGCGGCCCGGCGGACGCCGCTGAACGCACGTCCGAACGGCGACGCACGTCAGGGCCGTTGACTTCCCATTACGCCTGTCGCAGCATGAGCGCGCCGATACCGACTGGTTGGTACGACGTGTGTGGAGGTCTTCGTGCGCAGCGTGTCCCGACGCGGGTTCCGCCCCGTACTCCGGATGTCCCTCGCCCTGCTGGCCGGCCCGGCCCTCGTCGCCCCGCTCGCCCTGACCGCCCCCGCGGTCGCCGCCGCCGACCCGTACACCGTCACCGCGCTGAAGGTCACCGTCCGGGCCGGGGACCGCAGGTGCACCCTCGACACGGACGTCTACCGCCCGACGGGTGCGGACGCCGCCCACCCGGCGCCCGCCGTGCTGACCACCAACGGTTTCGGCGGCGACAAGGCGGACGGGTCCACCGACGCCCTCGCCAAGGCCTTCGCCGCCCGCGGCTATGTGGCGCTGGCCTACTCCGGGCTCGGCTTCGGCAGGACCGGCTGTCCGATCTCCCTCGACGACCCCCGGATCGACGGCAGGGCGGCGAGCGGGCTGGTCGACCTGCTGGCCGGGGCCCGTACGGCCGACAACGGGACGCGTATCGACTATGTCGCCAAGGACGGAGCGCGCGATCCGCGGGTCGGCATGATCGGCGGGTCGTACGGCGGGGCGATCCAGCTGGCCACCGCCGCCGTCGACCACCGGGTCGACGCACTGGTCCCGCTCATCACCTGGAACGACCTCTCCTACTCCCTCGACCCCAACAACGCGGACCGTACGAGGGGCGTCGGCGGGCCGCTGCCCGGTGCGTACAAGTGGCAGTGGACGAACGGGTTCTTCCTGATCGGCGAGGCGCAGGGGCTGCTGCACCCGAACCTCGACCCGTCGCGGACCGGCGGCGCCGGCTGCCTGCACTTCGTCGCGCGGGCCTGCGACACCAAGCGGCTGCTGGATTCCGGCAGCTACCCGGAAGCGCGGACCCGTGAGGTGCTCGCCTACGCGCGCAGCGTCTCCCCGGTGTCGTACCTGGCGTCGGTCAAGACGCCGACGCTGCTCGTCCAGGGCGAGGACGACACCCTGTTCAACCTCAACGAGGCCGCCGCCACCTACCGGACGCTGGCCGCACAGGGCACCCCGGTGAAGATGATCTGGCAGTCCTGGGGCCACAGTGGCGGGATGAGGAAACCGGCCCGGGGCGAACTCGCCCTGGCCCGGGGAAACTTGGACACCAGCTATGTCGGACGCCGGATCCTTGCGTGGTTCGACCGGTATCTGCGGCATCGGACGGCGACCGGCACCGGACCGGCCTTCGCGTACTACCGGGACTGGGTGGCCGGCGGGCCGGCCTACGCCACCTCGTCCGTCTTCCCGGCGGGCGGCAGCCGGCGGCTGTACCTCTCCGGGGACGGCACACTCGTCGGCCGCCGGGGCGAGGTGGTGCGCGGCAGCCGGGCGTACCGCAATCTGCGGACGGCCACCAGTCACTCCGAGAGTTCGCTGGCCGGGCTGCTCGGCCTGCCGGACGCGGCGCCGTACGACGCCAGGGGCACCTATCTGGACTGGACCTCGAAGCCGGTGGCGGGCGGGCCGGTGGAGGTGGTGGGGGCTCCCAGGGTGACGCTGAGGGTCTCCTCGCCGCAGGCCGGGCGGGCGCAGCGCTCCTCGGACGCGGCCGACCGGCTGGTGCTCTTCGCCAAGCTCTACGACGTCGCGCCGGACGGCCAAAAGACCCTGGTGCACCGGTTGGTGGCCCCGGCCCGGGTGCCCGATGCGACCCGGAGGTTCACGGTGGAACTCCCGGCCATCGTGCACCGCTACGAGCCGGGGCACCGACTGCGCTTCGTCCTCGCCGCGAGCGATGACGCCTATGCGGGCAACCGAGGGGTGAAGCCGGTGACGGTCAGCAGTACGCCCGCGGAGGCAGGGGTGCTCGAACTGCCCGTCACGCAGGGGGTGTTGCGGTAGCGGATGGGGTGGATGCCGTAGGGACAAGAAGGAGGGCGGAACGGGCCGGGCGCGCCGTGGGCGCCGGGCGTCGACCGGGAGCCGCGCGTCAGCCGGGCCGTCCGCGAGGGTGGTGGCTCAGTCGTCCGTGACCGAAATGGCCTGCACGGGGCAGGCGCGGGCGGCCTCGCGCACCAGCGGGTCGCCCGCGCCGTCCTCGCGGCCGGGCAGCAGGGCGCTGAAACCGTCGTCGTCCTGGGTGAAGACTCCCGGCGCGGTCAGGGCGCACTGGCCGGCGCCGATGCAGATGTCGGTGTCGATGGTGATCCGCATCCCGGACCCCTTTCGTTCGTCTGCCGTCATGGCTGCTACCAGGCCAGCGGCAGTTCGATCATTCCTTGCAGGGTGTCGCCCGGCTTGAAGCGCACCTCGGCCGCCGGAACGGCCAGGCGCAGATCGGGGATCCGGGCGAACAGCGAGCGCAGTGCGATCTCCATTTCCGCGCGGGCGAGGTTCTGGCCCAGGCACTGGTGGATCCCGAAGCCGAACGCCACGTGGTGGCGGGCGGTGCGGTCGAGGTCCAGCTCGTCCGGCGCCGGGTAGGTGGTCTCGTCCCGGTTGATCACCGAGGTGGGGAACAGGACGCCGTCGTCGGCGCGGATGAGCTGCCCGCCGATCTCGATGTCCTCCGTCGCCACCCGCAGCATGCCGTCCGCGATGGACAGGAACCGCAGCAGCTCCTCGACGGCGGCCGGCATCAGGCTCTCCTCGGCCTTCAGCTGCGCCAGCTGTTCGGGGTGTTCGAGCAGCGTGAAGGTGCCGAGCGAGATCATGTTGGCGGTGGTCTCATGGCCGGCCACCAGCAGGATCATGGCGAGCCGGACCAGGTCCTCGTGGGCGAGGTCGCCGGTCCGCAGCCGGTCCTCGATCAGTTCGTCGAGCAGTCCGTCGCCCGGTTTCTTCTCCTTGTGGGCGATCAGCTCGGTGAAGTAGTCCTCCAGCTTGATCCGGGCGTCCTCCGCCTCCTCGGCCGTACGGCTGCGCAGGAGGCGGCTGGACTCGCCCTCGAAGAATGCGTGGTCGGAGTACGGGACGCCGAGCAGCGAGCAGATCACCATCGAGGGGACCGGCAGCGCGAACGCGGAGACCAGCTCGGCGGGCGGGCCCTCGGCCAGCATCCGGTCGAGCAGATCGTCGACGATCCGGTGGATGTCCGGCCGCAGTGCGGCGACCCGTTTCACGCTGAAGCTGGGGATCAGCATCCGGCGCTGGGTGTTGTGCTCCGGGTCGTCGACCCCGATCAGCGGGGTCCTGACCTGGCGGATCGCCGCGAAGCGCGCGAACGGCATCGGGAAGGCGGGGTTCTGCCGGTCGGCGGAGAGCCGCTGGTCGCTCAGCAGCGTCCGCGCCGCGCCGTGGCCGGTTACGGCCCATATCTTTCGGCCGTCGTAGAGCGTGACATGGGTCAGTGGTCCGGTCTCCCGCAGCGGCTGGTAGCCGGCGGGCGGATGGTAAGGACAGGTGCGGTCCTGGAAGTAGGGGATGGCTTCGGTCACGGAATTCCTCCCGTACGAGGAGCTCGATCGGGTCGAGCCGCTCGGGTGTGAGATGTCCCTGCTCAAGCGCGTCGTTTTCGCCGCGCTGATCTCACCTCATGCCTCGGATGCCGGGCACGTCTACGCGCAGTTCGGCCAACTTCGTTCAGGTTCGCTCATTTTCGGAACCGTCACCTCCGTTCAGCGGCCGTACGAGGGTCTCGACCACCGCGTCCACGTAGCGGTCGCGCGCGGCACCGGCCGGCAGGCTCTGCGGGACGGCGTGCCCGAGCTGGGTGTGCCCGAGGTAGGCGGTGTAGGCCAGCAGGCCGCGGCTTCGGGCCTCCTCCTCGGGAAAGCCCATGTCCGTGAAGAGCGCGGCGATATAGCCGAGGCGCCGGGTGGTCACCCGGGCGAGCGCGGCGGCCACCCCCGGATGGGCGGCGCTCGCCAGCAGTGAGGCGTCCCGTGGGTCCGCGGCGGACCAGTTCGTGGCCCGCAGGAGCAGCCGGCGCAGCCGCTCGCCGGGGTCGGGCTCGGCCTCCACCTCGGTGATCACGGCCTCCGTGCCGACCTCCTCCCAGCGCTCCAGAGCGGCCTCGATCAGCGCGTTCCGGTTGGTGAAGTGCCAGTAGAAGCTGCCCTTGGTGGTGCCCAGCCGGGCGGCCAGCGGCTCCACGGCCACCGCGGCGAGCCCGCCCTCGCCCATGGCTGTCAGGGCGGCGTCGGCCCAGTCCTTTGCGGTCAGCCGCTGTCGTGCGCCGCCGTCGCGGGGTGCCTTCGCCTGTTGTGATGCCATGTCCATACGGTACCGTACGGTCATACATACGCCACCGTATGGAGGTGCCCTGTGCGTGCCATCCGCGAGGTCCACAGCCGTGAGGTCCGCGCCCCGGCCGAGACCGTCGGTGCCCTGCTCGACCGGCTCGGCCGGGGCGAGGACGATCCGCTCTTCCCCACGCCCGCCTGGCCGCCGATGCGCTTCGACCGCCCGCTGGGCGTCGGCGCCGACGGCGGGCACGCCTTCGTCCGCTACCGCGTCTCCGCCTACGAGCCGGGCCGCCGCGTCCGCTTCGACTTCACCGCCGGACAGGCCGGCTGGCACGAGTTCGGCGTACGGCCCGTGGGGCCCGACAGCTGCCGGGTGGAACACGTCCTGGAGAGCCGGCCGTCGCCCGTCGTGGCCCTGACGTGGCTGCTGGGGATCCGCCTCGTGCACGGCGCCGTCGTGGAGGAGGCCTTCGACAACATCGAGCGGGCCGCCACCGGCCGCCCCCTGACCCCGGCCCGCCGCTCCGCCCGCGTACGCCTGCTCAGCCGGCTGCTCTGGGACCGGCCCCGGGCCGTCCCTCTTCCCGCCACGGCCCGCCTGGCGCACGACGCGTTCCCGCGAACGGACTTCCAGGACGCCTGGCAGATGGAACTGCGGCCCGGCATGCCGCAGGAACCGGAGGCCTGGCAGGGCGTGCTGGGCCGGTCGGGCTTCCCCGTCCTCGGGCGCACGCAGGACGAGATCCTGCTCGGCGAGGACGCCCGCCACCTGGACTTCCGCGCCTCGGTGCAGGTCGCGGACGGCCGGGTCACGCTGGGCACGGTCGTCCGCATCCACCGCACGACCGGCCGCCTCTACTTCGCCGTCGTCCGCCGCTTCCACCCCTTCCTCGCCCGCGCGATGCTGCGCCGCTGCCACCGCCGGCTGGCGCTCGCCGCACCGAGCGCGGGGGAGCGGGAGGCGGCGCGGGCGTGATCCGGGCCCGTGCCAGACTGCTGCCATGGGGGACCGACGCGGCGGTGCGCAGGGTGGTGGCCCGGCTCTCCGCCTGGGGCGACGACGGGCCGTGGGGCGGCCGGCGCGGCTTCGACAGCCTGGTCCAGGTGGCCACCGGCATCGCCGCCGTCGAGGCGGACGCGGGCTCGGCGTCCGAGGACTCACCGGAGAGCAGCGGCGGAGCGCGGCCCGGCGGCACACCCGGCGCCCTCCCCGCCCAGGCGCTCGACCACGGCACCGGCTACCTGCTGGCCGCCGCGGTGCTCCGCGCCCTGACCGAACAGTCCCGGACGGGCGGCTCCTTCCTCGCCACCCTCGCCCTCGCCCGCACCGCGCGGTGGCTGCTGGACGACCTGACGGACGACGGCGAGCGGCCCAGTGGACCGGAGCGACCCGGGCCGCGACCGGAGACGTCCGGACCACGACCGGAGACGCCCGGCGCCGGTGCCTACGACCCCGCGCGCCACCTCGGGGAAACCGACAGCACCCTCGGCCGGCTCCGCCACGCCCTCCCGCCCGTCTCCTTCGACGGCGCCCCGGCCACCTGGACGACCCCACCCGGCCGCTGCGGCACGGATGCGCCGGTGTGGCGGTAAGGGCGGCGGGCTGTTGCCCAAGCCGGGCGCAACCACGGGCCGACGGCCACCTGCCGGTGTGGCGGCAGACGCGGGCTTCCGCACTCCCGCAAACCGCTGGCCCGCCGTCCGCGCCCTCCGTACGATCCTCCGGTGACGACCAACGACCGCTACCTCGCACGTGGCCCACGGGTGGGCATCCGGCACTTCACCGCCGCCGACCGGGACGAGTTCACCGCGCTGGCGCGGGAGAGCGTGGAGCTGCACCGGCCCTGGCTCTTCCCGCCGGCCGAGGACGGTGCCTACGACGCCTATCTGCACAGGCTCCAGGAGCCGGAGCGTGCGGGCTTCCTGATCTGCGAGCTCGCCGACGGCCGGATCGCCGGCTACCTCACGATCAACAACATCGTGCACGGCGCTTTCCGCTGCGGTGCGATCGGCTACGGGGCCTTCGCGCACGCCGCCGGGCGGGGACTGATGGGCGAGGGGCTGCGGCTCGTCCTGCGCCATGCCTTCGGGGCGATGGGGCTGCACCGGCTGGAGGTCAACGTCCAGCCGACCAACGAGCGGTCGATCGCCCTGGTCAGACGGGCCGGGTTCCGACTGGAGGGGTTCTCCCCGGACTTCCTCTTCATCGACGGCGCCTGGCGCGACCACGAGCGCTGGGCGATCACCGCGGAGATGGTCGGCGGGGAAGCGGTGTGATTCCCTGTCCGCCATGGACATCGTCTTCCACCGCACCGTGCCGGTCTTCCGGATCTTCGACGTGGCCAAGGCCCATGAGTTCTACGTCGACTACCTCGGCTGCACGGTCGACTGGGAGCACCGCTTCGAGCCCGGTATGCCGCTCTACACGCAGGTCTCGCGCGGTGGCCTCGTGCTGCATCTGTCGGAGCACCACGGCGATGCGACCCCCGGCTCCACGGTCTGCACGGAGCTGAGCGGGGTGCGCGCGCTCCACGCCGAACTGGCCGGCAAGGGCTATCCGTATCTGCGTCCCGGTCTGGAGCAGGACGAGACCGGGACCTCGCTCACCCTGACCGACCCGTTCGGGAACCGGCTGCGCTTCAACGAGTCGGCCGACGACGCGTAGGGCGTGTCCGGGGGCGGGCGGACGGCCCGCGACCGCTTCGCCCCCGTGGCGCGACGCCGCGCATCCGGCTCCGAACAGCATCTTCCCGCCAGACGCTAGCCATTTTCCCGGCCTGGCAGCGGTGCGCCGTCCAGGAAGGCGTGATAGGCATCGGCGGCGTCCGACTCGACCTCGGGGGCGGAGGGGCCATAGCGGGTGTCGGTACGGTCCCGCTTCGGACCGGAGACCCAGAACTCCTCGCCGGTCTCAGCGTCGTAGAAGTTCGCATCGAACATCCCCTCTCCCCGGCGCAGTGTCCGCCCGTGGAAGTACGCGGTGCTCCAGGTCTTGGAGAAGTTCACCCAGCCGATCCAAGAAGGCCCCCGGTCGATGTCGTAACCCGTCTTCAGCTGCACAAATGTGATGCGTCGAGGCATACGCCCAGAGTCGCAGAGACCCCGTGGAACCGCATCTACGTCCAGCACTTTCACCACAGGCCCTAGCGGGACTTGTGATTGATCTTCATGGTGTCCATGTCGGTGACCGTGGACCGCAGTTCCCTGAAGCCGAGGCCGGCGGCCTTCAGCGCGCGCTCCGCCTTGTCCTCGGCGAGCGCGGCCGCCATCTCCTCACCGTCCGCCGCATCCGAGACGATGACGAAGCGGTAGCTGAAGCAGTGCAGCGCCCTGTCGTACGCCAGCGCTCCCTCGGGCGTGAACTGCATGTGTGCCAGACCGTGGTGGTCCACGTCGGCGAGCAGTCCGGCGCGGGACTGCGGTGTGAGGCCGTCCCACTTGCCGCGGACGATGACTCGGTAGGTGTGCTGGGTCGCCATGGGGCCGTCTTCCGTTCTGCCGTGCGCCGTTGGGCCGAGCGGACAGGCTATGTCGGCCGGTCTTCCGAGGCCTCCACATTTTCCGTGCGCATGTGTGACCATCCCGGTATGCGCCGGACCGTACTCATCGATGCCCCCTCCAACCTGGGACTGCGGCCGCCCGCGCCGGGCACCGTCCCCGGCTGCTACAAGCTCGCGGGCGCCCTGCGCGAACAGGGGCTGCTGCGCCGGCTGGGCGCGCTGGAGGGCGGTGTGGTGGTGCCGCCCCGCTACGACCTGGGGGAGTGGCGGGAGGGCGACGGGGACTTCAACGCCGCCGCCCTGGCCGCCTATACGGGCAAGCTCGCCCCGCGCGTCGAGGAGCACGTCCGCAGCGGCGACTTCCCGGTGGTGCTGGGCGGGGACTGCAGCATTCTGCTCGGGGTGGTGCTCGCGCTGCGGCGGCTGGGGCGGTACGGCGTGGCCTACCTCGACGGCCACGGCGACTTCCGGCACCCGGGCAATGTCGCGGTGTCCGGTCCGCTCGGTGCCGCGGCCGGCGAGGGGCTGGCGCAGATCACCGGGCGCGGGCAGGCGGATCTCACCGACATCGAGGGGCGGCGGCCGTACGTCCGCGACGAGGATCTGCGCGCACTGGGCCTGCGCGACGCGGACGAGGACCAGGCGGAGCTGACCGCCCTCGGCATCGGCCACGTCCCGGTCGGCGAGATCCGGCGGCGCGGTCCGGAGGCGGTGGCCCGCGACGTCCTCACCCACTTCGCGCACCCGCCGCTCGACGGCTTCTGGATCCATCTCGACGCGGACGTCCTCGACCCGTCCGTCATGCCGGCCGTCGACAGCCCCGACCCGGGCGGCCTGCTCACCGGCGAACTCCGCGCGCTGATGGCCCCGTTGGCCGCATCGCCGCGCTGTGTCGGCATCGACGTCACCATCTACGACCCGGACCGCGACCCCGAAGGGACCGGCGCCGCGCTGCTCGCCGGCCTCCTTGAGGACCTCTTTGCGCAACCCTGACCTCCCCCGGCGGCAAGACGCCCTGTGCAGACCGGCGGGCACGCGGTTCCATGGTCAACAGGAGGCCGCCGCAGCCGGGGTGGCCCGGTCCAGCATTGCGAGGCAGCCGTGGTCACGAGAGTGCGACGCACCACCCTGACCCTCCCCACCGCCCCCCTCGGCCCCGACAACCCCCTCCCCGCGCTGCGCGACGGCCAGGACGGGCACCGCATCGAGATCCCCCGGGACGCCGGGCTGCCCGCCGACATGGCACGGCAGATCGGCCGTGCGCCGCTGCGCTCGATCCTGCCGACCCGGATGCGCGACGGCTACGGCCGCACCCGCCGAGCCGTCGACCACGAGGCGCTGGTCATCGAGAACGACCGGCTGCGCGCCACCGTCCTGCCCGGCCTCGGCGGCCGGGTGCACTCCCTGCACCACAAGCCCACCGGCCGTGAACTGCTCTACCGCAACCCGGTGTGCCAGCCCGCGGCCTTCGCCCTCAACGGCGCCTGGTTCTCCGGCGGCATCGAATGGAACATCGGCGCGCCCGGCCACACCACCCTCTCCTGTGACCCACTGCACGCCGCCCGTGTCCCGGCGCCGGACGGCGGCGAGATGCTGCGGCTGTGGGAGTGGGAACGGCTGCGCGACCTGGCCTTCCAGGTGGACCTGTGGCTGCCCGACGGCTCCGACTTCCTCCACGTGGGCGTCCGGATCCGCAATCCGCACCACCGCACGGTCCCCGTCTACTGGTGGTCCAACACCGCCGTTCCCGAAGGAGAGCGCACCCGGGTCCTGGCCCCCGCCGACGAGGCCTGGCACTTCGGCTACGAACGGAGCCTGCGCCGCGTCCCGGTCCCCGACGCCGACGGCGTCGACCGGACCTACCCGCTGCGCAGCGAGTTCCCCGCCGACTACTTCTACGAGGTGCCCGACGGCGCCCGCCGGTGGATCGCCTCCCTCGACGCCGACGGCCGCGGCCTGGTGCAGACCTCCACCGACACCCTGCGCGGCCGCAAGCTCTTCCTGTGGGGCGCGGGCCGGGGCGGGCGGCGCTGGCAGCAGTGGCTCACCGAGCCGGGCACCGGCGGCTACGCCGAGATCCAGGCAGGTCTGGCCCGTACCCAACTGGAGCACGTACCGCTGGACGCCGGTGGGGAGTTCACCTGGCTGGAGGCGTACGGGCCGCTGGCCGCCGATCCCGCGACGGTGCACGGCGCGGACTGGGGCGCGGCCCGCGAAGAGGCCGCGGCCCGGCTGCAGGCCGCCCTGCCCCGGGCGGACGTCGACGCCGCGTACGAGGCCTGGCTGCCCTGTGCCGACCAGGAACCGAAGGAGTCGCTGGCCACCGGCTCCGGCTGGGGCGCGCTGGAGTCCGCCCGCGCGGGCCTGGACCTGCCCGGTACGCCGTTCTCCGCGGCCACGCTGGGCGCGGAACAGGAGCCCTGGCTGACGCTGCTGCGCACCGGGGAGCTGCCGGCTGAGCGCCCCGTACCCGGAGCGGCGCTCGTCGCGCCGGCCTGGCGCGATCTGCTGGAGTCGGCCCGGTCGGGCCCGGCCACCGACTACCACCTGGGGCTCGCCCAATGGCACGCCGGCGACCGCGCCCAGGCCGTCCGCAGCTGGGAGCGTGCGCTCGGGCACGGGGCCGGTGCTCTGCCCCTGTACTGCCTGGCCGTTGCCGAATCGGTGGCGGGCGAGACGGGGCGGGCCGCCGACCGCTATCGGGAGGCCTGCGACGAAGCGGCGCGGGCGGCGGCGGAAGGGGGACCGCCCGCCGGGGACTGGCGGCCGGTGCTGCCCGCCCTCGCCCGGGAGACGGTGCCCGCGCTGCTCGCGGCCGGCCGTACCGACGAGGCGGCGGACCTGCTGGCGGACCTGCCGTGGGCCGATCCGGCCGACGGCCGCTTCCGGCTGCTGACCGCTCAGGTGCTGCTCGCCCAGGGGCGGCCGGCCGCGGCCCGGGAGATCTTCGACGCCGGCTTCGAGATCGCCGTGCTGCGGGAGGGCGACGAGGTGCTCGCCGACACCTGGTACGCGATCGCCGAGCGGCTGGTCGCCGGCGACGGGCCGGTCACCGAGCAGGTCCGCGCCCGGGCCAGGGCGGAGCATCCGCTCCCGGAGCGGTACGACTACCGGATGCGGCCGGTGTAGCCGCCGGTCCCGCGGGCGGTACCCGGCCCGGGGCTGCACCGGGCCCGCGGGCGCCACCGGTGCAGCCCGCGGTCACCCCAGCGGCTTGTCGAGCACCGCCTTGCTGTGGCTGAAGGTGTCGAAGGAGTACTCGCCGTGGTAGCGCCCCGTCCCGCTCTCGCCGACCCCGCCGAACGGCAGGCCGGGCGCGGTGAGATGGGCGACCGGCAGCCCGAAGGTGAGCGCGCCCGAGGAGGTCTCGGTCAGCAGCCGGTGCTTGGTGGCCTCGGAGGCGGTGAACGCATAGAGCGCCAGCGGCTTGTCGCGCCCGTTGACGAAGGCGATCGCCGCGTCCAGGTCGGGCACCGGCACGATCGGCAGGATCGGGCCGAAGATCTCCTCCTGCATCACCGGTGCGTCGGGGGCGACATCGGCGAGGACGGTGGGCGCGAGGTAGCGCGTGACGCGGTCGTGCGCGCCGCCGACGACCGTGCGGCCGCTGCCGAGAAGGGCGGTGAGCCGGTCGAAGTGCCGCTCGTTGACGATCCGTCCGTACTCGCCGGCGCCGGACGGATCGGCTCCGTAGACCTCGTGCACCGCCTCGGCGAGGTGCGGCTCGACGGCACGGGCGGTGTCGCCGATCGCCAGGACGTAGTCGGGCGCCACACACGTCTGGCCGGCGTTGAGGAACTTGCCGGTCACGATCCGCCGGGCCGCCGCTGCCAGATCCGTGCCGGGGTCGAGGACGACCGGGCTCTTGCCGCCCAACTCCAGGGTGACGGGAGTGAGATGGCGCGCGGCGGCCGCCATGACGATCCGGCCGACGGTCCCGTTGCCGGTGTAGAAGATGTGGTCGAAGCGCTCGGCCAGCAGGGCGGTGGTCTCCGGTACGGCGCCCTCGACGACGGCCACCGCCTCGCCGTCCAGGTAGCGCGGCAGCAGCCGGGCGAGGGCGGCCGAGGTCGCGGGGGCGAGTTCGCTCGGCTTGACGACGGCGCAGTTGCCCGCGGCCAGCGCGCCGACCAGCGGGGTGAGCGCGAGTTGCAGCGGATAGTTCCAGGGTGCGATCACCAGCACGACGCCGAGCGGCTCGCGGACCACCTGGGCGGTCGCCGGGAGCAGCCGGTCGGGCAGCTCGGCGGGCCGGGGCGCCAGCCACTCGTCGAGGCGGGCCAGGGTGTGGTCGATCTCGTGGAGGGTGAACCCGATCTCGGTGCGGTACGCCTCCTCGGGGCCCTTGCCGAGGTCGGCGGCGAGCGCGCCGAGCAGCTCGTCGCTGTGGCCGGTGAGCAGGCTGCGCAGGGCGGTCAGCTGGTCGCGCCGCCAGTCCGGGGTGGTGGTGCGGCGGGTGGCGAAGGTGCGGCGGAGCCGGTCGGCGACGGCGGCGGCGTCCAGGTCTGTGGTGAGGGTCTGCGGTGCCATGGCGGCGAGGCTACATGAAACGAAAACATTCCGTTTCGTAAGTCTGCCGGTAGACTCCCGGCGTGGCCGAACGCACCGAGAGCAACCAGCCCGCAGCCGCCGAGCCGCAGCCCGCCCGTGGCCGGCCGCGGGACGCCGGACGCGACCGGGCGCTGCTGGAGGCCACCGTGGCGGTCCTCCAGGAGAGCGGCTACGGCCGTCTGACCACCGCGGCCGTCGCCAAGCGGGCCGGGGTGTCCACCGCGACCCTCTACCGCCGCTGGCGCTCCAAGGAGGACCTGGTCGTGGGCACCGCCGTCCGCTGGGCGAGCGACCTCGGCCCCCAGCCGGACACCGGCAGCCTCGAAGGCGACCTGGCCACCCTGCTGCGGGACAAGGCCGAAACCCTGGAGGGCCCCGGCGGCCGGCTGCTGCACGTCCTGATCGGCGAGGCCGCGCACAACGAGGCGCTGGCCCGCGTCCTGGACACCGCGATCATCCAGCCGGTGCGCGACCGCGCCGCCGCCGTGGTGCGCCGCGCGGTCGCCCGCGGCGACATCCCCCCGCTCCAGGACGCGCATGTGCTGGCCGACCTGGTCGTCGGCTCGATGGTCAGCCGCCTCTTCCTGACCCCCGACGCGGCACACCCGGGCCCGGCGGACGGCCCCTCGTCCGGCGAGGCGGCAATCCGCGAACTCCTCCCGTTCCTGCTGCGCGCGGTCGGGGCGCAGCCCGGCTGACCGGCAGGACCGGCGCCCGTCGGTGCACCGCTCGCCGCCCGCGCCGCAGTCCCGTACGCCATTTCGGTGACCGTTCGCGCCCATGGAATGATCGCCGGCCGTCACGCGTTGTGGCGGATCATGAAGGCAATCATCGCAAAGAGCTACGGCGGCCCCGAGGTCCTCGAATACACCGACCGGCCCGATCCGAAGGTGGGCCCGGACTCCTTCCTGATCCGGGTCAAGGCGATCGGGGTCAACCCGGTGGACTGGAAGATCGTCGCGGGCTATCTGGACCCGATGATGGACGGTCACTTCCCGCTCGTTCCCGGATGGGACGTGGCGGGTGTGGTCGAGGCGGTCGGCGCGGACGCCACCGAGTACGCGGTCGGCGACGAGGTCATCGGCTATGTCCGCAAGGACGAGGTGCAGCACGGCACCTACGCCCAGCTGGTCGCCGCGCCGGTCAGGACCCTGGCCCGCAAGCCCGCCGCGCTCAGCTGGCAGCAGGCCGCCGGGCTCCCGCTCGCCGGGCTGACGGCCTATCAGTCGCTCCGGCGGGTCGGCGGGAAGGCGGGCGAGACGGTCCTGGTGCACGCCGCGGCGGGCGGAGTCGGTTCGCTCGCCGTCCAGATCGCAGTGGCGCAGGGGGCCCGGGTCATCGGCACGGCCAGCGAGCGCAACCACGACTTCCTGCGGTCCCTGGGCGCCGAGCCGGTGACGTACGGTGACGGTCTCGCCGACCGGGTGCGGGCGCTGGCGCCCGAAGGCGTCGACGCGGCCGTGGACTTCGTCGGCGGTGGCGTCGTCGACGTCTCGCAGGAGCTGCTCAAGGACCGCGGCCGGGTGGCGTCCATCGCCGACGGCGAGGTCACGGACAAGGGCGGCCACATGGTGTGGGTGCGCCCGGACACCGCCGACCTGACCGCGCTCGGCGCCCTCGCGGACGCCGGGAAGCTGACCGTGCCGGTCGAGGTGGTCCTCCCGCTCGCCGAGGCCGCCGAGGCGTTCCGGCGGAGCATGGCCGGGCGGACCCGCGGCAAGATCGTCCTCGAGGTGGCCTGACGGCGGTCGACGGCCACCGGTGAGCACGGCGGGAGGCCCCAGGGCGTGTCTCCCTAGGCGACGCCCTGGGCCTCCCCGTCCTGCTTCCGGTCCACGTACTCGAAGACCGAACCGTCCGGGTGACGGGCCACCAGATTGCGGCCGATCGGCGTCGGCAGGGGGCCGGCGATGATGTCCGCGCCGACGGCCGTCAGATCGGCCACCGCGTCGTCGACATCCTTGACCGCGATGGTCGCCGTGATCTTCCGCAGTACCGACAGCTCCGCCTCGGGGCCGCTCATCAGGAAGAAGGGCCCGACGGCCGCGACCGCCACCCCGCCGCGCTGGAAGCGGATCGCCTCGGCGTTGGTCAGTCGTTCGTAGACGCCGATCGCCGCATCGAGATCGCCGACGCACACCCGCAATGAGGTCCCCAGAATGTCCATACGGACAACCCTAGTTGGGGGCCCACCGGGTGCGCGATCACTTGGCGATGATCGGACCGGGGAGGGTGAACGCCCCGGCCGCCGGACGCGGCGTCAGACGCGGCACAGGATCTCGCCGTGCAGGATGCCGAACCAGCCGTCCTCGTCGGCGCCCCACGTCCGCCAGGCCCGCGCGATCCGGTCCAGCTGCTCCGTCGTGGCGTGCCCGCCGTCCACCGCGATCCGCGCGTAGGAGGAGCTGACCGTGCGGTCCGCCCACAGCTCGCTCCACCAGGCGCGCTCCTGCGGGGTGCGGTAGCACCAGGTGCCGGTGGTGGCGGTGATCGCGTCCGGGGCGAAACCGGCCTGCCGCGCCCAGGCGTGCAGCCGCCGTCCGGCGTCCGGCTCGCCGCCGTTGGCGCGGGCCACCCGCAGGTACAGCCGCAGCCAGTCGGCCATCCCGTCGACCTCCGGGTACCAGGTCATGGCCGAGTAGTCCGAATCCCGGACGGCGACGATCCCGCCGGGCCTGGTGACCCGGCGCATCTCGCGCAGCGCCTGGACGGGGTCGCCGACGTGCTGCAGCACCTGATGGGCGTGCACCACACAGAAGGTGTCGTCGGGGTAGTCCAGTGCGTGGACGTCCCCGACCGCGAAGCGGACGTTCGTCAGGCCCCGGTCGGCGGCCGTGGCGCGCGCCTGCCGCAGCACGTCCGGCGCGTGCTCCAGGCCGGTGACCCGGCCGTCCGGCACCAGCGCCGCCAGATCGGCGGTGATGGTGCCGGGGCCGCAGCCGACGTCCAGGACGTGCATGTGCGGCCGGAGGGAATCGCGCAGGTAGGCGGCCGAGTTGGCGACGGTGCGCCAGGTGTGGGAGCGCAGTACGGACTCGTGGTGGCCGTGGGTGTAGACGGCGGATTCCTGCGGCATGGCCGGCTCCTTCACATGCTTCGGAGCGGTGACCGGGAAGCGCACGGCGTCCCGGTCGCCGCTCGGGCGGCCGCTCGCACCAGGGCGCGGCCGCACTGCGGCGTGGTGGTCACACCGTACGCCGCAATCTCGCATCATGAGAGTGAGGTCTCATCATTCGGGCAACAGGCGGTAGACCGTCAGCGACTCGTTCTTCTTGTCGAGCGTCAACTCGGCCGGAGCGGGGACCACTTCACCGTCGAAGGCCAGCGTCGTGCCCTCCGGGAGGTCGCTGATCCGCAGCCGGGACAGCCGCGCCTCGCCGAGCACCGGAGAGCTGCGCGGAGTGCCCATCAGGGCCGCGGCCAGCAGCCGGGTGCGGGCCAGCCGGCCGCCGTGCACCACCCGCACATCGAGCACCCCGTCGGCCAGGTCGTGCCGGCGCACGGGCGCGAACCCCAGCCCGCGGTACTGGCAGTTGCCGACGAACAGCAGCCACACGGCGCGCCGCTCGCCATTGATCCGCAGGGTCAGCGGCTCGGCGGTGCGCAGCACCTCCCACGCGGCGAGCACCCCGGCGGGCCAGGCGCCGATCTTGCTCGCCCACCGCTCGCGGATCCGCACCAGCTCCGGATACGCGCCGATCGAGAAGGTGTTGAGGAAGTGCCGCGCCTCCGGATGCGGCCCGGCCCGGAAGCGCGCCACGTCCACCGAGACGGCCTCGCCGGTCTCCACGGCGCGTGCCGCCGCCGCATGGGTCTCGATCCCGAGGTCGTACGCGAAGTGGTTCAAGGTGCCGCCGGGCAGCACCGCGAGCGGCAGCCCGTGCCGGAACGCGACCTCCGCGGCGGCGTTGACGGTGCCGTCCCCGCCGAGCACCCCCAGCGCACCGCCCAGCGTTCTGGCCCGCTCCGCGGCATCCTCGAGGGCCCTGTCCAGCGGCTCCCCGTCCGGCCCGCCGCACAGCGTCACCTCGGCCTGCGGCAGTACCCCGTGCACCTCCTCGGTCCGGTCCGGGCGGGGGCCCGTGCGCTGCCCCGAGCCCTGGTTCGCCACCACGACCAGACCCCGGCCGCCCGGCAGCGCGGGCGCCTCGGCGCGGGGTCTGGCGGGCGGCGCCAGCTGGGCGCGGGTCGGCGCGAAACCCCGGACCGCGAACGCCGCGCCGGCCCCCAGCGCGGCACCCGCCAGCACATCACCCGGATAGTGCACGCCCGTATAGACGCGGGAGAACGCCACCGAGGCGGCGACCGGTGCCAGCGCCAGCCCCCACCACTTGTTCTCGAAGGCCACACCGGTCGCGAAGGCCACTGCCGAGGCCGCGTGCCCGGACGGGAAGGAGGAGGTGATGGGCTGCCGGTGGAGCTGCCGTATGACCGGCACCGCGTCCAGCAGCGGGCGCTCGCGCCGTACCGAGCGCTTGCCGAGCGTGTTCACCGTCGCCGACGCCACGGCCAGCGATGCCACACCGCGCAGCGCGGCCCGGCGCATCGGCCGGCCGCCCAGAGCGGCCGCGCCTGCCGCGATGCCGAACCACAGCAGCCCGTGGTTGGCGCTGCGGGTCAGCCGGGGCAGCACCCGCTGGGCGCCCGGCCATTCGCGGGCGGCAATCTGGTGGAAGGTCCGCCGGTCGAGATGGGTCAGTAGCGATCGCATGCGCCACCTTGTACCCCAGACTTCCCGTCACAGACAGGAACGAGCCGCTCAGGGGCCCCGCGCGGCGTCACGGCGCACCCGTCGGCGGACAACGGGCTGACGCGCCCCGGCCGTCTGTGCTTCGCTGCCCGGATGATCAGGAGACGGCGCGACACCGACCTCGACGCCTGTGTGGCCGTGCTGGCCGAGGTGCACGCCCACAGCGGCTACCCCCATCACTGGCCGGACGATCCGGCGGGCTGGCTCACCCCGGACGGACTGACCGCCGCCTGGGTCGCCGAGGCGGACGGCACGGTCGTCGGCCATGTGGCGCTGTGCGGCCCCGAGGTCGGCCGGCTGTGTGTCGCCCCCGCCGCCCGCGGCTCGGGCCTCGGCGGACGTCTGCTGCGCGCCGCCGCGGCGCAGGCGGCGGCCCGCGGACTGCGTCCCGTGCTGGACGTGAAGGCCACCGACACCGCGGCCATCGGCCTCTACGAACGGCTGGGCTGGCTCCGCCGCGCCACCGAGCGGCAGGAGTGGGGCGGCGGCGAGACGGTGACGGTGCACCGCTACGAGGCCCCCGCCGCCCGCCCGGCGCATTGAGCGCCGGTCCCCCTCTCCGCTGACGTGTCGGCCCCGTCGCCACCCCCGCGATCTGCCAAGGTGGACGGGGCCGCCTCTCGGACGAGGGCCCACGATCGACCCGCCGTCGTGGAGTGGAGGTACGGATGCAGCGGACCGCGCCGGATCCGCGGCGGGAGCCGGACCCGGATCCGCCGGTGGGCCTCCCGGTCCTCCCGGAACTCGCCGCGCACCTCGCCGCGGCCGCGGACCGCACCGAAGCCGAGCCGCCCGGCGGCGGCGCACCGCTGCGCACCGCCGCCTGCGGCTACTGGGCACGCCGCGGCCAGGCCACCACCCCCGACCGGCTCCTCGTCGCCCCCGGGGCACCGGCCCTGCTCCTCGCGCTGTACGCCGCCGCCGACGGCACGGTGGTGCTGCCGCGCCCCTGCTCCGAGTGGTACGCGCCGCCCGCCCGGCTGCTCGGGCGGCCGGTGCACCTCGCGCCGGTACCGGCGGAATCGGGCGGGGTGCCCGACCCGTTCGCGCTGCTGGAGACCGTCCGCCGGGCCCGGATGCACGGTGACAGCCCGCGCGTCCTGGTCCTGTCCGTCGCCGACGATCCGACCGGCACCTGCCCCGCGCCCGAGCAGTTGCACGAGGTCTGCGAGGCGGCCGCGGAGGAGGGGCTGTGGATCATCAGCGACGAGACACGCCGCGACCTGCTCCACGATCCGCACGACACCGTGCTGGTCAGCCCCGCCGAGATGCTCCCCGACGAGGTCGTGGTGCTCACCGATCTGCGGGCCACTCTGGTGCCCGCCTCCTGGCCGGCCGCGCTCGCCCGCTTCCCCGCCACCGACCGGGGAACCGTCCTCCGGGCCGCCGCGCTGGACGCGCTCACCGCGATCCCGGTGCCGATCCCCGGGCCGGTCGGCTGCGCCGTCACCCATGCGCTCGGCGAATCCGACGAGGTGCGCGCCAGGACGGCCACCATGGCCCGGGTGTACGGCACGCTCGCCGCCGCGCTGCACCACACCGTCACCGAGGCCGGCGCCGTCTGCCGCCCGCCGCACTCCGGCAGCCACCTCTACGCCGACCTCGAACCCCTGCGCCGCCCGCTGGCGGCCCGCGGGATCGTGGAGTCCCACGCCCTGGAACGGAAGCTGGCGCCCTGGGGCGCACGTGGCGGACACCGCTTCGGCGACGCGCCGGGCACCCTGCGGGTACGCCTCGGCGCCGAGGCACTGCTCGGCGCCGACCGGGAGCTGCGACAGCGCGTCCTGACCGCGCCGGACCCGCTGGAACTCCCGCACGTCACCGAGGCGTTGACCGCCCTGTCGCGCGCGCTGACCGGGCTCATCACGTCCGCGGGCGGCTGACCGCCACTTCCGGACCTGCCCGCTTCGTCCGTCGCGGCCCGCCTGCCCCGCCCCGGTTCCGTCCACGGCAAGGAGCCCCTCGATGACCGACGGACCGGGCGCTCCCTCGCCGAGTGGTCCCGCGAGATCGAGCTGCCGGGGTCCGACCCGGGCGGCCGAGGGTCCGCAGCCCCCGACCGGACCCGTGATGAACGACCTCCGGCGCAAGGCGCCCCCAGCCGAAGGTTTTCCGTCGTCGCACCCCGCCCCGCAGGACAAAACCCGCTGATTTTGGCGGACGCCGCCGATCGCCGACCATGTGCATTGCTCGGTAACCCCGGGTGCACAGCGCACGACGAGAGGCTCGCCACGTCATGAACGACCGGCACACCCGCCGTTTCGGACTGGGAACCGCCACCTGCCTGGTGATGGGCAACATCATCGGTGGTGGCATCTTCCTGCTGCCGGCTTCGGTGGCCCCGTTCGGCACCGTCAGCCTGGTCGCCTTCGGCGTACTGACCATCGGTGCCGTCGCCCTCGCCCTGGTCTTCGGACGGCTCGCCGAGCGCCACCCGGACACCGGCGGCCCCTACGTCTACGCGCGCGAGGCGTTCGGCGACTTCGCCGGCTTCCTCTCCGCCTGGTCGTACTGGACCATGACCTGGGTCAGCAACGCGGCGCTCGCGGTCGCCATCGTCGGCTACGTCCACGTCCTGCTCCCCGGCCACCCCTCCGGCGGCACCGACCTCGCGATCGCCCTCGGCGCGCTGTGGCTGCCGGCCCTCGCCAACTTCGCCGGCACCCGCTACATCGGCCTGGTCCAGACGATCTCCACCGTCCTCAAGTTCATCCCGCTCCTCTTCATCGCCGTCGTCGGCCTGTTCTTCTTCGACCCGGCCAACCTCGGCTCGTTCCACGAAGGCGGCGGCAGCGCGGTCGGCGGGATGTCCGCGGCCGCCGCGATCCTCCTCTACTCGTACGTCGGTGTGGAGTCCGCCGCGATGAGCGCGGGCGAGGTCAGCGACCCGGAGCGGAACGTCGGCCGGGCCACCGTCCTCGGCACCATCGGCTCCGCCGTGGTCTACCTCCTGGGCACCGTCGCCGTCTTCGGCACCGTCGCCCACGACAAGCTGGTGAAGTCCAAGGCGCCGTTCTCCGACGCGGTGAACGCCATGTTCGGCGGCCACTGGGGCGGCACGGTCGTCGCGCTCGCCGCCGTCGTCTCGATCATCGGCGCCCTCAACGGCTGGACCCTGATGAGCGCCCAGTCCCCGTACGCCGCCGCGAAGGACGGGCTGTTCCCCGCGCCGTTCCTGACCAAGCGGCGCGGCGTCCCGACGTTCGGTGTCCTCGCCGCCGGGGTGCTGGCCAGTGCGCTGACGGTGCTCAACTACCTCACCGGCGCCGGCGGCGTCTTCGAGATCCTGGTCCTGATCACCACCTTCTCGGCGACCGTCCCCTACCTTCTCGCCGCCGGCGCCCAGGTCTACTTCCTGCTCACCGGCCGCCGCGACAAGGTCCGCCCCGCCCACTTCGCCCGCGATCTGACCCTCGCCCTGACCGCCTTCGGCTTCACCTTCTGGCTCGTCGCCGGCGCCGGGTACGCCGCGATCTACCAGGGTGTGCTCTTCCTGTTCGCCGGCATCCTCGTCTACGCCTTCATGGCGGCCCGGCGTACGGCGCGACGGGCCGAGGCCGAGACCGCGGACGGGGCCACGACGGCGCCGGCTACGCCCGGGGACCACGAAGAGGCTCCCCGACCCGCCGCAAGTGCCGCAGCGCCTCCGCGTACGACCTGATCAGCCCCGTCTCGTGGTACGGGACACCGATCTCGGCGCAGTAGGCCCGCACGATCTTCTGCGCCCGGCGCAGATGCGGCGTCGGCATGCTCGGGAAGAGGTGGTGCTCGATCTGGTAGTTGAGCCCGCCGAGAAGGAAATCGGTCAGGGCTCCGCCCCGGACATTGCGAGAGGTCAGCACCTGACGGCGCAGAAAGTCCGGCCGCGCGTCGCCCGTCAGCGTCGGCATCCCCTTGTGGTTGGGGGCAAAGGTGCACCCCAGGTAGACACCGAAGACGGCCTGGTGGACGAGGAGAAAGGCCAGCGCCTTCCCCGGTGACAGCACCAGGAACAGCGCACTGAGATACAGCACGATGTGCGCCAGCAGCAGCGCCGCCTCGCTGCCCCAGTGCTTCATGGTCGGCGACCGCAGCGCCCGGACGCTCGACACCCGCAGATTGAACCCCTCCAGCGTCAGCAACGGGAAGAACAACTGCGCCTGATAACGGCCGATGAAGCGGGGCAGCCCCGTGGCCGCCCGCGCCTGCTCCGATGACCACACCAGGATGTCCGGCGCGACATCCGGGTCCAGCTCCTCATGGTTGGGGTTGGCGTGATGCCGGGTGTGCTTGTCCATCCACCAGCCGTACGACATCCCCACCCCGAGGTTGCCGAACAGCCGCCCGCCGATCGCGCTCGGCCGACGCCTGCGGAACACCTGCATATGCGCCACATCGTGGGTGACCAGCGCCACCTGCCCGTACACGAACGCCAGGAACACCGCCACGGCCGGCTGCCACCAACTGTCGCCCAGCACAAAGAACATCGCCCAGCCGCCGGCGAACGCCGCACTCACGGCCGACAGCCGCACCGCGTAGTACCCGGGCCGGCGTTTCATCAGCCCCGCCGCCACGATCCGCCGCGACAGCCGCGCAAAATCGCTGCCGGTGGCCCCCGCCGGACCGGAGGGCGGGCAAGAGGTCTCAAGACTCGTCGTCATACCGCCGAGTCTTCTGTCCCGGCGCCCGCCTCCGACAGCCGGTCCACCCCCGGTCCGGGCGGGGGACCACCACTACCGGAAGGGGGTGCCAGCCCCCTGGCGCTTGCCCTGTCGGCCGGTGCTCGTGCCTGCCGGCCGGTGTACGTGCCCGGCCCTTCTAAGCCGCCCAGATGTTCTCCGCGACCCCCAGGTCGTCTGCCCCCAGGTCTTCTGCCCCCAGGTCTTCTACGAGGGCTTCCCAGCGCCCCGGGTCCTCTACGCTCCCTCCGCGCCGGTCTCGCCGGGCGGGCCCGCGGCGCCACCCTGCTGACTGAACACGGGCAGCGCCCGCACCAGGTCCGGGGGAAGGGCAAGGCCCTCCTCGCTGGACGGGTCCACCGCCAGCCACAGGTCGTCCGCCGGCCAGTTCGCGGCCAGGTCGACGACAGGGATGCGGAGCGCGCTCTCGACGTCTCCGCCGGCCGCCACCAGCGCATCCTCGGTCGTGAAGACGGGGACGTAACGATTGCCGTCCTGCTCGATCACCGGCAGCGAGATGGCGCCCTCGGGACGCTCCTCCTCGCCCTGGGCCGGTGGCGCCTGCGGCAGCAGGGCCATGCTGGTCGCGAGCTCGATCAGAGCTGCCTGGGTGTCCGCCGCCTCCGCTGCGGACTGTGAGCCGTCGACCTCGGTCGGGGGCGAATTTTCATCGGGGGTCGGGGTGCTCATGGCGTGTCCTCTCGTCGGCGTTGCTCACCGGCCACCCGCTCGACACGGGCCACCGCGCGTTGCCGCGGCCGCCGCCGGATGCCGCCCAGCGACAGGGGGCCGGGGCAGGCGTGGCAATACCTCCCAGGCTAGGCGGCCCCACGTTCTGTGCACGTTCTGCGGCGCGTCGAAAACCGATCACACCTCCACCGAGCGGCCGGTCGGGATGACGCCATCCGTGACCTGGGCTTCTCGCGCCGAGGAAGCCAACGGCAAGACCGGCCCCGAGGAGCTGATCGCCGCCGCCCTCGCCTGACCCGAGCCCCGACACCACGCAGCCGAGTCCATGCCCCCCTCCACTTCGGCACAAGGGGGCATGGGAGTGCCGGGGCCACCTCTGACTCAGCTACGGGTCCGACTCGGCTTCCGGCGTCCGGCGGTGCTGTTGCCCGGACGAGACGAGCGCGCGGTGCAAGGGGAATGCGGTGGCAAGGACGAAAACCCCGAAAACGGTGATCGTCGACAGGCCGACGGGGCGCAGGTGGGCGACCGGGTCCGCGAGAACCGCATCCCACCGCACCCACCAGTTCGCCAGCATGTCCGCAACCATGACGACCGCCGCCAGGAGCGGCCCCCCGGCGCGGCCCCGGGCGACCAGCGCGACAACGAGGGGATCGAGCACGAGCAGTCCATGGAACAGCAGTTGAGTAGCCCCGGGCGCGTAGTCGTACGCCCGCAGACCGCCCGTGACCACGAAGTACGCGTGCGCCCCCGCCCCTTCCGCGAACCCCACGACGTACCACGCCGACACCCACCATGCCCAACGCGGTCGACTCCCCCCACCCATGCCGCCCATCCTAGGAACTCGGCCGGCAGAACGGGCCGCGTCGGGTGAGCTCCGGTGAGTGGCACGGCGCGCACCGGGCCGGTGGACCCGCGCGGACCGTACTGACCGGTCCTCCGGCGGGATGGCGCACCAGCCCCGCCCGCCCGGAGGCGCGCCGAAGGGATGAAGGGGGCGTGTCCGCGGCCCGGCGCGGTCGTTGGCCACCGCGCCGGTGGTGGCGGGTGTGAGGTACGTCAGGAGCGTGGAACAGTGGCCCGTTGGTTCGTGATCAACCTTCCGCCCTGGTTGTTGCTGGCCGGGCTCGTCGTGGTCATCGCCGTCGGGACGGCGGTCGTCCAGGCGCTTGTCCGGCACTGCTTCCCCGGCCTCAAGCGGGGCGCGCACAACCAGATGGCGAACTTCATTTTTCCCGTTGTCGCCGTCGTCTACGGGTTCTTCATCGGCTTCCTGGTCCTCGCGCTCTGGGGCCAGGTGAACTCGGCGGACCAGACGACGCGCACCGAGGGCGCCGCTGGGGTGCAGATGGCCGGAGGTCTCCATGCGTTCGGCAAGACTGATGGCGAGCGGATCCGGCAGAGCCTTCTGGCGTACGCACGCGCGGCGGCGGCCGAGTGGCCTCACGCCGCGGGCGGCGGTACCACGCCCGAGGCCGAGAACGCGCTGAACCGCCTGAGCAGCACCTACGACGCCATCAAGCCGCACAACGATGTCCAGCGAGCCTTCCTCACCAGTTCGCTTGCGTCCCTGAGGGATCTGCATGGTGCCCGAACGGCCCGGCTGCTCCAGGCGCGCACCAACACCGGCCCACCCTTGTCGTTGTGGCTGGTGATCTTCCTGAACAGCGGACTGGTCCTCGGGTTCGCCGTCATCTTCGGCACCGAGCAGGCCTGGATGCACTACGGGATGGTCGCGGCGGTGAGCGTCCTCGTCGGCGCCAACCTGTTCCTCGTCACAGAACTGGCCTATCCCTACGTCGGTGAGCTCTCCACGTCGCCGGAGCCACTGAACGAGGTCGTCCGGTTCCTGTCGTCACCTCGGTAGACGGGACGGCGAGACCCTCGAGATCCCTGTACGGAGGCAGCACCGGGCCGTTCTGCCCTTACCTCCCGCGTAAGACGCCGTTGAGCGGGGGCTCAAGAAGAGGAGAGTGAAAGGGGTGCCGAGGCCGGGAGTTGGGTCCCGGAACGGGCTCTCGTGGTTGCCCGGCATCCCAGCTGAGGCCGTCGTTGTCCGCCCTGGTTCGGCGCCGTTGATGTCAGCTGGGGATGTCAGCCACACTCTCAGCCGGAGCGGCGGACCCCGCAGGTCACTCAAGCGGCACGGGAGCGACGGGGAGCTGTTCCTTGTACAGCCACGTGAACGTTCGGTCCGATTCGAGGTGGGCTTCTCCCCAGTGAATCGCATGGATGCCGTTCTCCGCATCGGCCGTGAAGAAGACGCAGACCAGCTTCGTAGAAGCTCCCAACTCCTCGAACGCTTCGCGCAGCCCCAGGTACTCCTCCGTAGCCAGGCCGTCATCGAGGTCGAATAACCCCTCTGGCGGCTGGGGTCCGTGCGCCTGGAACAGTCGACGCCGGGTGGGCGACGCGTTTGAAGGCAACCGAGCACGATCAAGCGGCCTCGGCTTGTCTGCGTACCTGAAGGGGAAGAAGGCGTGATCGTTGATCACTGCGTACTCGTACCCGCGTACGTCTCGCACGGACTCCTCCAGCTCCCGCGCCGTCTGCGCCAGGTACTCCCGCACTAATCCTGCGAGGGCGACACCGTAGGGGCTCCGCTTCTTCAGTCCCACCGCAAGGTGTGCGGCATGAGCCTTCGCGTGCGCATTGGCCAGTTGCACCGGCACGGCCGCCGCCAGCGCGTCGGCATGCCGCCCGAACCTCTCGATCGCCCAGGCCGACGGCGTTACTGGCTCTTCACTCGACACGGACATGCAGCGTCCCCCTCCGCCCGATCACCCCGCCTCTCAACTGTGTGACACGTACACAAAGCACACGCAAGGGAGCGATCCGGCCATGACGTGGGCACAGGCGCCTTCTTCAGAACAGCCACAACTGATCACCGACGGCCGTGACGTGCGGCCGTTCACTGGATCACCGCTCTGAACTGCTGTGCAGATGTCGGCAGTTGTCAGCGCTGGTCACCAACGGGCGCCCTCCCACGGTCCCAGGACGGCCTGGGACGACGCTCGTACGTGAGCATCGAATGCAGAATGATCAACGGACCTCAGATTGGTCAAACGTGCCCGACGCAAGGGCGCGTTGGGGACAATGAGGCACATGCGTGTCTTCATCAAGGGGCTCGGAGCCTTTGCTCTCCTCGCGGCCCTTCTGCTCGGCGGCGTGGAGGTTGTGGCATTCCTTGCCCGTCGCATTGGGCGGCAGATATTTCACGGTGTGAATCCCACCGTTTCGGCGGCTGCGGTCGCAGCTATGTCAACAGTGGTCGTGGCTGTAGCGACGCTAGTCATTGGTCGCTATTACGAGCGTCGAGCAGCGGTCGAAGCAGAGATCCGCTCCAGTAAGATTCCTATCTATAGTCGCCTTGTGGAGAGCCTGTTGCGCATGCTCCTGCGAGGTGATGCGGCCGCTGCTGGAGCTGACCAGTTCGCAGAGGAACTCCGCGAGATCACCCCTCAGCTTATCGCTTGGGCCTCGGATGACGTTCTGATCGAGTGGTCCCGATTCAAACGCTCCATTGCGGCCGCCTCCACTGAATCGGAAACAGAGGCGGCACTCTTCGAGCTCGAGAAGCTTCTTATTGCCATTCGGCGAGACTATGGACACAAGGGGCAGGCGGTCAAAGAGGGAGACCTTCTAGGGCTCTTCATCAATGACGCGCATGAGCTCTTGGAGCGACGCCGCGGTAGGGCGAGGCAGTGACCCTCGGTCTGTATGTTGATCAAGCACAGAACGTTTGCCGCCGAGTTGCACCCGCTTTGGTCTTTTCCAGTAAGGAAGGGTGTAATGGCCGCGGCTGATTGGATCGCTCTCTATGGTGCTGTCGTTGCCACCGGAGTAGCGGCGTTTCAGGTAGTTGCTCACTTTCGGGACAACCCTAGAATTACTGTAACCGCGTCTTTCTCCTGCTCAGCTGCCTCGGAAGCCCGGCAGTCGACAACTAGGGGCACACTGCGCCGGGTGGAGAGGGGCGGTGTCGTTCTTACTGAGGAGATGCTCATCTCGTTCAACGTCGTCAACCGCGGGCGTCGAGCGGTCCAGATTTCCTTCGTGTATTGCGAAGAACTGCAAGTATCGGCATTCCGAACGTTCGAACTCACTCCTGCCCCGCTGCCAGTCACCCTAGAACCTCTTAGCTCAGTTGAGATGAGCATTCAAAAAGAGGTGATCGACATGGTGGATAGCGTTTCCTCTATGGGAGTTATAGACGCTCTTGGGCGCAGGCATGAGATATCTGCGGATGACCTTATCGGCATCGCTCGTGTCAGTTGGAATACCCCGACGCGTGTCTCTTGGTATCGCCGTCGGGACTCTCCGGAGGTACCGCCGGTTCGGGCATTTCAAATGCAAGACAATGCTCGCTTGCACTCCAGAGCTGCCCACACTGGACGGATTTCGCGCATACCGAGGGCCATTGTTCGACGGGATACCCCGGAGCCGCCCCAGATGCCGTAAGTCGCGTGACGAGGCCGGTGGAGCGGCTTCGGGCTGGAGCTGCTTTGGAGCGGAGGGCTCAGACGCCCCTGAAGCCGACTTGAACGCCTGACCTCTCTGGCCCGTGGCTCCCTGTTTGGCTCTCCTTGAGCCGTGCCTGCGGCGCAAGTCATCGCTGACCTGCATCGCAGGCACGTGCCGGGCCCCTTCCTCCATTACCTCCCGCGTAATCGACCCCCACCTCACCACCGGGCAAGGTGAAGGCATCGGTTCACGGGCCGGCGCACTCCGGTCCGTGAGCCGGTGCATGTGACAGCAGTGCCGTTCGGGTCTCATCAGGAGTGGGAGTACGTCATGACGCAGCATGAGCAGCAGGTCGGGCAGCAGGGCGGGGAAGCGGGAGCGCGGTACGAGGGGGCCGTTGCGCGGTACTTCGAGGCGTGGAACGCGGTCGGGGAAGGGGCGTTGGGCAAGGCCGTTGCGGCTGCTTTTGCCGAGGACGCCACGTATACCGATCCGTTGGTCGATGTTGCGGGGCACGAGGGGCTGGTGGCTGCCCTTGCCGGGGCCCATGCGCAGTTCCCCGGGTTCGTGTTCCGGCAGTTGGGGGGCGTGGACGGGCACCACGACATCGCGCGGTTCGGGTGGGAACTGGTCAGTGTGGCGGACGGTTCGGCGCCGGTGGCCGGGTTCGATGTGGTGCGGCTGGCGGAGGACGGGCGAATCCGGTCCGTGTGCGGGTTCCTGGACCGGGTGCCCGCGGTCTGAGTGCCGGTGCGGGCCGAGTCCGGTGTGTGGGCTCGGGCCCGCCCGCGGGGGCGGCCCGGTCGCACGGTTCCGCCGCCCGGGGAACGCCGGCCGGTACGTCTCGGCCGGGACGGGCGGCGGGTGCCCTGCTACAGGTCTACCCCTCGTAGGTACGCGGCCGTCTCCGGATCGGCCGGCAGGAAGGTCTCCACGGCCAGTTCGGAGACGGTCACGTCCATCGGGGTGTTGAAGGTGGCGATGGTCGAGATGAAGGACAGCACGGTGTCGTGGTGTTCGATCATCATGGGCAGGGCGAAGGGGGCGTGCTCGCCGAAGGCCGCCGTCTCGCGGCCGCCCGGTGGGAGGGGGTAGGCGCTCACCTCGTCGTAGAGCGCGCGCAGGGGCGAGGAGCGCATCAGGGCCAACTGGCGCTCCATCTGGGCGAGGAGGTGGCTGCGCCATTCCCGGTAGTTGCGGATGCGGGGGGCCAGGCCGTCCGGGTGCATGGTGAGGCGCATGGCGTTCAGCGGGGGCCGCAGGAGGGCGGGGGAGAGGCCTTCCAGCAGCATGGTGATGCCGCGGTTCGCCGCCTGGACGTCGTAGGTCCCGTCGACCACCAGGGCGGGGAAGGGCTCGTAGCCGGTCAGGAGGCGTTCCATGCCGGAGCGCAGGGCGGCCATCGACGGGTCGTCGAGCGGTGTCTCCGGGAAGGTCGGGGCGTAGCCCGCCGCGATCAGCAGGGCGTTGCGTTCCCGGACGGGGACGTCGAGGTGGTCGGCGAGGCGGAGCACCATCTCCTGGCTGGGGCGGGAGCGGCCGGTCTCGATGAAGCTGATGTGGCGGGCGGAGGAGTCGGCGCGCAACGCCAGTTCCAGTTGGCTGATCCGGCGCCGGTCGCGCCATTCGCGCAGTAACGCACCCACGCCCGTGGTCGTCTCCCGCGAGGACGCCGCAGCAGTTGTCATGGGAGGGACGGTAGCCGAGGGACCGGTGCGGTGGGCCGTACGGGAGGGGGCGTGCCGTGGGTGCGCGAAATGGTCGTCGGCGTGCCAGGCTGGAAGGGGTGCGGCCGTCGGGGCAGGGGGCGGCGGCCCGGTCGGCCATGCGTATCGGGAACCGGCTCATCGGCAGCCGGCACGGCGAGAGGCGAGCGCCATGAATGCTCAGCTGGAACCGCTCAGCTTCAAGGAGATCGAGGACCGCCTCGCGGAACTGCCCGGCTGGTCCGTCGAGGGCGGGATGCTGTGCCGGGGCTACGCGTTCCACGGGCACTTTCCGGCCGCCGCCATGGTCATCCATATCGCGCAGATCCAGGAGGAGTTGGGCCATCACGCCGATCTGACGCTCGGGTACAACCGGCTCGCCGTCTCGGTCAACACGCACAGCATCGGCGGCCGGATCACCCATCTCGACTTCGGCCTCGCCCACCGGATCGAGGAGATCGCACCGGGGCACGGGGCTCGCTGACCCGGGGGTGGCGGTGCCCGTGGCTGCGGTCGGCCGTACCACCCGCGCGGACCGGGCAAAGGGAGCAGGTCGCCACGACCGGCCACGCGCGGCGCGCCCCGCCCCCTCAGCTTCCCGTTCGCTGCCGTACCACCCGCCCCGCGCGGGCCAGTTCCACGTTGAACTGGGCGCCGGACAGCAGTGACAGGTGGGAGAACCACAGCCAGATCAGGAACACCACCGGCCCGGCGAGCGAGCCGTAGAGCCGGTTGAAGGTGCCGACGTACGAGGTGTAGGCGGCGAAGCCGGCGGAGGAGACCAGCCAGAGGAGGACGGCGACGATGCCGCCGGGCGCGGCTCGGCGCACGCCGCGGGAGCTGGGCGGTCCGGAGCGGAAGAGGACCATCGCCAGGACCGTGGCCAGGAGGAGGAGCAGGGGCCATTTCATGAGGTTCCAGGTCGCCTCGCCCGCCTCGCCGAGTCCGATGGCCCGGCCCAGTGCGTTGGCGATCGGCCCGCTCACCAGCAGCGCCACCGCACTGCTGATCAGCAGCGCCATCAGCAGCAGCGCGGTCATGAGGATCCGCGGGGCCTTGCGCCACGGCGGGCGGTCGTCCTTGGTGCGGTTCATGGCGTGCAGTGCCCGGCGGAAGACGGCCAGATAGCTGCAGGACGACCACAGGGCGCTGATCAGGGCGCCGCCCAGCACCACCCATGCGGCGGTGCGCTGGTGCGCCATGCCGACCAGCGCACGGTGCACGGTCGGGCCCGACTGGGCCGGGGCGATCGAGCTGATCTGGTTGATGAGCTGCTCGGTGGCCGCGGGATCGGCGAGCCCGATCAACGACACCGTGACGATCAGCGACGGCAGCAGCGCCAGCACCGAGTAGTACGTCAGGCTCGCGGCCCAGTCCGTCACATCGTCGTGCCACACCGACAGCGGTGTATGGCGCAGTGCGGTGCGGCACTGCGCCCACGACGGCAGCGTGGCCGGCTTCCTCGGCCCCACCGCCCCCAGTGCGCGGTCCAGCTGGGTCCGGTCGAGCCCGCGGCGCATACCGCTCCCGCCCATGTCGTATCCGTCCTCTCCGTCGGTCCGTCCTGCATCATCTCCCGGCACGGCTGCCGTCCACGACACCGCGACGGCCACGCCCCCGCTACTCCAGCCCGCGCGCCCGCCTGAACCGCCCCAGCCCGTCCGCCAGGTCCACCACGGGATCCGGATAGTCGTACGCCGCGCGCTCGGGCCCGGACAGCTTCCACGGCTGGTGCACCGCGGCGCCGGCGAGACCGGCCAGCTCCGGCACCCAGCGCCGTACGTACTCGCCCTGCGGGTCGAACCGCTTGGCCTGGACGAGCGGATTGAGCACCCGGTTGGGCCGGGTGTCGGTACCGGTCCCGGCCATCCACTGCCAGTTGAGCTGGTTGTTCGCCATATCGCCGTCCACCAGCAGATCCAGGAAGTGCCGGGCGCCCACCCGCCAGTCGACATAGAGCGTCTTGGTCAGAAAGCTCGCCACCAGCATCCGGGCCCGGTTGTGCAGCCACCCCTCGTGCAGCAGTTGCCGCATGCCCGCGTCGACGACGGGATAGCCGGTGCGGCCCTCCTTCCACGCCGTCACCTCGGCGTCGTCCTGCCGCCAGCGGTCGCCCCTGCTGCGGTAGTCGGCGTGCGCCGCGTCGGGCCGGGCCGCCAGCACCTGATGGTGGAAGTCCCGCCAGGCCAGCTGCCGTACGAACGCCTCGGCACCGGCGTCCTGGCGGGCCGACGCCTTGTGCACCAGCTCCACCGGTGACAGGCACCCGAAGTGCAGATACGGCGAGAGCCGCGAGGTGGCATCGCCCGGCAGATCGTCCTGCCGGTCCTGGTAGTCGGCCATGCCCGAGCGCTGCCAGGCCCCGAACCGGCGGCGCCCCGCGCTCTCGCCGCCCTCCGGCAGCGCGGGCGACGGCTTCCCGCCCGGGCACAGCTCCGCCGCCGACGGCACGTCCTCGGACCGCACCCCGGCCGGGACCCCTACGGACCGCGGCGCGGGCAGCACCGACCGCAGTCCCGCGGCCTGCCAGCAGCGGAAGTACGGCGTGAAGACCGCGAAGTGGTCCTTGTCCGGGCCGGAGGGCAGCACGGCGGCGGGCGGCAGCGCCGTGACGACCGCGTCGTGCACCACCAGCGCGCGCCCCGCCGCCGACAGTTCGGCGCCCAGCCGCCGCTCCCTGCGCAGCGCATAGCCGCTCACCCCGGCCCCGAGATGCACTTCCCCGGCTCCGGTCTCCGCCGCCACCCGGCAGGTCTCGGCGACCACGTCCCCCGTACGGATGACCAGCCGACCGCCACGACCGCGCAGACCGGCATCGAGATCCGCCAGCGCATCGGCCAGGAACGCCGCCCGGTTGGGCACCATGAACCCGGCGTCGGCGATCCCGGTGTCGACGACGAACAGCGGTACCACCTGCGTGGCGGAGCGCAGCGCGGCATGCAGCACCGGCTGATCGTGCAGCCGGAGGTCCGAGCTGAACAGGCAAATCGCTACATCCATGCCCTACGTCTACACCGAACCCGCGCCTCGCGACCCCCCCCCGCGGCGGGCGCGGACCGTCAGGCGAAGGGCAGAGCGCGCCACGGCGAGGACGGGTCCTGGGCGAGGACACGGTGGAGGTGGACGGCCTCCGCGTACTGCGGGCCGAACCAGCCGTTGTCGAAGGCCAGCATCCGGCCCAGCGCATAGCCCGCGGCGAACTCCTCCCACGAGCCGTACACCTCCCGGGCCTTCGCATGGGCCTGCGCCACGGCCTGCTCGGCCTGCTGCGGTGCGCACAGCCGGGCGCCCAGGCCCCAGCGGACGAGGTTGACGGCATGCGCATGGTCCAGCGCGACGAGGGACACGACCCGGCCCTCCGCCGGCAGCAGTCCGTCCGCGCGGAACCGCTCCTCGTACCTGGTCACGAGCTCGGGGACGGCGGGCGCGTCCCCGGCGTCCGGAGAGCCCGCGGCCTCCTCCTTGCCCGTGGTGTCCTCAGGGGCCCCGGCGCCCCGGCCGCGGGCCCGCGCACGCAGTGCCGTCTCGGTCTGCGCCGGTACGAACTGCCCGCCGAGCAACTGGTCCAGGCGCTGCTGCCAACTGGCGGGGTCGGTCACCGACCACTGTTCGCGCAGCGTCTGCGCGTCGGCGGTGTGGTCGAGGAAGGCCGTACCGAGTTCGTTCCACGGCACGCTGTGATGTACCGCGATCGGCGCACCGCACGCCAGCCCCTGCGCCACGGGGCCGTGCAGCGGACCGCCGAAGTGCGTGACGAGCAGCCCGCCGGGCCGGGCCCCGACCTGGGCACGCCGGTGCAGCCAGCCGGCCCGGTGGGCGGGGGAGGCGGCCAGATACGCGGCGCTCGGCGTCCCGGGGTTGACCGCGAGCCGCCATTTGTCGTTCGGCCAGTCCTGGGCCAGCTCCTCCAGCGACACCCGGTCGAAGAACTGCTGCGGCTGCCACGGCGGCAGCATGCCGCGGGTCAGGACGGGAATGCACTTACCACCCGCGGCCGGGTCGTCGTAGACGGGCAGCGGGTCCTGACCCTGCTGCGGTGCCGCCAGATAGAGATCCTCACCGGCGATCGCCGCTATCTGACCGTCCCAGTCACCACGCGCCGTCGCTTCGCACAGCCGCCGCTCGGTATCCGTCGGCGGCATCCATCCCGGAGTAGCCACGGGCCAGACCCTACGGTTACGCCTCCCCCCGCCGGAATCCGGGGCTACCGGAGCGGCAACGAAGATTGCACGGGTACGACCGGTAACGGAGGCTCGATGTCATGAGCAACGACGAACGGCCCGGACCCGGGCACGGGCAGGGCCCCCACAACGGGGCGCACATCGACTTCGAGGTGCTCGGCCCGGCCCTCGAACGGGGCGCCGAGCTGCACCTGCCGCTCTACGAGCAGGCTGCGGCCTGGCTGCGGGAGCTGCTCGTGGACACTGCCGCGGCCGGCGACCAGGGGGTGGACCGGGTGCTCGACATCGGCAGCGGGCCGGGCGTCGTCAGTTGTCTGCTGGCCCACGCGTTCCCGGCCGCCGAAGTGGTCGCGGTCGATGCGAGCGCGGTGCTTCTGGAGCGGGCACACGCCCGCGCCGCGCGCCTCGGGCTCGGCGACCGGGTACGCACCCATCTCGCCGAACTCCCGGACGGACTCGACGCCCTCGGCGGCGCCGACCTCATCTGGTCCGCCAGGGTCCTGCACCACGTGGGTGACCAGCGTGCCGCGGTCGCCGCCCTCGCCGGTCACCTGCGGCCCGGCGGGCTGCTCGCCGTCACCGAGGGCGGACTCGCCGCGCGCTTCCTGCCGCGCGACATCGGCCTCGGGCGCCCGGGGCTGCAGTCCCGTCTGGACGCGGCCGGCGAGGAGTGGTTCACCGGGATGCGCGCGGCGCTGCCCGGCGCCGTCGACGACATCGAGGACTGGCCGGCCTTCCTCGCCGACGCCGGCCTGCGCACCCCGCGCACCCGCAGCTTCCTGCTGGACCTGCCGGCCCCGCTGTCCGCCCCCGCGCGCGCCTACGTCCAGGACACCCTGGCCCTCGGTCTCGACCTGTACGGCGACCGTCTGGACGAGGACGACCACACCACCCTCGCCCGTCTCGCCGACCCCGATGACGCCGTCGGTGTGGTCCGCCGCCCCGATGTCTTCCTGCTGTCCGCGCAGACCGTCCACACGGGACGCGCGTAGTCGCCCATGGCCCGGAGGCCGTGGCCCACGGCCCGGCGCCGCCGCCCACGCGGGTGCGGGCGGCGGCGCTCATGACGTCATGTCGGACCCTGACGCTCCTGACCGGCCCGGAGCCGTCCGGTCAACCCTGGTCCATCGGCTTCGGGTGGATCACGGCGAAGGTCGCGCCCTGCGGATCGGTCACCACCGCCATCCGACCGGCGACCATGTCGAAGGGCCGCTGCAGCGCCGCGCCGCCGGCCGCGGTGATCTTGTCGACGGTGGCGTCGGTGTCCGCCACCGCGAAGTACACCAGCCAGTGCGACGGGGTGTCGGACGGCATCTGCTCGGACATCGGCTGCATGCCGCCCACCGGCCGGTCCTGCACCGTGAGGGCGTAGTAGTTCTCGGCGCCTTCCATGGGGGCGCTCTCGATGCCGAAGGACGCCTTGTAGAACGTGGCGGCGGCGGACGGTTCGGTGGTGTTGAGCTCGTTCCAGATCAGTGCGCCGGACTCGTTGACGGTGCCGGCGCCGGGGAAGTCCACGGGCTGCCAGATGCCGAAGACCGCTCCGGTGGGGTCGGCCGCGATACACATCCGGCCGAGCGTCATCACGTCCGTGACCGGCATCAGGAGCGTGCCGCCGGCCTGGCTCACCGCCTGGGAGGTGGCGTCCGCGTCGGCGGCCGACAGATACGTCGTCCACACGGTCGGCGGCGCGGGCTGGCCGCCCATCGGGACCGCGGCCATGATTCCGGCCACCGGCTTGCCGTTCAGCGTGCAGACGGCATAGCCCCCGGTCTCCGGGGGCCCGATCTCCCCGGCCCACCCGAAGACGTCGGAGTAGAAGTCGATGGCGGCCTGCTGGTCAGGAGCCGCGAGATCGATCCAGCAGGGCGTCCCGGGCTGGTAGGGAGAGGTGACTTCGGGCATCGTGGCCTCCTCGATGGGGGCACCTCCCATGCCTGGGCACGGGGGAGCAAGGGCGGAGCGCAGGGGTACCGGTTCCGGTCGGCACACCGCCGGTGCCGCCCCGCGCTCACCTTCCACACTTCCTGCCGTCCGCCGGGCCCGCCACTCGGGTACGACGACGGCGCCGCCCGGTCGAGCCGGGCGGCGCCGATACGGAGCGTCGGTCAGGCGACGTCGAAGGTGGCCGGGTCCGGGCCGAGGCGGGTGCCGGTGTCCAGGCGGGCGAGGGCGGCGAGGTCCTCGTCGTCCAGCTCGAAGCCGAAGACGTCGATGTTCTCGGCGATGCGCGAGGGGGTGACGGACTTCGGGATGACGACATTGCCGAGCTGGAGGTGCCACCGCAGCACCACCTGGGCGGGGGTCCTGCCGTGCTTGGCGGCGAGCTCGGCGATCGTCGGGTGCTCCAGGAGGCCCTTGCCCTGGCCGAGCGGCGACCAGGCCTCGGTGACGATGTTGTGCCGGGCGTGGAAGGCGCGGGACTCGGCCTGCGACAGCTGCGGGTGCAGCTCGATCTGGTTGACGGCCGGGACGACGGACGTCTCGCCCACCAGCCGCTCCAGGTGCTCGGGCAGGAAGTTCGAGACGCCGATGGCCTTGGCACGGCCGTCCGCGTAGATCTTCTCGAACGCCTTGTACGTCTCGACGTAGAGGTCCTTCGACGGAAGCGGCCAGTGGATCAGGTAGAGATCCACGTAATCCAGGCCGAGCTTGGCGAGGGAGGTGTCGAAGGCGCGCAGCGTGGCGTCGTGGCCCTGTTCGGAGTTCCAGAGCTTGGTCGTGACGAACAGCTCGTCACGGGGGATCCCGGAAGCGGCGAGCGCCTTGCCCGTGCCTTCCTCGTTGCCGTAGATGGCCGCGGTGTCGATGCTGCGGTACCCGGCGTCCAGGGCCTGGCCGACGGTGGTGAACGCCTGGTCGTCCTCGACCTGCCAGACGCCGAAGCCCAGCTGCGGCATCGTGACGCCGTTGTTGAGCGTGATGGAGGGAACCTTGCTCACGGGGGAATCGATCCTTACGTCGGCTTTCTCGGTCATGGATGTCAACGATCATCCGGAGTCGCGCATTCCCGTACAGCGCGACGCGATGCACAGAACGCGGAGTCTTCCCGGGTGTGCACGGTGGGCGGAGCCGGGCGGTCCCGTCGTGAGGCCGGTACGGGGCAGGCCGCCGCGGTGAGTTCGCCGAGGGTGAACGCACCGGCGCACAGCACCACGAGCCCGGTGCACAGCTCCAGCGCGCCCACCAGCTCGGGCAGGCCGCCGGGGACCACGGTGGCGCCGGGGGAGAGACCGCCGGTCACCGTCTGCACCAGCCACAGGCAGCCCCCGCAGGCGAACGCCGCGGCGCTGCCGGCCCAGGCCAGGGCCAGCGGCGTACGGAACCGGAGCCGGGGCAGCAGGCCGGGCAGCACCAGGAGCACCAGCCCGGCGGCGCCGGCGACCGAGCAGCTTCCCTGGGCCCAGTCCGCCGCGGCGGTAAGGACGTTGCGGGCCGGTACCCCGGCCGTCGGCGCGCCCAGGGTCGAGCCGGTGCCCCACAGGATGCGGACGGTGCCCAGCGCCGCGAGCAGCACGGCGGCGGGCAGCAGGAAGATCCGCTGCATCGTCCGGGTACCGGTGCGGGGAAGCGCGCGCAGCGGGCGGCGCAGCAGACCGCCCCAGCGCTGGTGTGCGTACACCGCGAAGGCACCGAGCAGCGTGCCGGCCTCGACGAGGAAGCCGCCGTAGACGACGCCGAAGACCCATGGGGCCAGGAAGTCGCCGGCGGACAACGGGTTGCGGGCACCGGTGAGAAGGCCGGTCAGGCTGCCGCCGAGGAGGCCCATCAGCAGCGGGACGAGCAGTCCGGTGGCCATCCACAGGGGGAAGGCCAGCAGCCAGGCCGGGGCGCGGCGGCCGGCCGGGCGGGTGAGGGTGTGTGCCACGACGGCGGCGACGGCGTCGAGGAGCAGGGTGAAGGCGTTGCCCACGACCCATGTGGTGCGGCTGAAACGGGAGGCGTCGACGACGCCGACGTCGATGCCCAGCACCCACAGCAGCTTGAGGGCGAGGTAGGGGACGCAGGCGACGACCGCGGTCCGGCCGAGGAGGGTGAGGCGGCGGCTGTTCATGACAGCAGCCTCATCGGCCCCGGCGCGGTGGACATCCGACCCACGGGCGATCCCGGTCCGCCGGACGGCGGAGCGCGGGACGGCGGGGCACAGGGAAGGTGTCGAGCGGAGGGACGGCCGCACCTGCGGCGGCCCGCCCGTCACGACCGGTACAGCGCGTCCACCTCGACCTCGTACGCCGTCTCGATCGCCTTGCGCTTGAGCTTCAGCGACGGGGTGAGCAGCCCGTGGTCCTCGCTGAACTGGTTGGCCAGTATCCGGAACGTACGGATCGACTCGGCCTGCGAGACCAGCGTGTTGGCGGCGACCACCGCGCGCCGGATCTCGGTCTCCAGATCCGGGTCGCGCACCAGGTCGGTCGGCGGCATCTCCGGCTTCTCCCGCATGGCCAGCCAGTGCGCGACCGCTTCCGGGTCCAGGGTCACCAGGGCCGCGATGAACGGGCGGTCGTTGCCGACGACGATGCACTGGGCGACCAGCGGATGCGCCCGCACCCGCTCCTCCAGGCCCACCGGCGAGACGGTCTTGCCGCCGGAGGTGACCAGGATTTCCTTCTTGCGGCCGGTGATCGTCAGATAGCCGTCCTCGTCCAGCGCGCCCAGGTCGCCCGTGGAGAACCAGCCGTCGTGCAGCACGGCATCGGTCGCCTTGGGGTCGTTGTGGTAGCCGTGGAAGATCTGGCCGCCGTAGAGCCAGACCTCGCCGTCCTCCGCGATGTGCACGGTGGTGCCGGGGACGGGGGTGCCGACGGTGCCGAAGCGGGTCCGCTCGGGCGGGTTGGCGGTGGCGGCCGCGGTGCTCTCCGTCAGGCCGTAGCCCTCGAAGATCCGCACACCGGCGCCGGCGAAGAACAGCCCGAGGCGGCGCTCCATCGCGGAGCCGCCGGACATCGCATGGCGCACCCGGCCGCCCATCGCGGCCCGGACCTTGCTGTAGACGACCTTGTCGAAGAACTGATGCTGCATCCGCAGCGAGGCACTGGGGCCGGAGCCGGTGCCGAAGGCCTTGTGCTCCTGCGCCTCGGCATAGCGGACGGCGATCTCGACGGCCTTGTCGAACGGCCCGGCCTTGCCGTCCGCCTCCGCCCTGCGCCGGGCCGCGGCGAAGACCTTCTCGAAGATGTACGGCACCGCGAGGATGAAGGTCGGCTGGAAGCTCTGCAGGTCGGGCAGGAGCGCACGGGCTGCCAGCTCGGGCTGGTGGGCCAGCTTGACCTGGCCGCGGATCGCGGCGACCTGCACCATCCGGCCGAAGACATGCGCCAGCGGCAGGAAGAGCAGGGTGGCCGCCTCGTCGTCCGGCTTGGAGTGGAAGACCTTCTCGTAGCGGAGCACCATGTTGTCGGACTCGGCCATGAAGTTGGCGTGGGTGATCACACAGCCCTTGGGGCGGCCGGTGGTGCCGGAGGTGTAGATGATCGTCGCTGTGGCGTCCGGGGTGACGGCCATGCGGTGCCGGTGCACCACGTCGTCGTCGATATGCGCACCGGCCGCGCTCAGTTCGGCCACCGGGTCGGCGTCCAGCTGCCACAGCTTGCGCAGGTGCGGAAGCCGGTCGATGACCGAGCCGATGGTCATCGCATGGTCCTCGTGCTCGACCAGACAGGCCGAGACGCCCGCGTTGTGCAGCATCCAGAAGACCTGCTCCGCCGACGACGTCGGATACAGCGGTACGGACTGGACGCCGATGGACCACAGCGCGAAGTCGAACAGGGTCCACTCGTAGCGGGTACGGGACATGATGCCGATCCGGTCACCGAACCGGACGCCCTGCGCGAGCAGGCCCTTGGCCAGTGCGAGGACCTCGTCCCGGAATTGCCCGGCGGTGACGTTCTGCCAGTTTCCCTCGTCGTCCTTACGCGCCAGTGCGACGCGTCCGGGATCGGCTTCGGCTTGCTCGTAGACGACATCCGCCAGACCGCCGACCCGGGGCGCGGTCGCCAAAGGCGGGACGGTGAACTCGCGCAATGACCCAGCTCCTCGTGGTGTTGCTCACAAGGCCGCGACCGTACCCCAACGTGACGGAATCCGGCAGAGCGGTACCACGTCGTGAATCGGACCGCACGGGATCTGGCCAACCGTCGAAATCGGGTTACTTCGGAGAAGCTTGGACATGATCCAGCTGGTTCAACGCCGGACGATCACGACGCCGGGACCATATCTGCACGAAATCTCTGCACCTGGCACGAGTTCGGCCTACCGGCCGGTACGGAGCCCGTGACCAGGGCTTGTCCGATGGCTCTGGCCGGGCCGCGCAGGGCCTGTCTCCAAAGTCCCGTCGTTCGCCCGCAAGGCAGGGGCGGGACGTTGAAGACAGGCCCTAGGGGAGCTGCAGCCGGTCGCCGCCCGCAAGGATCGCGTCGGCCAGCGCCTCCGCCGGGCCCCGTGCCGCGCGATCGCGCTGCCCGTAGAGCAGAACGAACTCCACTTCGCCGAGTTCCGGCAGCCCGGCGCGTGGCGAAATCCGGACCAGACCTGGCGGGATCATGCCCCTCGTATGTGCCATGACGCCCAGACCTGCCCGAGTTGCGGCGATCAGTCCGTTCAGGCTTCCGCTGGTGCAGGCGATCCGCCATTCCCGGGCCGCCCGTTCCAGGGCCTCCAGCGCGCGGGCGCGGGTCAGGGCGGGTGGCGGGTAGACCACCAGTGGGACCGGGCGCTGCGGATCGAGGCGCAGCCGCTCGGCGCCCACCCACACCAGCCGGTCGCGCCACACCAGTCGTCCGCGCGCCTCGTCGGGGCGCCGCTTGGCGAGGACGAGATCGAGCCGCCCGGCCGCCAGCAGTTCGTGCAGGGTTCCCGACAGCTCGACCGTCAGCTCCAGATCGACCTCGGGGTGGTCCCGGCGGAACCCTTCGAGGACCTCCGGCATCCGGGTCAGCACGAAGTCCTCCGAGGCGCCGAAGCGGAGCCGGCCGCGCAGCCGGGTCCCCGCGAAGAAGCTCGTGGCCCGCTCGTTCGCCTCCAGGATCGTGCGGGCGAAGCCGAGCATCGCCTCGCCGTCCTCGGTCAGCTCCACGGCATGGGTGTCCCGGGCGAACAGCCGGCGCCCGGCGGCCTCCTCCAGCTTCCGTACGTGCTGGCTCACGGTCGACTGCCGCAGCCCGAGCCGGTGCGCGGCCTGGGTGAAGCTCAGGGTCTGCGCCACGGCGAGAAAGGTGCGCAACTGCGCGGGTTCGAACACGGACCCTCCGGCTCTGTGCTGCACATCGCGAAGCGTAATAACAGTGACCACGGTAAGAGGGTTTCCCGATCGCCGGGCGGGCGGCACCCTGGAGGGCCGTGGCCACACCGCCCGCGAGCCGCCGAACGACCGAAGAGAGACCATGCGCCGCCCTTTGCCGAAGCTCCCGTCCTGGCTGCCTGTGGACGGATACATCCTGGCGCTGGTGGGCACGGTCGCCCTGGCCGCCCTGCTACCCGCCCGCGGACCGGCCGCCACCGTCGCCGAGGGCACGTCCACCGGCGCCGTCGCGCTGCTCTTCTTCCTGTACGGCGCCCGGCTCTCCACCCACGAGGCCATGGCGGGACTGCGCCACTGGCGTCTCCACCTCACGGTCCTGGCCTGCACTTTCGTGCTCTTCCCGGTGCTCGGACTGGCCGCGCGCGGACTGGTCCCCCACGTCCTGCCGCCCGCCCTCTACACCGGGCTGCTGTTCCTGTGCCTGGTGCCGTCGACGATCCAGTCCTCGATCGCCTTCACCTCCCTCGCCCGTGGCAATGTCGCGGCGGCGATCTGCGCGGGCTCGTTCTCCAGCCTCGTCGGCATCGTCGTCACCCCGCTGCTGGCGGGTCTCGTCCTGCACGGGAACGGCGGTGGCTTCTCGGCCGACGGGCTGCTGTCGATCGTCTGCCAGTTGCTGGTCCCGTTCACGGCCGGACAGTTGCTGCGGCGGTGGATCGGCGGTTTCCTCCTCCGCCACAAGAAGGTCCTCGGCCAGGTGGACCGCGGCTCGATACTGCTGGTCGTCTACACCGCCTTCAGTGCCGGCCTGGTCGAGGGCATCTGGCACCAGGTCTCCGGCCCGCGGCTGCTCTGTCTGCTGGGAGTGGAGGCCGCGCTGCTCGCGGTGATGCTGACCGCCACCTCGTACGGCGCGAAGCGGCTCGGCTTTCCCCGCGCGGACCGGATCGCGATCACCTTCGCCGGTTCCAAGAAGAGCCTGGCGGCCGGACTGCCCATGGCCAGCGTGCTGTTCGGCGCGCAGGCCGGGCTCGCGGTGCTGCCGCTGATGCTCTTCCACCAGATGCAGCTGATGGTGTGTGCGGTGCTGGCGAAGCGCTTCGCGGCACGGGGGCCCGCGGCGGCCGAACCGGCGGGGACGGGCACCGGCACGGGGAGCGCGGCAGCGGCGGGCAGCGCGGCCGGGGCGGCGGTGAGCGGAGCGCGCGGCTGAGGCCTGCCCGGTGCGTCGGCGTCCGGGCAGGCCCCGGGTCTCGCGGGCCGGTCCGCTCAGTTCTTCGCGGCCCCGCGCACCCGGTCCAGCGACAGTCCCAGGACCAGCGGTCCGTGCGCCGGGGCGTTCTCACTGCGGACGGCGGACAGTTCGGCGTCGGACAGGGCCCGCCGGTAGACGCGTACCTCGTCCAGCGCCCCGGTGAACTGGACGCGGCTGTCCGGCTTCTGGCCCAGGTGCACACCGAAGACCGAGCCGCGGCTCACCGACCCCGGGACGTCGGGGACGACGGTGGTCTCGCCGCCGTCCACGGTGAGCAGCAGCCGGCCACCCGTGCGGCGCAGCGCCAGCTGGTGCCAGCCGCCGTCGTTGTACCCGTCGTGGGTCACGGCCTGGGCACTGGCGGCCGGGGCGGGGCCGTTGACGGTGGTGAGGCGGGCGACGATCCGGTCATGGCCCGGGTCGCCTTCGATCGCGACCTGCGGGGCCCTGGCGCCCACCCCGCCCATCCACAGCAGCGGCTGTTCGCCGGTCGTGGCGTCGTAGCGGAACCACAGGCTGCAGGTGAAGTCGTCGGTGCCCAGGGGGAGGGAGCCGCGGTAGGGGAGTCGCACCGCGTCGTTCGTGCCGTCGAAGGACAGCGCCCGGCCGAAGCGTCCCGCGGTGGTCCGGGCGCCGCCCAGGACGAGGGCCGGCCGGGCGCCCGGGGCGGCATCGCGCGTCGTGGGATCCGGGCCGCGGCGCGGGCCGAGCCAGTCCTCGGTGAAACGGGCGAAGCGGATCTCGTCCCGGGCGTCGACCGCGCCGCCCTCGTACATCAGGCCGGTGACGTCGTCGGAGACGGCGACCAGGTCCGAATAGCCGGACCAGTCGGTGGTGACCCGGGCTCCCCGGTCGACGCCCTCCCAGGTGCGGCCCTCGTCCCAGGACGTGCGGACGGTCATGGTCCGGCGCCGGTCGGGGTCGGCGGGGGCCGCGAACAAGGTGCGGCCGCGGCCGGTGCGCGGGTGCGGCAGCCGTAGTGCCGAGCCCTGCACCATCGGGGAGTAGAGGTCGGGGAGGGCGCGGAACGGCGCGGCGAAGGAGTCGCCGCCGTCGCGGCTGACCGCCGCGGTGCGATGGCCGAGGTCGGTGCCGTCCTGTTCCCGCCCGTTGACGTAGACGGTGCCGTCGGAGCGTTCCAGGAGCGTCATCTCCGAGGGCTTTTGACGGAACGTGCCGTCGGCGGCGACGGGCCAGGTGTCCAGCGCACCGACCTTCCAGGTGGCGCCGCCGTCGTCGCTGTGGACCAGGGCGGCGTGGTTGGCGGTGACCCGGCCCCCCGCGAAGCTCTCGGAGTTGATGCCGAACACCAGCCGGCCCGCATGCCGTCCGCGGGTGAGCTGGATGCCGTGCACGGGCCCGGTGGCGTACCAGGAGTTCCACTGCGGGGGACGGATGGCGGTGGTCAGGTCGCGGGGGGTGGACCAGGTGGCGCCGTCGTCGTCGCTGTACTGGAGGTGCGGGGTGCGGTCGCAGGGGACGTCGCAGCTGAGGCCGTCGCCGCGGCCCTTGTTGTAGGTCTCGGCGAGCACGATCCGGCCGGTGCGACGGTCCACGATGGGCGCCGGGTTGCCGTGGGTGTCGCCGTTGCCGTGGTTGATGACCTGGAGCGGGCCCCAGGTCCGGCCGCCGTCGGTGGAACGCTTGAGGACGAGGTCGATATCGCCCGCGTCACCGCAGTCGTGCCGCCGGCCCTCGGCGAACGCGAGGAGGGTGCCGCGCACGGTCTTCACGACGGCCGGTATACGGAAGCAGGAGTAGCCCTGCTCCTGGGAGGCCTTGAAGAGGATCCGCTGGTCGAAGCCGCCGTCGGGGGACGGCGCCGCGGCGGCGGCCCGGATACGTCCCGACGCTCCGTCGGGCGCGGCATGTGCGGGGGCGGTCGGCAGGAGGGCGAGGGCGGTGGCAGTCAGCGCGGCGAGCAGGGCCGCGGCGCGCGGACGCCGGGGTCTGCTGCGGTGGCTGGGGTGTGCGCGGAGAACTGACGTCATGGTCCGGCCTGCCCTTCGAGGCATCGGCGTCGGGTCATCAGGACATCCCACGTCCTATGTGCATCGCGACGGAAGCTACTGCCGCGTGCGGACCGCGACAAGGAGCGTGCGCCGGTTCTCCGCGCCGCGGCCGTAATTCACTCGCCCGGCCCGCAGTGCTGCGCCGGGTGCGCCCGGTGCGGTACGAGGGCCGGGAGCGCCGGGTGTGGCGGGTGCTCCGCAGGTGCCGCCGACGACGGCCGTGCCTCACGGCCGCAGCACCACCTTTCCGAGGTTGGTCCGGGCCTCGATGATCTCGTGCGCCTTCGCGGCCTCGTCCAGGGGGAGTTCGGCATGGACCGCGGCCCGCAGCCGGCCGGACCGGGCCAGTTCCCACAGCTGCCCCCGGTGCTGCTCGTACAGCTCCCGGTGGACGGTGGAGAAGCGGCGCATCGTCAGGCCCGTGATGGTCTTGGCGCCCGCCAGCAGCTCGTACGCCGGGACCGTCCCGCCGCCGGAGTTGAAGAAGATCAGCCGGCCGCCGGGAGCCAGTGCGGCCAGCGCGCGCGGCAGCAGCTCGCCGCCGACGCCGTCCAGGACGACATCGACCGGCTCGCCCCAGGACTCCTGGCCGTAGACCACCACCTCATCGGCCCCCAGCCCGTAGAGGAACTCCGCCTTGGCGGCCGAGCCGACCGCGGCCACCACCCGCGGTACCCCCTGGAGCTTGGCCAGTTGGACGGCGAGGTGCCCGGTGCCGGAGGCCGCGCCGGTGATCAGTACGGACTCGGCGGCCTGCGGTGCCGCGGTGCTGAGCGCGGCGAGCGCGACATGGCCGCCGCGCACCAGCGCCACCGCCTCCACGGCGCCTGCCCCGTCCGGTATCCGGCTCGCCAGGAAGGCGGGTGCCAGGGCGAGTTCGGTGTAGGAGCCGGTGAGGGTGAGCGAGGTGACGCGGTCGCCGGGGGCGAAGCCGGTGACCTCCGGGCCGACCGCGACGACCGTACCGGCGACCTCGCCGCCGGGTGTCGCGGGCAGGGGATCGCCGCCGCCCTTGCCGTCCCCGCGCACCCGGCGGACGCACGGCAGCGTCACGCCGATCGCCTCGGTGCGCACCAGCAGGTCCCCGGGGCCGGGCACCGGTGCCTCGGCCTCCTCGACGCGCAGGACCTCGGGGCCGCCGTAGGTATGGAATCGGACTCGGCGCATGGGCGAGCACCTCCGGGATCGTCGAGCGGCGTGCGCCGGCCGGGTTTCATTGGGCTCCCCAACGATAGCCTCATTCATTGGTTCCGCCAACGGTTTTCGTGGGGCCCTCCAATGGATTTCTGGGTACGGTGACCCCATGGCCGACACCCCCTACGCCCCCAGCCGGATCCGCGCGCTCCCCAGCTGGCTGCTGGGCCGCGCCGCTGCCCGCGGTCACCGCCTGGTCGCCGACGCCCTCGCCGCCGAAGGCATGCGGATGATGCATCACGCCGTGCTGTCGGCCGTCGGGGAAATCGGTCCGGTCTCCCAGGCGGAGCTCGGCCGGACACTGCGGATCGACCCCAAGGACATGGTCGCGATCGTCAACGACCTGCAGCAGGACGGGCTGGTGACCCGCACCCCCGACCCCCGGGACCGCCGCAAGAACGCCGTTGAGATCTCGGCCGACGGCCGGCTGCGGCTGCGCCGCACCGAACAGCTCGGCGACGAGGCCAACGCGGAACTGACCGCCGCCCTGACCCCGGCCGAACGCGAACAGCTGGTCGCGCTGCTGACCCGGATCGCGCTGCCGGGGGAGTGAACACCTGGCCGGGCCGGGCGCGGTGGGCGCGTGGGGGGCCGCTGAGCCATGGGCGGGCGCCGGGCCGGTGGGCGCGCGGGGTCTACCGCGCCGGACGCTGCGCTCGCCCGTGCGGCGGTGCGCGGGCTCAGTCCGTACGGGTGGAGGCTTCCGCGGGCAGGGCGAGGCGGTGCTCGCCCGCGTACACGTTCATGGAGGAGCCGCGCAGGAATCCGACCAGGGTCAGCCCGGTCTCGGCGGCCAGGTCGACGGCGAGCGAGGAGGGCGCCGAGACCGCGGCCAGCACGGGAATGCCCGCCATCACGGCCTTCTGCGCGAGCTCGAACGACGCCCGGCCGGAGACCATCAGCACGCTGGACGACAGCGGCAGTCGCCCCTGCTGCAGCGCCCGCCCGACGATCTTGTCCACGGCGTTGTGCCGCCCCACGTCCTCCCGGATGTCGAGCAGCTCACCGTCCGTCGTGAACAGCGCCGCGGCATGCAGGCCCCCGGTCCGTTCGAACACCCGCTGAGCGGCCCGCAGCCGGTCGGGCAGGGCGGCGAGCGTCGCCGGTTCGATGCGGACGGGGGTGGCGGGGGAGGAGTCCAGGGCCCAGCGGGCGGTGGTGCGCACCGCGTCCAGGCTGGCCTTGCCGCACAGCCCGCACGACGACGTCGTATAGACGTTGCGCTCCAGGGTGATGTCCGGCACCGGGACCCCGTCCGCGAGCCGGACGTCCACGACGTTGTAGGTGTTCTCCCCGTCCGCCGTCGCCCCCGCGCAGTAGACGATGTTCGCCAGCTCGTCGGCGCTCGCCAGCACGCCCTCGCTGACGAGGAAGCCGGCGGCGAGCGCGAAGTCGTCCCCCGGTGTGCGCATCGTGATCGCCAGCGGCTTGCCGCCGAGCCGTATCTCCAGCGGTTCCTCGGCGACGAGGGTGTCCGGGCGGGTGCTCACGGCACCGTCACGGATGCGGATGACGCGGCGTCGCTCGGTGACCCGTCCCATGTCTGATCAGTCCCGTTCTCACCGGGCCGGCTCGGTCCCGGCGCTGTCTGTGCGGAGAGCCGAAGCCCTTGGTGCGGAGGTTGCCGCCGTGGTCACCGGGGCGTACGGCGAGGTGACCTCGGCGTTCCCATTCTCCTGCACGGCGGTGCGGTCGGGCAGCCGGCGTCGCACCCCGCACCGTATGCCCCATCGGCCCGGCCGGGCCGGCGGTGCGGGGTGCCCCGGGGCATCAGTTCTTCAGCTCACGGCCGCCGAACGTGCCCGAGCCGTCGGCCGCGGCCCAGGCGGCCTCCAGTCCGGCCTGGTCCAGCGTCCGCCAGTCCGGGGTGTCCTGGACCAGGGCCCGGCCCAGCCGGCGTCCCAGCTCGACCATCGTCCGGCCGGTCGCGCCGCGCCCGGTGCCGTACGCCGTCAGCGCGTCGGGCCGCTCGGGTACGGCGCGCAACGCGGCTTCCAGGGCGGCGGCGTCCTGCAGCGCCTTGACCGCGCCGGCGCCGGTGTGCGGGCGGGCCACGGTGGCGGCATCGCCCGCGAGCACCAGCCGGCCCGCCGTGTAGCGCGCCGCGGTGAAGTCGTACATCGGCTGGATGAACAGCTCGTGACGTGGTGTCAGGCGCATCAGCCCGCCCCAGTAGGGTGGCAGCAACTCGTCCGTGACGTAGGTGAAGTGGGCGTGCAGGGCGTCGGTGAGGGTGCCGGGCGGCAGGCTGGTGGGGGTGTCGAGGCCCAGGTCGAGGCCGGCGGGCGGGGCGGTGTACAGGACCCAGTTCGCGCGGTGGCCGCCCTGGCCGTCCGGGATGCGGTAGATGATGACGTGGCCGCCGGGGAAGACGCCGTAGATGCAGTCCTCCTCCGCCCAGGGGTCGGCGGGCAGGCCGGGGAAGCGCAGCGCCGTCAGCCGGTCGGCCGGGACCGCGCCGCGCCAGGCGAGATAGCCGGCGTAGTCGGGCCGCACACCGGGAAACGCGGTGTCGCGGACCACCGAGCGATAGCCGTCCGCGCCGATGACCAGGTCGAAGCGCTCCGTATGACGGCCGGCGGAGGTGCCGGCGGCGGTGTCGGTGCGGTGCCGCTCGCCGTTGCCCGCGGAGGCCTCGTCCCCGTCGGCGCCGTCGAGGCGGAGCGTGACGCCGTCCGCCGCCTCGCCGACCGCGGCCACCCGGACCCCCGGCCGGAAGACGGTGTCCCGGGGCAGCCGCCGCCGTAACTCCTGCCAGAGCGGCCCCCAGCAGTACGAGCGGAACGGGAAGGGCCGCGCACCGATCTGGCGGCCGAGCGGAGCGGCGCCGTCGCGTACGTACCAGCGGCCGGTGGTCAGCTGCACCCACGGCATGCCGGTGTCCATGTACCCGGCGGACGTGAGCTCGGCGTACCGGGCGTCGTGCACGACGAGGCCGACCCCGCGGTCCGCGAGGTGCCCGGTGGTGCGTTCGAAGACGGTGACCCGGCCCGCGCCGCCCCGGTGCGCGGCCAGCGCCGTGGCGCACCCCGCGATACTGCCGCCCACGACGGCGACATCGGCCCCTGCGATACGGATGCGATCCCTGCTCATACGGCGGAAACCCCCTGCGTTGTCCGGCGCCGATGGTCGGTCGGCTGCCTGGTGCGAACGGGCACATCCTCCCAGGGGCACCCTCCCGCGGCCCCGGTCCGTGCGACGGATTCCCCGGTGTGTTCCGGCGGCAGGCGGACGGGCTCGGGAGGTGCGAGGACCCGGCCGACCGCACCGGCAGCGCCGGCAGGTGCCTCGTCCTGTGCCACACCGCGCCCGCGGCGACGCTCGAACTCTCCGGTGCCGGGCGGTTGTTCACCCGCACTACCGGCGGCGTCCTCCTGGAGTACGCCGAGTACGCCGACCGCCGCGGACCGGGGCGCGGTCATGAGCCCGGCGAGCGTGCCGGACAGATCACCAAAACGAAAAGGAGGGGTGAGGGGGCGGCGGCCTGGGTATGTGCCTGAGCCGGGGAGGGCCGAGCGCCGCGCCCCATGAAGAGCGGCCCGGTGGCGGGTTCTGTGGGGGAACCTGCCACCGGGCGTCGTCCGACGGGGGGTGCCCGGGCCACCGCCACCGCGGCCACACGGGCCGGCCCCGTCGTGGATCGTCGAGCACGATGACACCGTCGCCCCGGCCGCCAACCCCGGGACGGCTCCCCGGTTCCGGCAGGCGGCTCTTCCTCCGTGGCCGGAACGGATCGCCTCCGGTCCGATCCGCGAGACCGGCCCGGCCGCCGGTCACCGTCCGGGTAATGTGCATCCGATCATCGAGGAAGCACCATCAGCACGACATCGCACCAGGCAACCGAACCACGAATGGCGAGACGCACATGAGCGAGGGGACAGCACCGGCGGCCGGCGAAGCGGCCGCCGTCGCCGACGAGGCGGCCCGTGAACGGCTGGGCTATCTGCGCGGCAGCATCGACAACCTCGACGCCGCCCTCGTGCACCTGCTCGCCGAGCGCTTCAAGTGCACCCAGCAGGTCGGCGAGCTCAAGGCCCGGCACAGCCTGCCGCCCGCCGACCCGGCCCGCGAGGCCGCGCAGATCGAGCGGCTGCGCCGGCTGGCCGAGGACGCCAAGCTGGACCCGGCGTTCGCCGAGAAGTTCCTCAACTTCATCATCGGGGAGGTCGTCCGCCACCACAAAGCCATCGCTCATCAGGCTTCTACCAGCAACGATGAGCGGAGTGAAGACACTCCAGATCCCACTGAGTGATCTCGGATAGTTACGTGTTCGACGGTACGCCGGGGCACCTCGCCGGGTGGCGTGAGCACCCGAGACCCAAGAGGGTGGGGCGCCGTGAGTCCTGAGACATGGGCATCGATCGCGGTGTCGGCGGTCACGGGGGGCGGTGTGTGGGCGGCTCGCTCCGCCCGCCGTACGCCGCGACGATTTCGCCACGATCGCTGACCGGCCCGATAAGGAGATCGCCCGCCTCCAGCAGCGCATCGGCTAGCAAGAGACGGAGAGCGCCCGGCAGCGGGAGCGCATCGGGGATCAGGATCTGGCCCTGGGCTCTGGCTCCTGTCCCGGGTGAGGGTCCTCGTGGGCTATATCCGGCAATCCGGCCTTGAGCCTCCGGCGCCGGCGCCTATGTCGGAGCGGGCGCGGCAGTACATCCACCACATCGACGTGTGAGGACTGGCGCGCTGGCCATCGCCCCGCCTCTGCTTCGGCAGGGGCGGGGCGCTTTGCAGGTGCCTTCAACTCATCGCGAAGACGATCTAGTTGACAGTGTAACTATCCGCATGGGTCGTGCGTCTGTTTGGTGAACAGGCCATCACACTCCCCCCACAACTACATAAGGAGAGCCATGCGCAAGCCCCTCGCCGTCGCCGTCGCCGCCGCCACTGCCCTTGCGGCGTGCGCGCTCACCGCCGCCCCCGCCGACGCTGCGACGATCACGACCAAGGGCACCGGGTGGAAGCTCACCACCCAGCTCGGCGTCACCAGCATCAGCCCCTCACGCCAGTACACGATCACCTTTGCTGCCGCCGCACTGAAGACCCGTTACACGCCCTACCTGACAGCAGCAGTCGCCCAGGCCAAGGCCGCCGGCGTGAGACTGGCGATCGGCGGCGTCGAAGCAGTGAACCCTGCGAAGTGCGGACCCGTCGGCCACATACAAGCTGCGCAACATCATCGTCCACGAGCCGCTGCACGCCCTCGGCCTCGACCATCCCAACCGCCTCGACGCGGCCGGTAAGGAGATCGCCTACGACTGCGTGGCCACCTCGTACGGCAACACCCCGATCATGTGCTCTCCGAACGGCGGCTACAAGACGTCGAACGCTGGCCGTCTGACCGGCTACGACGTCAACGGGCTCAAGGCACTGCTGGCCAACGCCAAGGCGCAGGGCATCAAGTAGCCGCATGGAAGGACGCCCCATCGCCTTCGGGTGGCGGGGCGTCTTTTCGTTTCAGGTGGCCTTGGGCGCGTGCGCGGCGGAGGCCCATGCGGCGAGCAGCCGCTCGTACTCCTCGGCTTCGTCCTGCCACAGCGGCCGGCCAGTGCGCGCGGCCATGAACTGGCGGATCGCCTCGTTCGCGCTCGCGGCGCCGGTGACGCAGGTGGTCGCCATGCCGCAAATCGTACGGCTGGGTACTGGCATACGCACACGGGTTGCCGAACCGTAGGCTGCTCGCATGATCCGTGCAGTGGTATTCGATATCGGCGAAACCCTCATCAGTGATGACCGTGGGTGGGGCGCATGGGCGGACTGGTTGGGCGTCAGCCGGCACACGCTGTCGGCTCTGGTCGGTGCGGTGGTTGCGCAGGGCCGGGATAACGCGGATGCACTGCGGCTTGTCCGGCCGGACATCGATGTGGAGGCGGAACGGGCTGCGATGGAGCGGGCCGGTCGGGGTGAGGCTCTGGACGAGTCCGATCTGTACCCAGACGTCCGGCCGTCGCTCGCCGCGCTCCGGGCGAGCGGTGTCCGCGTGGTGGTGGCTGGCAACCAGACGGCCCGCGCCGCGGAGTTGCTGCGCGCTCTCGACCTGCCGGTGGATGCGCTGGCCACGTCCGGCGAGTGGGGCGTGGCGAAGCCTGCGCCCGAGTTCTTCGCGCGCACCGTTGAGCTGGCTGGCGTCGCGGCGGACGAGGTGCTGTACGTCGGTGACCATCCGCAGAACGACGTCGGCCCGGCGCAGTCGGCTGGCCTACGGACTGCGCACCTGCGTCGCGGGCCGCTGGGGCATCTGTGGGCGGACGGCGAGGAGGCGCGGGCCGCGGACTGGAGGGTGGGGAGTCTCGCCGAGCTGGTCGACGTGGTGCGGGCCGAGTGAGCGAACTGCACGGCCCCGCCCGCGTGATGGGGGCGGGGCCGTTTCTGTTCCCGGACCGTGACGGCGCGGGTACGGTTCGGAGTGGCTGCACCGAACGGAGACCAGTATGCCCAGCATTGTGTATCGCGGGGTAGGGCCCCGCATCGCCTACGAGCGCCGCATCGCCAGCCTCACACAGGCTGAGCTGGCGCGCGCCGCCGGGACCAGCCTCGGGACCATCCGAAAGATCGAGCGCGGCGAGCGCGGCGTGTCGGACGCTGTCCTGGATGCCATCGCGGATGCTCTCGACATCGACCCGGCCCGGCTGCTGCCCGATAAGGAGCGCCCGGACGACCGCGTGCACCGGGCCATGCCGGGACTCTCCTCCGTACTCGCGACCTACGACGTGCCTGAAGACGCACCGTACCGCTCACTGCCGGCCCTCGCCGAGGCTGTCGCGTCCGTCGTCGCGTGGCGGCTCGGCGCGCAGTACGTGCGAGTGGCTCGTGCTGCGCCGGACCTACTGGCCGAGCTGTGCCGCGCGCTGCAGGGGGCAGAGCCGGGAGACCGGCCCGCCGTCGCCCGATTGCTGGTGGACGCTTGCCGGGCCGCGGACGCCGTCGCCTACAAGTACGGCGCCCGGGACCTGTCGGCCCGTCTCATCGACCTGATGCGGTGGGCTGTGCGACAGGCGGACGACCCGGTGGCGGACGCAACGACGGCGTACGTCCGGACGGAGACGTTCTTCGCCGCCAGGGCACATGCTGCTGGGTTACGCGCTCTCGAATTCGCCGTGGACCAGGCACCAACGTCCTCGGCGGCCGAGGCCGTTGCCGCGCGCGGAGCCCTGCACATGCGGGCTGCTGTGATCGCTGGCAGGGCTGGCGATGGTGACGCGACCGTGACTCACCTCGATGCCGCCCGCGTTCTCGGCGACCAGGTCCCGGAGGGCGTATACGGCGGCACGGCGTTCGGCCCGGACAGTGTCCGCATCCACGAGGTGTCTGTAGCGGTCAGCCTTGGGGAAGATCACCTGGGCAGGGCGCTGAAACTGGCACGCGAGTGGGCGCCGCCGCGGGACCTGCCGGCCGAGCGGCGGTCCGGCTTCTACATCGAGCTGGGGAGGGCACAGCTCTGGTCCGGCCGCCCAGATGCAGCGTTCGAGTCGCTGAAGGTGGCACGGAGGATCGCGCCGCAGCATGCGCGGGAGCACCGGTGGGTGAGGGAGGACGCGGCCACGCTGCGCCGATTGAAGCGGGCGGATGCCGAGTCGCTGTCGAACTTTGCTGAGTGGTGCCACGCAGGGGCGGGCGCCTGAACGGTACCCCTCGCAGGGGTACTTGAGGGGTACTCGGCGGTCGACCATCTTCCTAAGCCCACCGGCACAGGGAGATGAGCGTGACCGCAACGACAGCTCCACCTGCAGATCCGGACGTGAGTATCGTCCGGCTGCACGCCGAGGCATGTTACTGGTGCGGAACCGCGCATAGCCCCCTCACCCCTGCCGGGTCGGTCACCACTCCGGTTGAGGGCGGCGTGCGCGAGTGGTTCATCGTGGCCTGCCCGCAGCACAAGGGCCGGAGGCCGCAATGACTGCGACCGCTGGCGCGCCGAGCCGTGACGAGATCCAGGAGACCGTAGACCGAGCGCTGCGCCCTGGTCCGCCTCCGCAGTACGACGAGCTGGTGGCGCTGGAGCAGGCTCTGCTCCTCATCATTGCGGACCTGTACTCCGAGGTCGCCGAGCAGCAGCTCGACCCGCGGGAGCAGTCCAGCCTGACGGCGATCCGTTACCAGACCGCTGTCGGTCTGGGCTCCGGGCTGGTGTCCGCGCATCAACAGGTGCGGGCTCTGGCTCGGAACTGCCTGTGGCTGCTGGATCAGCAGGCCGAGGGGGCCCGGTCGTGACCGCATCCCTGTATGCACAGGCCCCGCTCGCTTTCGTCTACGACCGGTGCGCCAGCAGCCGAACACGCCGAGACCTGGACATGCGCCTGCTGGCCTGCCAGGCATACGTGGACCGGATGAGGTGGGTGCTCGCCGGCCGACGGTGGCTCGACCTCGGTGCGCATGCGCTCGGCACGCACCGCCCGGCGGTGGCCGCCTTGACGGAGGCGATGCGTGCGGAGGCTGGCCGGCGGCCAGTGCTGTGCCTGGTGCACACCTGGGGCCGCCTCGCGACTGACGACACCCACCGTCTTCAACTCCAGCAACGCATCATCGAGGCGGGTGGCTGGACGGTCACCACGTTCGGGGAGTCCGACGAGCACGCCGCCCGTGCCATCACGGCGGTGAGGCAGGCATGACGCGTGATCAGCGCCGCATGGTGACCTATCTGGTGTGCCTGGCTGCTCTCGCCGTCGTGCTGGCAGTCGGCATGACGAGGGGGCAGCGGTGACGGCATCTCCCCGCTGCGACTGCGGCAGCACCCTCAACTTGCGGGACGTTGAGATCGACTCGGCGACGGGCCCGGCGCACGTCGTGACGGTGTGCGGCCCGTGCGCTCGCGGAGCGACGCCGCCCGTACCCCCGGGCGTGGCCCGCATTCTCGCCCGCAGAGAAGGTGTCCGATTGCCCGGCGAGCCGAGACGCCTCCGCCCCTGAAGCCCCCGTGGCGTAGGCGCCCCCCCGTCGTCAGCGCCGCGGGCCCGCCGGCCGCCGCACACCTCACCGCGGCGGCGGCCGGCACACCGGCCCGATACGGGCCAGCCGTAAAGAGCAGTCACCAGGGCAACATCTTCGAGATACCAGGAGGAACCCGTGATCGCGACTCTTCAGAACGACGGCGGCGACAAGCTTCCCGGCGAGCCGTACCCCGGCCCGCACCCGGCGCCGAGCCCCGACGGCGGCCCCGGCGTCCCCAACCCGCCCAAGGCTGTCTGACCCAGTGACCACCAACGCACGCGAGGAGCGCCCCAGCCTCGACGGGCTGGGGCGCGCCCTCATGTCCGCGGGTGCCCTCTCCTCCGACTGGGCACCTGCCTACGCTGCCGTACCCCGAGCCATCGTCCTGCCGGATCTGATCTGGCCGTTCGACCTGGCGGCTGGCCGAAGTGTGCCGGTGTCCAGGGCGGAGGAGCCGGAGAGGTGGCAGGAGTTCGCCGACTCCGACGTGCCCATCGTCACCCAGTGGGACGATGGGCAGCACAACGGGACCGAGCCGGGCCATGTCCCGACCAGCTCCGCGTCCATGCCGAGTGTGGTCTTCCGCATGCTCCAAGACCTGGACCTGCAGCCGGGGCAGCGGGCCCTGGAAATCGGCACCGCCACGGCCTGGAATGCGCTGCTCATGGCCCACCGTGCGGGGCCGGGGTGCGTGACCACGGTCGAAGTGGACCGGTCCCTTGCTACCGCCGCCATGGCTACGGTGGAGCGGCTGCGCGCCGCTGTCCAGGTCGTCCACGGTGATGGGTTCCAGGGCTACCAGGACGGGGCGCCGTATGACCGGGTCATCGCTACGTGCGGACTCCGGGCCGTCCCGTTCGCGTGGGTGGAGCAATGCCGGCCGGGGGGTGTCATCGTCGCCCCTTGGGGGACGGATTACAGCCACGCCGACGCGGTGGCCCGCCTGGTGGTAGCGCCAGACGGCGCGAGTGCGTCCGGCAGGTTTACAGGCCCTGTGGAGTTCATGAAGCTCCGGGCGCAGCGGTTCGCGCCCCGGCCCCACTCCGAGTACGTCACTGGGAGCGTGGCGGATGGCGTCGAGTCCTCCACGACCATCACCGAAGCGGAGTTCGTCGGGGAGCAATTCGGCCCGGAGCGGTTCGCTATGGGCCTCCGCGTCCCCCAGTGTTCCTACGTCGTGGCGGACAAGCACGATGGTGCGCGACCGGTCTGGTTCTACAGTCTGAGTGACCGGTCCTGGGCGTGCGTGCTGTTCCGCGACGGGGACACAGCGAGGGTCTGGCAGTCCGGTCCCCGCCAGATGTGGGACGAAGCGCAGGCAGCGTTCCAGTGGTGGGTCGGCCATGGCCGACCGGACCAATCACGGTTCGGTCTGACCGTGACGCCCGAGGGCGAGCGCGCGTGGCTGGACGACATCGCCCATTCGTGGGCCGTTTGAGCGGGCTCGGCGCGCACCAATCCGCTGGGCCCGCGGCTACGGATCCCGTACGAGGACCGAGAGCGGAACGCCGAGCGCGTCGGCGATGTGCAGGAGGTGATCGAGGATGAGGCTCATCATGCCGTTCTCGATGCGCGAGATCGTTTTCCGATTTAACCCGCCTGCGCGCTCGGCCAGCGCTTCTTGGGTGAGGTTGCGGCGGAGTCGTGCAGTTCTGATGGACGCGCCGATCGCCCGGCGGCGGGTGGGTACCCAGTCGGGCAGCGGATCGGACGGACCTGTCAACGCTCTGCCGACCTTGATCAAATGTCTGTACCACGGAGGGTACATTTTTTGATCATGGGACGCGGGTCACCCTCTGGGTGATTGCGTGGTGAATCGAATGCGTGTTCCCATGATCCCCGGCGCCGATCAGCTGCGCCCCACGGGTGGGCGCCGGGCGGTAGCCGAAGGTGGCACCTTTGTTACTGCCCGGCGCCTTGAGCCCCCTCCCCTTCCGGGAGGGGGCTCGCTTTCGTTGGGGGTCTGACATGCAGTTATGCGGGCGCCCGTGGGAGGTATTTGGGAGACGGGCTTCCGAGCTCAGGCCGTGAGCAGAACGTGGGAGACCGTGAGTGGAACGGGGCTACGGCGGCAGGGGGCGTCACTAAGGCCTCCCTGACCTGGCGTCCATTGATTCCAGTGGCTGGTCCGGGCGCCGGGCATCCTGCCCAGAGAAGTTCCTCAACTTCATCATCGGGGAGGTCGTCCGCCACCACCGGGCGATCGCCGACCGGACGCAGGAGGGGACGGGGCAGCCGGCCGGACCCGCGGCCGGCTGAGCCGTACCCACGACCGACGAGGGTGGGCGGTGCCGTCGCGGCGCCGCCCACCCTCGTCGCGCACCGGCACCCGGGAACTGCGCGCCCGCCACGGCGTGTTGATGCCGGACGCCGAGGAGGCCGGCGATCCGCGCCGCCCCCCCGGGCCACGCGGTCGCCTCACCCGGGTGGCCCCGTCGCCCGCGCCGAGTGACACTCGCCATACCTGACGCCGGACCGTCCCGCGGTGCCCCCATGCCCACTACCGTCCAGTAACACGGTTCCCCCGGGAGCCGCCGAGCGCCACCACCCTGCCCCTCCGGCCGTGCACCGAGAGTGGAGAAAACGATGGCCCCCACCGCAGAATCCCCCTCGAACTCGCAGCGGAACGCGCACCCCACGCCCGCCCCGACGCTTCGCCTCAAGCCCGGAACGTCCTGGCAGGACGCCTGGCAGCGCAGCCTGGCCGCGGCCCCCGAAGCCTTCCGCGACGACCAGGCGCTCAACCTCTGGGCCGCCGCCTGGCACCCGGACGGCGACCCGCTGCCCGCCACCAGCCCCGTCGACGGCACCCCCGTCGCCGGCCCGCCCCGGCTCGACGCGGACGCCGCACTGCACGCCGTACGGGCCTCCCTCGACCAGCACCGGGCCTGGCGCCACGTCCCGTTGACCGAACGCAAGGCCCGGATCTCCGCCGCCCTCGACGCGCTGACCGAACACCGCGAACTGCTCGCGCTGCTGCTCGTCTGGGAGATCGGCAAACCCTGGAAGCTGGCACAGGCCGACGTCGACCGGGCCATCGACGGCGTCCGCTGGTACGTCTCCGAGATCGACCGGATGATCGCCGACCGCACCCCGCTGCCCGGCCCGGTCAGCAACATCGCCAGCTGGAACTACCCGATGTCGGTGCTGATCCACGCGATGCTCGTCCAGGCACTGGCCGGCAACGCGGTGATCGCCAAGACCCCCACCGACGGCGGTCTGGTCTGTCTCACGCTCGCCTGCGCGCTGGCCGCCCGTGAGGGGGTCCCGGCCACCCTCGTCAGCGGGAGCGGCAAGGAACTCTCACCCTCCCTCGTCCGCTCGCCGGAAATCGGCTGTGTCTCCTTCGTCGGCGGCCGCGACACCGGTGCCCGCGTCGCCACCGCCGTCGCCGACCTCGGCAAACGCCACATCCTCGAACAGGAGGGCCTCAACACCTGGGGCATCTGGAACTACACCGACTGGCCGTCGCTGACACCCCTGGTGCGCAAGACCTTCGACTACGCCAAGCAGCGCTGCACCGCCTACCCCCGCTTCGTCGTCCAGCGCGAGGCCTTCGCCGACTTCCTCGCCGCGTACCTCCCGGCCGTACGCAGCGTCCGGTTCGGCCACCCGCTGGCCGTCGCCGACCCCGCCGACCCGCTCCCCGAACTCGACTTCGGCCCGCTGATCAACGCAGCCAAGGCCAAGGAACTCGCCGACCTCACCACCGAGGCGATCTCCCGGGGCGCCGTTCCCCTGCACCGCGGCAGCCTCGCCGACGGCCACTTCCTGCCCTCCCAGGACACCTCCGCCTACTTCCCGCCCACCACCCTTCTGGCCCCGCCCTCCTCTTCCCCGCTCCACCACGCCGAGCCCTTCGGCCCCGTCGACACCCTCGTCCTCGTCGACACCGAGGCCGAGCTCCTCGCCGCCATGAATGCCAGCAACGGTGCCCTGGTCGCCAGCCTGTCCTGCGACGACAAGGACACCTTCGACCGTCTCGCCCCGCAGATCCGCGCCTTCAAGGTCGGCCACGGCAAGCCCCGGTCCCGCGGCGACCGCGATGAGCTCTTCGGCGGCTTCGGCAACTCCTGGAGCGGCGCGTTCGTCGGCGGTGAGCTCCTGGTCCGCGCGGTGACCGAGGGCCCGGAGTCCGAACGTCTGCCGGGCAACTTCCCCGACTACCACCTGATGCCGTAGCCGTACGGCAGGCCCGCCCTCCGGGCGGACGGCGGGACCTTTGCGGACCCGCCCTAGCCGATCCCCTGCCGGTCGGGCGACGAGGCGAACCGCCGGTCCGCGGCGGCCGGCACCGCACGCTCCACCGACTGCAACAGGAGCGTGCGGTGCCGCAGCAGCGGTTCCCGCCGGTCCGGCGGCGCGAGCAGCAGCAGATCATCGATCCCGGCCAGGATCCGCCGGGTCACCTGCGGACTGTGCACCGCGGCCCCCCGGACCTCGGTCAGCCCGAGGTCCACCAGATCCGTCCAGCCGGGAACGTTCTGCACCAGCCGCACCGCACCCCGGCGATCCCGGTGGTGGACCGCTCCGAGCGGTCGCCGCACCACCACCGCCAGGATCTGCACGATCCGGTCCAGGCACTGCACGGCCGTGGTCGGATCGTTCACCGCAGGCGACAGCGCCCGCAACGCGATGTCCGACAGCTGCCGCAGCCCGAGCCCGAGATCCTGGTGGAAGGTGCGCTCCACCCCGACCGACACCGTGTACCGCAGCGCCCGCCGCGGCGGCGGCGCTCCGCCGTGCACCGCCAGCACCGGCGTCCCCGGCATCACGAAGTCCCCGATCCGCGGGATCAGCCGCAGGACGACCCCCTGCCGCCGCGCCACCCGCACCAGCCGCGCCACATGCACGTCCAGGACGGCCCCGGCCCGCCCCTCGTGCGCGATCCGCCCCGTCTCCGGCGCGAGACGTGCCCCGTCCTCCCCGCCTTCCCCTCCCGTGCCCTGCCGCGCCAGCATCCGCAGCGCCTCCCGGGTGATCCGGTCGACCACCGGCCCCACCTGCATCAGCCGCAAGGTCGCCGACACATACGCGATGAACAGGATCAGGCTGAGCCCCACCAACACCATCGTCAGCACGCTCTGCACGACGGGCACCGACGTGACCTGCCGGACGTCGGTCTCGCTCTCGTACGAGGTGAGCACCAGCAGTGAGAAGAGGAAGGTCGCCAGGAAGACCGTGAGCGTGATCTTGCTGATCCGGCTCCTGATGAAGATCCGCACCACCCGCGGGGTGAGCTGACCGCTCGCCATCTGCACCGCGACCAGCGAGATGCTGAAGACCACACCGATGAAGGTCATCATCGCCGAGCTGATCGTCGTCACGATCGTCTTGGTGTCCTCGGCGATCGAGACCAGTTCCCGCACCGCCTCGTACGCATGCGCCTGCTGGAGCAACGCGATGATCTTGAGGTCGATGGCCGACGCCGCCCACCACAGCAGCACCGCACACAGCAGCCCCGCGGTCGGGGCGAACCAGAAGGTGTCCCGCAGATGCTCCCGCAGCGGCGAAAGCGCTCGTGGCCTGCGTGGACCACTGATATGCGCGACATGTCCATCATTGCCCATAAATCGAGGTTATGTGGCGGACGGATATGCAGGTGAAAGGCACTCCGAAACCTTGGTATTGTTGTCCATGTCGCCGCGGGGAACGCCCCGCGAAGATCACACCTAGTCCGGGTGGCGGAATGGCAGACGCGCTAGCTTGAGGTGCTAGTGCCCTTTATCGGGCGTGGGGGTTCAAGTCCCCCCTCGGACACCGACGAAAACCCCTGCTCAGCAGGGGTTTTCTGCATTTCCGGGCGGCGCCGAGAAAAAGTCGGAATTGCCTGTTCCATACCCTTTGTCCGGGAGTATCCTGAACGCAGGCCTACGGGGCGAGCGAGGGAGTCCGACCGGACTGGCCTCGGGGAAGGCAGCTCTGGTTGCCGCCGAGGACGTGAAGGAAGGCCGGGCTGAGAGGCCGGAAGGTCGCAAGACCGGACGGCGACCCCCAAGCACCTGATCCGGACCATGCCGGCGAAGGGAGCCCACCTCGTAGGTCGTTGCCGTGCGCTCCGTCGATCCGTGATCGGCCGGGGCGCATCAGTCGCTGCGCATCAGATCCGCACACTTCTCCCCGATCATCATCGTGGTGATACAGGGGTTCACGGCCGGCAGGAACGGCATCACCGAAGCGTCGGCCACCCGCAGGCCGGTAACGCCCTTGACGCGCAGGTGGGGGTCGAGGGGCGTCGACGGGTCGTCGGGGGCGCCCATCTGGACCGTGGACGCGGGGTGGTAGACCGTGTTGTGCGTGGCGCGGACGTACTCGAACAGGTCGGCGTCGGAGTGCGTGGACGGCCCGGGGGCGAGTTCGGTACCGGCCCACTCGACCATGGGCGTCTGGGAGACGATCTCGCGCGCGAGGCGCAGCCCGTGGGTCATGACGCGGATGTCGTGTTCGTGGGTGAAGTAGCGCGGGTCCACCATGGGCTTGTCACGGAAGTCGCGGGTGCGCAGCCGGACCGTGCCGCGCGAGCGGGCCCGGGTGACGTTCGGGGTGAGGCAGAAGGCGTTCTCCGAGGTGGGGTAGCCGCGACGGTAGGTGTTCATGTCGAAGGGCACTTGGCCGTAGTGGAACATCAGGTCCGGGCGGTCGAGGCCGGGTTCGGTGTTCACGAAGATGCCGATCTCCCACCACTGGGTGGAGGTGTCGACCATGGGCTGCTTGGCGTCCCACATGATCACGCCCTCCGGGTGGTCCTGGAGGTGGGAGCCCACGCCGGGGGAGTCGACGATCGGCTCGATGGCGGTGGCCCGCAGATGGGTGGCCGGGCCGATGCCGGAGAGCATGAGGAGCTTCGGGGAGTCGATGGCGCCGCAGGAGACGACGGTCTCGCGGCGGGCGTTGACGGTGCGGGTGTGGATCAGGTCGGGCGCGAGGTAGTCCACGCCGGTGCAGCGCCGGGCGGAGTCGAAGTTCAGGTGTCTGGCCTGGAGCCCGGTGCGCACCTCCAGGTTCTTGCGGGTGCCCAGGAGGGGGTGGAGATAGGACACCGACGCGGAGGAACGGGTGCCGTCCGGGCGGCAGTTGATCTGGAACCAGTTCGCGCCCCGGACGACGGTCTTACCGGTGTTGAACGGCGTGGTCGGGATGCCGGCCGCCACGCAGGCCTCCAGCAGCGCCACCCCGCACGGGTCGTGCGGCGGGACGGTGCGCAGGGTGACCGGGCCGTTGCGGCCGTGGTGGTCGCCGGGGGCGTCGTTGTTCTCCAGCCGCTGGTAGAGCGGGAAGCAGTCGGCCGCGCTCCAGCCCGTACAGCCCATCGCGGCCCACTCGTCGAGGTCCTCGGCCGGGGCCCAGAAGGCGATGCAGGAGTTGTGCGAGGAGCAGCCGCCGAGCACCTTGGCGCGGGCGTGCCGCATGAAGCTGTTGCCGTTCTCCTGCGGTTCGACCGGATAGTCCCAGTCGTAGCCGGACTCCAGCAGCCCCATCCAGCGGTCCAGGCGCAGCACGTTCTCATCACCGACGTCGGAGGGGCCGGCCTCCAGGAGGCAGACGGTGGCCGTCGGGTCCTCGCTGAGCCGGGCCGCCACGACGGAACCGGCCGTGCCGCCGCCGACCACGACGTAGTCGAACTCGTCCACAGGGGCCTCTCGGGACATCGCGCGCTCCTGATCAGGGGGTGGGGGTGCTGCTGTTGCCCGGGCCGCCGCTGTCGGGGGTGACGGCCGCATGCATGGCCAGGACGCCGGTGCGCTTGCGCTGGACGAACCAGTAGTAGGTGAACCCGCCGATCGCCACGACGCCGATGAACAGGAAGGCGCCCCAGCGCAGGTACCAGTGCTGCGGGCCGGTCGCGTTGTAGACCGCGGCGCGCGGCCAGGCGAGGTTGAGGGACATCCCGAAGCCCCAGAGCACGGCGAGGATGTTCACCGGAAGGCCGAACTTGCCCAGGGAGAACTTCCCCTTGGCCGGCGTCCAGTTGCCGCGCAGCCGCTGGAACAGCATCGGCAGGGTGACCGCCAGGTAGGCCAGGTAGATCATGATGATCGCGATGCTGGTGATCACCGAGAAGATCTGCGGCTGGTTGACGTTGATGAGGAGGATGCCGATCGCCACCAGGCCGATGACGACGGCCGGCAGCACCGGCGTCTGGAAGCGGGGGCTGACCTTGGCCAGCAGGGAGGCGGCCGGGAGGTTGTTGTCCCGGGCCATGGCGAACGCCAGCCGGATGCCGGCCGTGTGCACCGCCAGCTCGCACACGGTGATCGCGATGACCACACACCACAGCACGATCTGTCCGATGGTCGAGCCGAGCGTGGAGAGCACCACGTACTGCAGGCCGTCCACGGACAGCTTCGCGGAGTGCAGATCGGGCACCGAGAGCAGGGCGAACAGGAGGATCAGGCCGCCGATGAGGAAGGACGCGACCAGCGCCCGCAGGATGGCGCGGGGCGCGTTGCGACCGGGGTCCTTGGACTCCTCACCGAGCGACGAGGCGGTGTCGAAGCCGTACATGACGTACGCCGAGGCCAGTGCCGCGGTGAGGAACGCACCGAAGTAGCCGAGGTTCTCGCCGCTGCCCAGACCGAAGGTGTTCAGCACGACGCCCGGGCCGCGGGTGACGTGCGCGGCGAGAAGAATGATCAGGACGATGGCGGCGATGAGTTCGATCGCCACGCCCGCGGAGTTGATCCGCGCCATCAGCTTGACGCCGAAGGCGTTCACCAGGGTGGTGAAGGTGATGAGGATGGTGCCGAGCACCACGGCGTTCTCGGCCGCGGACTTGCCGGTGCCGTCGCCGATGAACTGGAACCAGGACGAGATCTGCGGCAGCGTCACCTGGTACGCCAGCGCCACCGCGGACAGCGACACCATGGTGGCGGTCACCATCATCCAGCCGCCGAGCCAGCCGATGTGCGGGCCGCCGAGCTTCTTGGACCAGTTGTAGACCGATCCGGCCACCGGGTAGCGGGCGGCCAGCTCGCAGAAGCACAGCGCCACCATCAGCTGCCCGAGGAAGACCATCGGCCAGGACCACCAGTACGCCGGCCCGCCGTGGGCGATGCCGAAGTAGAACAGCTGGAAGGTGCCGGTGAGGATGGAGATGTAGCTGATTCCGGCGGCGAAGGTGTGGAAGTTGCCCAGGGTGCGCTTGAGTTCCGGCTTGTAGCCGAGCTCGGCGAGCGAGTCGTCGTCGTGCGAACCGTCGGCCCGGGTGCCCGGGCGCGGGGAGTCGGCGTCGGTCACTCGAACCACCTCTGCGGACGCGGCGCGGTATTGCGCCAGATGTGCTTGGCCTCCTGGTATTCGGCCAGCCCCGCGGGCCCCAGCTCGCGCCCGATGCCCGACTGCTTCATCCCGCCCCACTCCGCCTGGGGCACATAGGGATGGAAGTCGTTGATCCACACCGTTCCCGCGCGCATCCGGGCGGCGACCCGGTGGGCCCGTCCGCTGTCCTGCGTCCACACCGCTCCGGCCAGCCCGTACACCGTGTCGTTGGCGAGCGAGACCGCCTCGTCCTCGGTACGGAACCGTTCGACGGTCAGCACCGGGCCGAAGCTCTCGTCGCGTACGACGGACATGTCCGGGGTGCACTCGTCCAGCACGGTCGGCAGGTAGTAGAAGCCGTTCGCCAGCGACGGATCGTCGGGCCGGGAGCCGCCGCAGAGCAGTACGGCGCCCTCGTCGAGCCCGGCCGCCACATACGCCTCGATCTTCTCGCGGTGCGCGGCCGAGATCAGCGGGCCGGTCCTGGCGTGCTCGTCGAACGGCCCGCCGAGCCGGATCCGCTGGGTGCGGGAGACCAGCTCGTCGACGAACGCATCGTGCAGCTCCTCCTGGACGAGCAGCCGGGCGCCCGCCGAGCAGACCTGCCCGGAGTGCAGGAAGGCCGCCATCAGGGCGTAGTCGACGGCGGTGTCGAAATCGGCGTCCGCGAAGACGATGTTCGGGTTCTTGCCGCCCAGTTCCAGGGCGATCTTCTTCACCGTGGGCGCCGCCGCGGCCATGATGCGCCGGCCGGTGAGCAGACCGCCGGTGAACGACACCATGTCCACCCGTGGATCCTCGGTCAGCGGCGCGCCCACGGCCTGGCCGGTGCCCAGCACCAGATTGGCCGCGCCGTCCGGCAGCCCGGCCTCGGCCAGCAGACGCATGAGGTGGATGGCGGTGTGCGGGGTGAGCTCACTGGGCTTCAGGACGAAGGTGTTGCCCGTGACCAGGGCGGGGGCGACCTTCCAGGCGGTCTGCAGCAGCGGGTAGTTCCACGGGGTGATCAGCGCGCAGACGCCGACCGGCTCGTGCCGCACCGTGCTGTCGATCTCCGGGTCGCCGGCGTCCACCACCCGGTCGGTACCGCCGGACGCGCCGAGGTTGCCGAAGTGGCGGAAGCAGTTGGCGATGTCGTCCATGTCGTAGCCGCTCTCGACCAGCCGCTTGCCGGTGTCCAGCGATTCGGCCCTGGCCAGCGCGTCCTTGTCGCGCTCCAGCAGCTCGGCGACGCGCAGCACCAGCCGGCCGCGCTCGGCCGCCGGTGTCCGTGGCCAGGACCCGTCGTCGAAGGCCGTCCGGGCGGCGCCGATGGCCGTCGCCGCGTCCTTCGGCCCGCCCTCGTCGACGGTCGCGACCAGCGTGCCGTCCGCCGGGCAGCGGATCTCCCGCACCTGCCCGTCGGCCGCTGCGGTCCACAGACCGCCGATGAACAGCTCCGGCATGGTGGTGCCTCCGGTCTCCGGCTCGTACGAGGCGGCAGCGGCGGGCGCGGCGCCCCGGCCGACGGCGTCGGGCCGACGGGCGGCCCGCCGCGCGGACCTCGGTGACGATCACTGAACCGAGAGTAAGACGGGCGGTGCGGCTCCGCACGGTACGAAGGGCCGGGGGAGAGGGAACGGCACCGGGTGGGGCCGACGGAGTGACCCGGCGGGCGGACGGGAGAATGGGGGGATGGGCAGTGAGCCGGACCGAAGGCGTGGGCGGGAGCCTCAGCAGGACCCGGAGCATGGCGCGGTGCCGGGGCCGGTCGCCGAGCCGTCTCCGTACCCCGTCCCCGATGCCGCGGCGTACCTCTCCGGCCGCTGGAGCATCGAGCGCACCGTGTACGACCTGCGGGCCGGCACCGAGGGCGGCTTCCGCGGCACCGCGGAGTTCCGTACCGATCCGGCGGGGGACGGGCTGCTCCACTTCGAGGAGGGGCGACTGAACTGGGGCGGGACCCAGTACCCGGCGAGCCGCACCCTGTGGCTGCGGCCCCGGCCGGACGGCACCGCCGAGGTCGACTTCGCCGACGGCCGGCCCTTCCACGACCTCGACCTCCGGACCGGCCGCTGGAGCGCCGTCCACCCCTGTGCCGCGGACCGGTACGCGGGATGCTTCACCGTCACCGGGCCGGACACCTGGCATCTGGAGTGGCGGGTCGGCGGGCCGGCGAAGGAACAGCTGCTGCGCTCGGAGTACCGGCGGCTGGGGTGAGAGCGGCGGCGTCGGTACGCCGACGACCGCCAAGGCCACGCGGACGCAAGGACGGCGCCCCCGGGAGAGATGTCCCGGGGGCGCCGTCCTTGCGTGTGCGGAGTGAAGGCTCAGGCGGCGGGCAGCTTCCCCCGTCCGAAGAGCTTGCGCTCGTCGTGCAGGGCGAACGGCGTGGTCCTGAGGTCGGCGATCTGGATGCCGAAGATCTTCAGTTGCAGCATCAGCTCGGTCTTGAGGTCGTAACCCGCGCTGAGCGCCCAGGCCGGGGCGCTGCCGTTGCTCGCCGCGGCCCGCCCGGTGAGGTGGACGGAGAGGTCGCCGCCGACGCCCGCGGTGTCGTAGAGGAACACCTGCGCGTGCGCGCCGACACGGGCCGTCGCGGTGGCCGCACCCTCGACCCGGGGAGCGGCTCCCTTGGTCTGCTGGTGTGCCTCGTGCAGCGCCTGCCATCCGGCCTGGCGGTCGTACTTCGCGCCGACGGCGAACGAGCCGGAGGTGCGCTGGTCCGCGTCGAGCACGATGCGCCCGCCCGCGGTGAAGCGGTAGGTGAAGGTGACCTCGGTGCTGACCACGACGGGGACCGGGCCCACCCAGAAGACGTGCCGTCCGGTGACCGCCGCCAGCGGCACCGCGACCTGCCCGGTGTCGGCGGTCCCGCGGACCTTGCCGTGCACCTGCCAGCCGTAGGCGTACGAGCCGCCGAGGCCGATGGCCGCGCGCTGCGGCAGCAGGTTCAGCCCGCCGCGCTTCTCGTACTGGAAGATCAGCTCGGGCCGGAAGGTCACCTCGCCGGCCAGCTTGGCGGGAGACTTGCCGGTCGCCTCCACGCCCTTGGGCAGCGGCACGTTGACGCCCAGCCGCAGGGTGGTGAGCGCCTTGCGCGCGTCGGGCGACAGCGTGCTGCCGGAGGAGGTGGCGGCCGGGCGGGTACCGGAGGGCACGAGCTGGGTGCGGACCCCGGAGGAAGCGGATGCCGAGGGGCTCGGGGAGCCGGAGGGGGTGGCGCCGGGGCTGCCGGACGGGGTGGCCGGGCCGTCGCTGCCCGCCGCGGTGCCGGCGGCGGGCTTCTGCACGGTGACACCCGAGGAGAGCGGCCTGACCGAGACCTCACCGGGCTGCAACGCCGCGCGCTGGTCCACCTTCTGATCGCCGAGCAGCTCCGAGAGCGTGGCGGGGGCGGTGGTCACCCGGACCTTGCCGTCGCGGGAACCGGTGACCTTGCCGACCTTGAACAGCGCACCCGACGGGGCGTGCCGGTTCGGCGCGGCGGCGATCACGTCCCCGGTCCGTACGGTCTTGCCGGCCGACGGCTTGAGCTCCGCCTGCTTGCGCTGCGCGTCGTACGACGAGAGCTGCACGGAGACCGAATTGCCGGAGCGGGTCGGCGCATCGGACGGCCGGGCCACCGCGGCGGTGCCCTCCGGACCGGTGGCCCGGGCGTCGTCCGGCACGGCACCCGGGGCCGTCGGCCCGGTGGCCCGTATGCCGGCCGCGGACGTGCCGGGCTCCTCGGAGTGCGAGAGCAGCGCATGGGTGCCGAGGGCGGCGGGGACGAGTACGCCGACCGCGGCGGCGGGCACCGCGATACGACGCCAGGAAACAGCCATGGGATTCCTTGATGATGCGGGGGGTGATGGGGAGGCACAGCGGGGCCGGGCGCCGAACGCCGGGACGGATCCGGACGGCGGGGAAAAGTCGTCCAGGATCGAACATCTGTAGGGGTTCGGGCGGCTTCCTCGTAGCATGGCGACGAATGATCGCTTTCGCCATGGGGAAAGACACCGAGTCGGGAGGGGACGGGTGGAGACTTCCACAACGGTGCCGGAGTCCGTCGCCGCGCTGCATGCCGCGATCGACGCCCTCACCGACGAGGTCATCGGCGGCCTGCGGGCCCAAATCCCCTCCTACGCAGGGGTGTCGGTGGGCCAGCTCCGACCGCGGGTGCTGGCGTCCCTGCGCAACGGCCTGTCACTGGTGCAGCGCTGGTCCGAGGAGCGGCGGGGACCACAGGGGCACGGCGACGGCCGGGCGTACGCCATCCCGGAGACACACCTCGACGAGGTGACGGCGCTGGCCCGCTCGTTGCCCGCCGAGGACATCATCTCGGCCTACCGGATCGGAACGGACATCGTCTGGCGCCGGTTCGGCGAGGAGATGGCGGCCCGGCGCGGCACCGCCGAGGACCTGCTGCCGATCGCCGAGACGCTCCGGGCCTGGGTCGACGCCAACACCCTGCGCATCGTGCGCAGCTGCCGGGTCGGCTTCCCGGGCGACGCGATGACGGACCGTCGGCGCGCGGCGCTGGTCCGCGCCCTGCTGCTCGGCGAGGCGCGGTGGGGGAGTTCCCGTTCCGCGGGCGGCGCGTGGGGCGCCGGTCCCGGCGGCGACGATCCGGCCGAAGGGCCCCGGGCCGGCGGACACCCCGACGACGGAGAAGCCCCGGACGGCTGGTACGACCGGAGCGCGCTCCGCCTCCCCTTCCGCGCACGCCTGCCCGAGGATCCCTCGCCCGGTGCGCCGGACCGCACCCCCGAGCTGCCTGCCGTCGGCCATCCCGGCCCCGGCGACCGCGCCTTCGACCGGATCGTCGCCCTGCTGCGCCCCTGGCTCGCCCTGGACGAGAGCGGGAAACCGCTGGTCACGACCGTGGACGCGGAGGTGGCGGGACTGCTGACCGGCCGGCCTGCCGGGTTGTGCCGCGGGCTGGTCCTGGGGCTCGGCGCCCCGGCCCCCGCGTCCGGACTCGCCGCGGAATTCACCCGGGCCACCCAGGCGCTCCGGGCCGCCGCCGGGTTCGGGCTCGTCGGGGCGTTCACCCGTGAGGAGCTGGGGCTGCGGGCCACGGTCGTGGCGCTCCCGGCGGTAGGGGAGCAGCTGGTGGGGCTGCGCCTGGCGCCGCTGGCCGAACGGGGCGAGGACGGCGCCCAGTTGGAGGAGGCCGCGGCCGCCTACCTCCAGCAGGGCCTGCGCCTGGAGGCCGCCGCGCGGACCCTCTACGTCCACCCCAACACCCTGCGCAACCGCCTCCGGCGCTTCGAGGAGATCACCGGCACCAGCCTGCGTGATCCGGCTGACCTCGCGGAGGTCTGGTGGGCGCTGACCCACCGCCGGATCCACGGTCCGGCGAGCTGAGGCGCCCGCCGGACCGGACCGTCGAACGCCCCCCCTGTCGGCCGGTGGCTCAGGCCTTCACCGCCCGCAGGGCATACAGCAGCGGAACGATCGGCTCCGACGGCGGGAGCCGCCACCAGCCGTTCTCCGACGGCACCATCGAGTCGAACCTCTTCCAGGGCAACAGCTCGGTCTCCCGTACCAGTTGCACGGTCAGCCCCGCCCCGATCACGGCGGAGATCACCTCCCCCAGGCCGTGCCGCCACTCGTAACTCGTCGTGGCACCCTGCACCGGCGGACCGTCGGTGTACGTGGACGGCGTATCGCTCCGGAGCGGTCCGCGGCCGCCCAAGTAGTCGTGGCGGAGCTGTAGTTGCTGGCTGTCGGGGCTCGGCGTCGGGCCCAGGGAGTCGAGCAGCGGATGGAACTCGACGAGATAGAACGTCCCCCCGGGCCGGAGCAGCGCACTGACGATCTCGGCCCAGGCGGTCAGATCGGGCAGATAGCACAGCGCGCCCTTGCCCGTGTAGATCACATCGAACCGGCGCTCGCCCAGCGCCTCCACCGCCCGGTGCACATCGGACCGGACGAACTCCACGCTCCGGCCGGCCTCCTCGGCGAGCCGTCGTGCCTCGCCGACCGCCGCCGCGGAGAAGTCGAGGCCCACCGTGCGCGCGCCACGCTCGGCGAACGCGGCCGTCTCGGTGCCCAGATGACACTGCAGATGCAGGACGTCCCGCCCGGCCAGCTCACCCAGATCCGTCCATTCGAACGGCGCGAACCAGTCCTCGGCGGACCGGGAACCGTCCAGGCCGTAGAACGCGCTGGCCACATGGACCGGGGTGCGGGCGTCCCAGTTCGCCTGGTTGGCGCGCACCATCTCCTCGATGCCGGGTTCCTCGGTGGCGGGCGCGGCCCCCGGGGCGGTCGACAACTCACTCTGCTCTGTGGTCATCCCTCTCTTGTACCGGCCGGGCAGGGCGCCCGGCCAGTACCGCAAGCGCCGTGGCGCGCGCCCCTACGACTCCTGAGCCGGCGTCGTCCACACCTCGCCGTCGCGGACATTGCGCATCCCCACCCACACCATGTTCATCAGCCGCAGGGTGATCCGCTCCGGGGGCTCGTCGGGGTGGAGCGTCATCCAGTCGGTGAGCGAGTCCGCCGCCCCGACCAGGGTGTACGTCACGAAGTCGGCCTCGTCGTCGGGGCAGGCGGGCCCGGTACCCTCCGCGCTGTCGGCCCGGACCAGCCCGGAGACCTCCGTCACCACCGCCAGCCGGGACCGGGCCAGCTCCGCCGCGATCGCCGGGCTCAGCTCCGACGCCTGACGGTGCAGTACCACCCAGCTGTCACGGTGTTCGGTGACGAAGGTGAAGAACGCGAGCAGCCCCGCCCGCAGCCGCAGCTCGGGGGTGTGCGCGGGGCCCGCGGCAGCCCGTAGCGCGGTCACCAGGCGCTCGGTCTCGCGCCGCAGACAGGCGAGGAACAGCCCCTCCTTGGAATCGAGGTAGAGGTAGACCATCGGCTTGGATATCCCGGCGAGTTCGGCGATCTCGTCGACCGAGGCGGCGTGGTAGCCGCGTTTGGCGAAGACCTTGATCGCCGCGTCGATGATCTGCTGCTCCCGGACCGGGCGGGGGACGCGTCGCCTGCGTGTGTCAGTCATTCGTGCCAGCTTACCGCAACGTTACTGGTGAGTAAGTTTACGTGGAAGTAAGTCAGTGGGCGAGCACGGGCGTGTGCGGGCGGGCCCGATCGACAGGTGTAAAGCGGGCCGACGGTGGTAGGCGTCCTCACGCAACGCCCCTTTCCACAACGGCTGTTGCTCGGGTGGCTGCCGTGGTGGAACCGGATGCGGGTCGGGCCCGAGTGCGCTCCTCGGCCGGTTCCGGACCGCATGGGGGCGTGCCCGGCGTCGGGTGTCGCCGGGGGAAGAGGAACGGGCCGCCGCCTGTGAGTGGCGTGGTGGCGGCCCGTACCCCCGCGTCGGGGAGCTCGCGGGGCGGAGTCGAACCCCGAGGGGGCGATTCCCGGCCGTGACGGGCACGACGGCCGTGGCGGCCGCGACGGCCATGACGGGCAGACGGGCTGTGGCCTGGCCGAATGAACACCCCAGATCCGTACGCTTGTTGGGGCGCTCAACTGTGCCGGTGAGGTGGCACCCGGCACTTGCCCGCAAGGGACCCTGCCGCTCGTCTGCAACAACCGACGTTCGGTGGGTATGTTGGGGGCTTGCAGCGCGTGGTCACTCCTGTACGGAGCGATCACCCCTGCCCCATGGCTGATGACTGTCGAAGCGACGGGAAAGTGTGGAATGAGCCAGGAATCACGATCGCAGTCCAGCGCCGTCGATGTCAGCATCCCGAGTGTGGCGCGGATGTACGACTACTACCTGGGCGGCAAGGACAACTACGCCGTGGACCGCGAGGCCTGTGAAGAGCTGAGCAAGGTCGTCCCGAGTACCCAGGTGCTGGCGATCAACAACCGGCGTTTCCTGCAGCGGGTGGTCCGCTGGCTGGCTCGCGAACACGGCATCCGTCAGTTCATCGACCACGGATCAGGCCTGCCCACCCAGGACAACGTCCACCAGGTCGCCCAGCAGGTCGACCCGGACTCCCGGGTGGTCTACGTCGACAACGACCCCATCGTGCTGGCGCACGGCCGCGCGCTGTTGGAGGAGAACGCCCACACGGCCGTGATCCAGGCGGACATGCGGGACACCGACGGGATCTTCGGCAGCCCCGAGGTCGAGCGGCTGATCGACTTCGACCGGCCCGTCGCCGCGCTGTTCGTCTCGGTCCTCCACTGCATACCCGACGCCGATGACCCGGCCGGTCTCATCAAGCGGGTCGCCGACCGGCTGGTGCCGGGCAGCTTCCTGGTGGTGTGTCAGCTGGTCAGCGAGGACGCCGCCACCCGCGACTTCGTGACCGAGTTCATGCGGGTCAGCACCCACGGCCAGTGGGGCCGGGTGCGGCAGGCCCATGAGCTGGCCGGATTCCTGGAGGGGCTGGAGGTCCAGGAGCCGGGTCTGGTGGAGGTCTCCACCTGGATGCCGGATGCGGACCTCGGTCCCAAGCAGCTCACCCAGGAGTGGATCGAATTCGGCGGTGTGGCCCGCAAGCCGTAGCGCGATCGCACCACACGCACGGAGGGGCGGGGCGCCCGGTAGGCGCCCCGCCCCTCCGTGCCGTTTCCACACCGTGGAGGTGCGCAGGGCCGAGCTGGGGGAGAGCCGCTTCCACAACGTCTCCGACGGGGAACCGGAGCACTGGAGCGCCGCATCAGCGCCGTGTTCAGAGCTGAGGTCGGGCGGCACCGAACCGGGTGTCGTCGCCCAGCGCGGTCTCCTGCGCGAACGCGGCGTACGAACTCGGGTTCACCAGGGCGTCGGTGGTAGGGATGGTGCTGTAGCGGGGCATGGTGACGCCGTTGATCACGGCCGGGCCCTGCGGCACACCGTCGATCACCTCGTCCGACCACTCCGGTACGTCGACGCCGGCGTCGAAGCGGAAGTGGCACGCCTCATGGATCAGCGCCGCCGCCCGGCCGTTGGGCCCGTGGAAGGTCGAGAACTCGTCCCCGATCTGAGTCAGTGCGCCCGGGGCGGTCACGGCCGGAAACCCCAGGTCCGCGGTCCACTTGAACTGATTCGGAAGATCGGTGAGCCGCTCGTGGATCTGCGTCAGCCGGCTGCGGACCGTGTTGACCACGGTCGCGTCCGGGGAGCCGGTCATGAAGTGATGCCCGAACGCCGTTCGGGTGGCGGGGGCGAGCGGTGTCGCGGCGGCCGCTGATTCGGCCGCGCGGATCCAGTCCAGGCCGAGCTCGATGGCGGGTCCGGCATCGAGCAGCGGGAAGAGGCCGTTCCACTGGCCGACGACATCGACCGGATCGGTGACGGTGTTGTCGACGACCTCCCCGTTGAAGTCGTAACGGCAGTAGACCGGAGCATTCACGACGAAGCCACCGCTCGAGGTCCGTCTGCCGTCCCTGTTCACCCTGGTGGTGACGGTCCGGAACAGGTACGCCTTGGTGCCGAAGGCCCGCAGGCCGGTGATCTCGCCGTCCAGGTCGTGAGTGAAGGCGCCGCTGGTGTGCCAGTTCGGGCCGATCGGCTTCGGGTAGTCGGCCGAGGCGGCGTTGGCCGGCCAGTCGAAGCGCATGTAGTCCGGGCCGTGGAAGAAGTAGGCGAAGCCGCTCTTCACCCCACCGCCCGGGAAGACGGCGTCCAGCGCGGTCCAGTCGGACGGCAGGGACCAGTTTTCCGCCGTCGAGGCGGGGTCGCCGTCCGGCTGCAGACCGACCAGCTTGATCCGTTGGTAGTTGCCGCCCTGGAAGACGTACTCGAAGTCACTGAAGGCTTGTTGGCCGAGCAGCGCGCCGTCCAGGTCGCGGTCGAACGGCGAGGGGAACAGCGGCTGCACCGGCGCGCCCGCGATGACCACGTGGTCCGCCGCCCAGTCGTAACCCACCGACCAGCCGCCGGCGAAGACGATGCTCAGGCTCGGGTCGGCGTCCGGCGTGGGCAGCGCGCCGGCGATGCGAACGGTGGAGGACATAGCGATCCGCCTGAGGGAGGAAGGGGCAGAGGGGCCGGGACGTCGTCCGGAACACGGGCGGCACGGCGCCTCCCTTTCCACGCTAGCCCCGCGGCTGCCGGCCCGCACCCGGTCACCGGTGGCGTCGCCGACAACTCGGCGGGGTGTCCCCGTGGTTGGAGCTGGAGAGGTCGCAGTCGGGCTCGGTGGCCTCCGGCCCCGACGCCTGGAGGGACTGCACCGGTCGGAACCCCCGCCGGCCGTTGCCGTCCCGCTCCCCAGTGGCGGGCGTCCGCCACCGGAGTGAGCATGGAAGAGGGGTGAAGGTGCCTTCGCCGCACCTCACCGCTCGTACGACTCTTCACGACTCTTCCTTCACATGAGTTCGGTGAGGCGTTCCTCATGTCGTTCTCCATCCGCCGTCCGGTCTCCCTGAGGCTCGGGGCAGAGCTGCGCAACCATCCGGGTGAGGGCGAGGGTCAGCACGATGACCACGGCGGCGACCGCGGTGACCGCGCCGGCGGCGACGGGTTCGGGGGCGGTGGCTTCGGAGGGGGCTTTGGCGGCGGCTTCGGCGGGGGCCCCGGGGGTCCGCCGCACGGCCCGCACGGCCCGCACCCTGGCCCGCCGCACCCCGGTCCGCCGCACCCCGGCCCCGACCGGCCCCCGGAACACCCGCCGCACGAGGTGGACGTCGCGGAGGGGCCGTTCCGGGTGGTGCGGCCCGCGGACATGCTCGTCGTCGACATCGCACTGGTCAACCTGCGCGTCGAGGGCCGCCGCCTGGTGCGGCGGGAACGGGACCAGCCCACGTTCGTCCTCGTCGGGCTGCCGGCGCAGCACGTAGTGGAAGAGGTCCCTCCGAATCTGAACGCCGTCACCGCTCCCATGAAGGCCGTCACCGCCGGCTCGACCCGACTGGCATTCTCGGTGCCGGACAGCATCGACAGCTTGGACCTGTCGCTGGACGCGCTGCTCGACTGGGCGCGTCTGGTACCGATGACGGTGCCGGTCGGCCCGCAGATCCCGGACACGCCGGGATCGACGGTCTTCCAGGGCATCCCCAGAAGTGTCATCGAGTTCCCCACCCGGCTGCTGATCACCTACGACGCCCCCGTGGACTGGGTGGGGGGACCCCGACTCCAACAGCTCGACGGCCGCACCGTGTTGTGGCACGCCCGGTTGCTCGGTGAACAGGACGGCGACGTTCAGCTGCGGGCCTTCGCGACGGTCACGGGCGGGGGCGCGCTGCCAGGGGGTGCCCCGGTGGCCGGCGCCACCCTGGAGGACCTCGTCACCCTCACCAGCCGGATCGAGCTGCCCGGAGGGCCGGGTGGGCCACTCGAAGTCCACAGTGCGCCCCTGCACGCGGAGCAGTTCCTCGTCACGCCCCTGGGGACCTCGGCCCACTTGCACGGCGCCTGGGAGCCGCTGTCGCAGCCGGCCATCGACCGCTACACGCTGGCCGGCCGGCGTGCCCCGAGCCTGGTGGCCTACGACCACATCACGGGCCTGGGACGTGACCAGTACGTCCGCGTCGTCAATCACGGCCGCCTGTGCACCGGTCATGAAGCCCTGGACGTGACGGAGACCAGGCGCGTGTTCGTCGCTCGGCCGGACGACGGGATCGTCGCCTACCTGCAGCAGGAGGAGTACATCGTCGTCAAGCAGCCGGAGGTCCAGTACGGAGCGAGCACCGGGTTCCCGCATCAGGGACGCGAGATGCCCTTCCGTACGCTGCGCATCACCGATCGCGTCACCCCGCTGATTCGACCGCCGGCCACAAAGCCCGATGCCTTCTGGGTGGTTCTCCGTGACTCCCTGGAGGACTTCGAGTTCACCGTGATCGGCACGGACAGCGAGGGCCGACAGGTCGGTTTCACCATGCCGCTGGTGTTCGTGGCGGACGGGACGCCCAACGAACAGGGGCGTCTGACGGAGCTGTACGACAAGAACAAAGAGCCGAGGCTGGGCGACCGACTGCAACGTCCGCTGAACGGCCAGGTGGTGGCCATGGCGCAGCCGCCCGCCGAGACCCCCGGCAGTACCAGCCACGCAGTCGGCACCCTGACCTTCGGGCTCGGCCCGCAGGGCGGCACCCCTGTGGTGGGCCAGCCCTGTGTGCACGAGGCGGCGGTACGCGTCCCCGCCGTCGAGCAATTCACCCCCAACGGTGGTGATCTCAAGGTCGTGTTCAACGCTACGTATCTGCAGCAGACCATGGAGGGACACCCGGCGGGCGCGTACCTGGATCTGCAGAAGCCGCTCAGCCTCACCTTCGGGGCCGAGCAGGCCGGTGGACTCTCCAGCCCCAATTCCGCGGTGAAGACGATCACCAGCCGGGCAGGCGTGGTCCCGGACGTCTTCACCACGGACGCCGGCGGGGCGGTCGTCGGCGCGAAGGACATCGAGGCCATCAGGAATGCCTTCGGCGGGGCCCAGCTGCTCGGCATCGATCTGGGCAAGTACCTGAAGGGCCTGGTCAAGGACAACTTCGACGCATTGCGTCAGCTCGGCGACGACCAGATCGCGGCCATACTCAAGGACGCGAACGGTCAACTGCCGACACCCGTGCTGCGCATCCGCGATCTGGCCGACGGTCAGGGCAAGGAACTGCGGTATGTGTGGAAGCCGCCATTGGATGCACCGAAGACGCCCGACAACATGCCGGACCCGAACGCCCTTATCGATGTGTCCAAGGCCTCATTGATCCTGGACGCCCGCACCGTCCGCTCCAAGGACGCCGTCGACAAGGCCACCGTGGACGGCAAACTGAGCCACTTCGCGATGAACTTCTTCGGTATGGCCCGAGTGGAGTTCGACGAGTTGAAGTTCAGCACCGGTCCGGGAAAGAAACCCGATGTGACGGCCTCCGGTGTGGAGCTCAAGTTCAGCAATGAGCTGGAGTTCCTCAACAGCCTGCGCGCCGCCCTGCCCGCCGACGTCTTCGGTACCGGCGCGTTCCTGGACATCCGGCCCAGCGGTATCCGTGTCGGCTACCAACTCGCGCTTCCGGCGATCCCGCTCGGCGTCTTCATGCTGTCGAACCTCGCCCTGTCCGCGGAGGTGGCGATCCCCTTCGACAACAAGCCGGTCTCCTTCCGCTTCTCGGTCTCCGAGCAGAAGCACCCCTTCACCGTCACGGTCTCGCTGTTCGGGGGCGGAGGCTACTTCTCCATGCTGGTCGACACCAGCGGGGTGAAGGAGGTCGAGGGAGCCCTGGAGTTCGGCGGCAGCGCGGCACTGGACCTGGGTGTCGCGAGCGGCGGTGTGTCGGTCATGGCAGGCATCCATTTCCTGTTCGCGGACGGCGACGTCACCCTGGCCGGATATCTGCGGTGCAACGGCTTCCTCACCGTGCTGGGCATCGTCACGGTGTCCGTCGAGTTCTATCTGGAACTCAGCTACGAAAAGCACGACGGACAGTCAGTGGTCCGTGGCCGGGGCACCCTCACGGTCAGCGTGCGGATCGCCTTCTTCAGCAAGTCCGTCAAGCTCGAACTGGAGCGGAGCTTTTCCGGCGCGCCGGGCGACCCGACCTTCGCCCAGTGCATCTCGAAAGAACACGACTGGCGTGAGTACTGCGCGGCGTTCGCCGCGTGAGCCGCGGGGAGACGAGAATGGACTTCGAACAGCACATCAACTGGACCGTTCTCCCCGCCGGTCTCTCGGAGGACGGTACGCAGGTCAGCGTGTCGGTGTTCATCGCCCCGCGACTGGTGACGTCCGACACGACGACGACGCGCACCACGCTGGGACCGCACTTCCCCGATTTCCTCTCCTGGCCGGAGAAGGTCAAGGCGGCCACCTTCGACTTCGGTACCGGGGACCGTACTTCCGCCTCCTCGGCGCCCTTCGTCAGCGGTCTGAAGCCGCTGGGCCCGCCGCCCGACACCGACCTGTGGAAGGGTCTCTTCGGCAGCCGGACGCCGCTGGACCCCTACGTCTTCGAAAGCCACACCGACCCGGACACGTTCCACACCTACTCGGCGAACGAAGTCGGCACCTTCACCAAGGAACGGTATGTGGAAGCGGCCAAGATGTCGCCCGAGACCCCGCCCTCCACCAGGGCGCTGCTGCGCTCAGCGCGTGACACCGCAACGGGCACCGGGGACGTGGCCACGGCGGCCGGCGACACCGCCGCGGACGACGAGCCCCCCATGCCTCAGGAGCTGACCGGGCTGAAAGGCTTCCACACGCTCACCATGCACCCCGCCCCCACGCTCGCCGACGGAGAGCCGATCCGGCGGCCGCGACCGCCCAAGCAGGATCCCGACTTCCACCAGATGCTCACCTCGCTCGGTGACCACCCCACCTTGCTCCGGACCCTCGGCCTCGTCCTGGACTTCGTCCTGCCGGCCGATCGGCTTCCCGTGTCCTCGGGCGGGCGCATCCTGACCGTCACGCCCAACTGGGCTCCCGCACTGGGGAATCGTTCGCACGATGTCTCCCCCCGCACTCGTTACGTCTTCCTTCCGGACCGTCATGCCTTCGTGCCCGCGGGCAAGGGCCTCACGGACGAGGAGCCGCTGCCGCCGCCGTCCCGCGGCCTCGTGGCGGTGACAACGAATTTCGCCGTCGAGCAGGCCGACATCGACGGCGCCGCGCGCAAGATGATCTCGTCCCCCAAGGACGCCACGGGACTCTCCCCGGTGCGTACCCATGGGCTGTCGCTGATCAGGAGTGAGCGACTGGGCAGCCTCACGGACGAGTTCACGCGGGCGGTCGAACACGACGACGCCTTCGCCCGCGTGATCGAGCAGCAGAAGAACGGACAGGGGGCGGAGCCGGGCCCGCAGTCTCCGGGGGACGCCGCCCCCCACGTAGCGCAGGAGCCCGAGGCCACCCCCGAACTGATCGCCGAGGACCTGACCCGCGGCCACCGGATGGACATCTGGGACGACGAACGACAGAGATGGTTCTCCCTGCACGAGCGCGTCGTGGAGTACCGGGAGCCACGCGACGGGCCGGTTCTGCTCACGGCCTCGGACGAAGGCTTCTTCCAGGCCCACCTGGCCTCGCCGCCGAGCGACGCCATCAACCCCGACCATCTCTACGTGCCCGAGCAGTTGGTCACCTGGGACGGATGGTCGCTGTCCGCGCCCCGCCCGGGGCTGGTACTGGACATCGACGAGGGGTCCGTCGAGGATCACCGCCCGCCCAACCTGCCGAAACCGCTCAACAACGCGGCGCAGACGCAGCTGCCGCTGGAGATCATGGTCAGGACACAGCCCGGTTCGCTGCCCAGGCTGCGGTTCGGCCACCACTACCGGGTGCGGCTGCGGACCGTCGACCTGGCGGGCAACGGCCTCACCAGGGAGGAGGCCGACGCCGCCCTGCAGGCGGAATCCGCCGCCTCGCCGAAGGACGCAGCGGCCCTGATGCTCCCCGGCGGGGCCGGACTGCAGCCCTTCCAGAGGTTCGAGCCCGTCCTGGCCCCGGCCATCGTGCCCAGATTCGCCTTCGAGGAAGGTTCCTCGGCCTTCCGGATGGTGATCCGGAGCAGCCCCGGGCCCGGCCCGCCCCCGGCCGGTGGGGGAACCGTGCGGACCGTCGCCCTGGTCAACGTCACCTTCGGCAAGCACAACGACGACGTCCGCCTCGTCCAGCAGGCCCTCATGGACAACGGACACCTGCTCCCCCACGGCGCGGACGGAACGTTCGGCAACGAGACCAGGGCCGCGTACGCCGAGGAGCAGCGCGCCCAGGGCTTCACGGGCAGCGGTGCCGACGGTGAGCCCGGCTGCCGGTCCCTCACCAAACTCGGCCTCAAGAGCGGCTTCGCCGTCGACTGCGGCACGGGCACGGACGCCGGCCCGGGAACCGGCACCGGAGGCGGCCGGACAGCCGAGCAGTACGCCGCGGACTTCAACCGGTCTTCCCTGGTCACCGCGGAAGGGCACGGCCCGTACCGGGGGACCGACGAACGGCATGTGGTGGCACCGAAGGCGTCGCTGCGGTGCGTCGAGTGGCACGGACTGCTGGACGAGGCCATCGGGTCCACGGACCGGACCGTGCAGGACGAGGTCTACGATCTGGCCGCCCGGGAGAGCGGCTCGTTGAGCGACACCTCCCCGTCCCAGCCGGACGTTCAGGTGGAGCCGGTCAGGTCGTCGGCGGCGGACCCCGACCACCCGGTGCACACCGTTCTGCACACCGGCGAGCAGGTCGAGCTGCCCTACCTTCCCGATCCGCTGTCCACGGGAGCGGTCTTCCTGGATCTGCCGGGCATGCCCGACGGGGAGCCCTTCCCGGTTCCCTGGGACGGTGAGGTCTGGCACCGCCCCCGGTCCCTGCGGCTGCGGCTGGCCGAAGGCACCGCCCCGCCGCGCTTCGACGAGGCCTCCCGGGTGCTGACCGTATCGCTGCCGAAAGGTGTCGTGGCGACCGTCCGGGTGTGCTCCAGGATCGACTTCGACGAGAAAGTCATGGGCATGGCCGGGTGGTGCCGGGAGCAGGAGGAGTCGGTACCGGGGCTCGCGTCGGAGACGGAGGGGGACGCGGCGGCGAGAAGGGCGGCAGAGGCACGACGCACCGACGACACGCTGGCACTGGCCGCAGCCAGCCGGCACTGGATGTTCACGCCCTGGCAGGAACTGACACTCGTCCATGCGGTGCAACAACCACTGAAATCACCGGTGTTGACCCTGTCGACGCCGACGGTTCCCCGTGCCTCCGGAGCGACGGCCGAGCACCTCACCGGCTCCGTCGCGCTGGACGAGGGCACTACGGACCGGATCGACCTGATCGCCGAGTGGACCGAGGTGACGGACGCCGGCCTCGCGGGCCGCACCACCCGCGAGGTGGCCGTTCCGGTGTTCGATCTGCTGACGGCGCGTGCGGCGGGCCGGAACGGCGTCCCGAGCGCCGAGCCCGCCCTGCTCAGGGACGGCGTGCTGACCTTCAACACCCAGGCGGCCGAGGACAAGGCGAAGGCGGACGCCACGGCCGCGGTGGCGCAACCCGTCAACCCCCAGGGCGATCAGGACGGCAGGCCCCATCCCCTCCCGCCCACCCCTGCGAAGCATGAATTCGGCGACACCAAGCACCGGACGGTGCGCTACCACCCGGTGGCCGGCAGCAAGTTCGCCGACTACTTCCCGCCGCAGTTCGCCACGCCCGGCCAGAACGTGCTGACCGTGGAGGGGACGGCGCAGGAGCACTCGGTGCCGAGCAGCAAGCCCCCGATGGCGCCACGGCTGCTGTACTGCGTGCCCACGCTCACCCTGGAGCACGTCGGCGGGCCGCCCGGTCCCATCGTCCACCAACGGCGCGGTCGCGGAATCCGGGTGTACCTGGACCGCTCCTGGTTCTCGTCCGGAGACGGCGAACTGCTCGGCGTCGTTCTCGGCGAACCGCCGGGAGGCGATCCGAAGTCCGTACGGGACGCCTGGGTCACCTTGATGGGCCGCGACCCCATCCACCGTTCCGCGCCGGTCTTCGCCCCCACCGCGGAGGTGTTCACCAACGCGGAGCGGCAGTCCGGCAAGCTCTCCCTCGCCACGCCGTCGGGCCCCCTCCCGGTCACGGTCGTCGGCTTCACCCCGCAGTTCGAAGCGGGCACTCCGAAGCCCGATGAGGACGAGGACAAGGTCGGCCGCTGGTTCTGCGACCTGGACCTGGACACCGGGGACGCCTGCCTGCCCTTCGTCCGGCTCGCCCTGGTCCGCTACCAGCCGGATTCCATCCCCGGAGCCGAGATCTCCTCCACGGTCGTCCTCGCGGACCTGGTGCGCACCCTGCCCGACCGCGAACTGAGGGTCACGCCCGGCGATCCGCTGTCGGTCAGCGTCACCGGACCCTCCTGGGACCCCACCGGCTCTCTGCCGCCGCGCATCACCGCCACACTGCAACGCCGGAACAGCCTGGTCGACGACGATGACCTCGGCTGGGTGACCCTCGAGGACACCACCGTCGACCTCACCTCCGTCGACGCGGAGTCCTCCCGGACGCCCTTCTACACGGGCCAGGTCCCGATACCGCCCGGACGACGCGGCGGACCGTTGCGCCTGATGGTCCTCGAAACCGAGGGCATCCGCCCCGACGGCCCCACCCCGCCCACGACACCCGGGCCGGTGATCTACTGCGACACCGTCACCTTCTCGCGGAGGCCGGGCGGCCCGGACGGCGACCACGGCGACGGAGACCACGACGGTCACGGCGACCATGACGGCCCCCATGGGCCGGGCCATCACGGACCGGGCGATCACGGCGGTGGGCCCGGTGGCGGGTTCCCTCACCGCTGACCGGGGATGACCCGGTCAGGGAGGGTGCCCCGGAAGCGCATCGCCGCCGTCGCAGGCCCGTTCGCCCTGCGAGCGTGCCTCGCTCCGCCTGCCGGATGTACGCGATCCCGGACCGCGGGTCAGTCCTCCTGCTTGAGCAACCGCTCCAGGATCGCCAGGGATTCGCGGGGCGACTCGGACTGTGCGCTGAGCCGGTCCATCACCGCGAGGTAATGATCGACATCATCGCGCTTGTCCAGATAGAGCGCGCTGGTGAGCTGCTCCAGATAGACGATGTCCGGCAGGTCCGGCTCCAGGAAGCGCAGGATCGTGATCGGGCCACCGGCCGCCGCCAGGCCACCGCAGCGTCACATTCGGCAGCTCGGTCATCTTCAGCAGATGTCTGAGCTGACCGGCCATCACGTCCGGTCCGCCGAGCGGACGGCGCAGCGACGCCTCGTCGATCACGGCCCATACCCGCGGCGCGTCCGGGACGGTCAGCAGTTCCTGACGCTGTACGCGCAACTGGACCCGCCGCTCGATCTCCTCGGGGGAGGACCGCGGGTGGCCGAGCTGCGCCACCGCACGGGCGTAGTCAGGTGTCTGCAACAGGCCCGGAACGAACTGGACTTCGTACGTCCGGATCACCGAGGCGGCCTCTTCGAGACCGATATGCGTCTCGAACCAGCCGGGCAGCACATCGTTGTACTGGTGCCACCAGCCCGGGCTGCTGGTCTTGCGGGCCAGCTTGAGGAAGTCGGAACGGATCGCTTCGTCCGTGACGTTGTAGAGCGTCAGCAGATCGGCGACATCGCGCTCCTTGCAGCTCACCCGGCCGAGTTCGAGGCGGCTGATCTTCGCGTGCGAACCACGGATGGCGTCCCCGGCGGCCTCACGGGTGATGCCCGCCCCTTCACGCAGCCGGCGGAGCTGGGTGCCCAGCACGATCCGCAGGACGGTCGGACCGCCCCGCGGATGTTCCAGGTAGCGGCGCAGGGACGGATCGCTGCTCGGCTGCGCGGCGGTCATGCTGACTCCCCTGAGTGGTCGGGCGAACGCCCAGTGTCCCACCGCCCCGAGCGCTTCGTACAGCCGGGGCGACTATCCGAGCGACATATGCGCCAATCGCGACGGCGCACGGTCAGCGGCCGGCGATGAGGTCGTCGAAGTCGCCGTCCTTGGCTCCCTGGACGAAAGCCACCATCTCGTCGTGGGTGTAGACCAGCGCCGGACCCGAGGCGAACCGGGAGTTGCGCACCGCCACTCCGCCGTCCGAAAGGGCCGCCAGTTCCACGCAGTTGCCGCTGGGGTTGCTGCGGCGGCTCTTGCGCCAGACGGCACCTTCGATGCTGGTCGCCTGCATGCCGTTGGTCACCGGCTCCATAACAGTTGCTCCCTTGCTGGAGGTCTCTCCTCCGACGGATCCCGAGCCTGCGCTCACCTTGGCGTGAACGCGCCCCTGAGCGACCGTCCTTGCTGATGTAATTGCAGATGCACTTGCACCATGCGACGGCTGACGAGGATATTAGCTCTCCGAGGCAGCCCGGCCCAGCCCTGAAATCCCCCTCGCGGAGATGTTGATGACCACACATCCGGCAGAGACCGTGCATGACGCCCTTCGGGATGAACTGTGTGAGGACAGCTGGTGGATGCCCGCCCCCGACGGATTCGCCGCCTGCGCCCTCAGCGGCTCCGCGCGCACCGTGCCGGAGGCCCGCCGGTTCACCCGGGCCACGCTCGCGGGCTGGCAGTTGTGTGCCGACGTGGCCGATGACGTGGCCCTGGTCGTCTCGGAGCTCGTCAGCAACGCCCTGCGCTACGGCGCCAAGGATCCCGGGGACGACGCCGCGCCCGAGGCGCCCGCCCCCTTCTGCAACGCCTGGCTCGCCCTGACGCGGCAGAACTCCACGGTGCTGTGCGCGGTTTCGGACGCGGGCACCGGCGCCCCCGTCGTCAAGCCACCGGACGCCCTGGCGGAATCCGGGCGGGGCCTGCACATCGTCGACCAGCTGAGCGACGACTGGGGCTGGACGTCGCCGGACCGCACCGGAAAGACGGTGTGGGCGACGGTGTCGACGCGCGGCTGAGACCAGTCCGCAGCGGAGGTACCGCGGGCCCCGGCCCCTGGCTCCCGGCGTAACGGCGCACGGGCGCGCCGTGTGTGACGATTCCCGGGCCGCCCTCATCCGCACGGAAGGCCCGAGACGCCGATGGATCTGCTGTCCCTGCGCTACTTCCGGGAGGTCGCGCGCCGGGAGCACATCAGCCGGGCCGCCCGGGAACTACGGGTGGCCCAGCCGTCGGTGAGCCGGACGATCGCCCGGCTGGAGGCGGAGCTGGGCGTCCCGCTCTTCGACCGCCAGGGCCGCACCATCCGGCTCAACCGCTATGGCGCCGCGTTCCTGGTACGGGTCGAGCGTGCGCTGAGCGAACTCGACGACGGGCGGCGGGAGTTGGCCGATGCCGCCGGGCTGGACGACGGCTCGGTCGCCGTGGCCGCCGAGACGCTGCTGCCGCTCACCGAGCTGCTGGCCGGCTTCCGTGCCGCCCACCCCGGTGTCACCGTCCGGTGCCTGCAGTCCACCCCCGAGGTGATGCGGGAACAGCTACGGGCACGGGAGGTCGATTTCTGCGTCGCCTCCCAGCCGCTGACCGGGCCCGGCCTGGGCGCGGTGCGGCTGCTGCGCGACGAGGTGCTGCTCGTCGTGGCCGCCGGTCATCCGCTGGCCGCCCGGGAGCGGGTCACGGTGGCCGAGATCGCCGATGAGCCCTTCATCACCACGAGGACCGGACACTGGCAACGCGCGCTGCTGGAGCGGCTGTTCAGCAAAATCGGGCGCCGGCCGATCATCTCCTGCGAGGGCGATGAGCCCGGCGCCACGCACTTCCTGGTCGCGGCCGGTCTGGGCATCGGCCTGATCCCCGCCGTCGCCCGCGCCGAACTCCCGCAGGTGCCGCTCGCCTGGCTGCACCTCGACACCCCGGACTGCGTACGGACCCTGAGCCTGGTCCGGCGCGAGGACAGCTATCTCTCCACGGCCGCCGCCCGGTTCCGTGACATGGCCGTCGCGCACTTCGCCGCGCGGGGACGACGCACCCGGCCGGGAGAGGAGCCGGGGCGCCGGTAGCGCGGTCGTCCTGGGCCTAGCCCGTCAGGCCGTCCCCGAGGCCGAACGCCGCCAGCAGCCGCTCGGCCGCCAGCGTCGCGGTGATCTCGCCGTCGCGCACCGCCTGTTCCACACCGGGGCCCAGCCGGCGCACCTCGGGGTGCTCCTGGAGGCGGTCGATCAGCCGGTCGCGCACCATCGACCAGGTCCAGTCGACCTGTTGGGCGCGGCGCCGCTCGGCCAGTGCCCCGGTGGACTCCAGGAGGGTGCGGTGCTGCTCGACCCGCTCCCAGACCCCCTTCAGGCCGGTGCCCTCACGGGCGCTGCAGGTCAGTACGGGAGGCGTCCAGGCCGCGTCCGGGGGCTGCAGCAGCCGCAGCGCACCGGACAGTTCGCGGGCCGCTGAACGGGCGTCCCGTTCGTGCGGGCCGTCGGCCTTGTTGACGGAGACCAGGTCCGCCAGCTCCAGTACGCCCTTCTTGATGCCCTGGAGCTGGTCGCCGGTGCGCGCCAGGGTCAGCAGCAGAAAGGTGTCGACCATGCCCGCGACGGTGGTCTCGGACTGGCCGACGCCGACCGTCTCGACCAGGACGACGTCGTAGCCCGCGGCCTCCATCACCACGATGGACTCCCGCGTGGCCCGCGCCACCCCGCCCAGCGTGCCGGACGTGGGGGAGGGGCGGACGAACGCCGCCGGGTCCGTCGCCAGGCGCTCCATCCGGGTCTTGTCGCCCAGGATGGAGCCACCGGTACGGCTGGAGGACGGGTCGACGGCGAGCACCGCCACCCGGTGTCCGGCGTCGGTCAGCAGCGAGCCGAGGGCGTCGATGAAGGTCGACTTGCCGACACCCGGCACCCCGCTGATGCCCACCCTGCGGGCCGAGCCGGAGTGCGGCAGCAGCTCGACCAGCAGCCGCTGGGCCGCCGCCCGGTGGTCGGGCCGGGTGGACTCCACCAGGGTGACGGCGCGGGCGATCCAGGCCCTGGAGCCCGCGCGGACACCCTCGGCGTACCGTTCCACATCGATCGTCGCAGGCATGACCCCCCGCTCAGAGCTCGTGGCCGAGGACCGACGCCAGGTCCCGCACCAGGTCGTGCGCGGCCTCCGGGATGACCGTGCCGGGGAGGAAGACCGCGGCGGCGCCCATGTCGCGCAACGGCTGCACGTCCTGCGGCGGGATCACCCCGCCCACCACGATCGTGATGTCCTCGCGGTCCTCGGCGGCCAGCGCCTCCTTCAGCGCGGGCACCAGGGTCAGATGCCCGGCCGCCAGCGAGGACACCCCGACGATGTGGACGTCCGCCTCCACGGCCTGGCGGGCGACCTCGGCCGGGGTCTGGAAGAGCGGGCCGACGTCGACGTCGAAGCCCAGGTCGGCGAAGGCCGTGGCGATCACCTTCTGGCCGCGGTCATGGCCGTCCTGGCCCATCTTGGCCACCAGGATGCGGGGCCGGCGGCCCTCGGCGCGCTCGAACTCGGCCACCAGCTCCCGGGTGCGCTCGACACCGGAGGAGGGGCCCGCTTCGTCTCGGTACACACCGGAGATCGTACGGATCTGGCCGGAGTGCCGGCCATAGACCGACTCCAGGGCGTCCGAGATCTCGCCGACCGTCGCCATGGCACGGGCCGCGTCCACCGCCAGCGCCAGCAGATTGCCCTCCAGCCCCTCGCCGGGACCGGACTTCGCCGCCGCGGTCAGCGCCCGCAGGGCGTCCTGGCAGGCGTCCTCGTCGCGCTCGGCACGCAGCCGCTTCAGCTTCTCGATCTGCTGGGCGCGCACCGAGGAGTTGTCGACCTTGAGGACCTCGATCTCCTCGTCGGTCTCCACCCGGTACTTGTTCACGCCGATCAGCGCCTGGCGCCCCGAGTCGATCCGCGCCTGGGTACGGGCCGCGGCCTCTTCGACGCGCAGCTTGGGGATGCCCGCGTCGATCGCCTTGGCCATCCCGCCGGCCGCCTCGACCTCCTCGATGTGCTGCCAGGCCCGCTGCGCCAGATCGTGGGTGAGCTTCTCGACGTAGGCGCTGCCGCCCCACGGGTCGATGACCCGGCAGGTGCCCGACTCCTGCTGCAGGAACAGCTGGGTGTTACGGGCGATCCGGGCGGAGAAGTCGGTGGGCAGGGCGAGCGCCTCGTCCAGGGCGTTGGTGTGCAGGGACTGGGTGTGCCCCTGAGTGGCGGCCATCGCCTCCACACACGTACGCGTGACGTTGTTGAACACGTCCTGCGCGGTCAGCGACCAGCCCGAGGTCTGCGAATGGGTGCGCAGCGAGAGGGACTTGGGGTTCTTCGGCTCGAAGCGCTGGACCAGGCGCGCCCACAGCAGCCGGGCCGCCCGCAGCTTGGCGATCTCCATGAAGAAGTTCATGCCGATCGCCCAGAAGAACGACAGCCGCGGGGCGAAGGAGTCCACGTCCATGCCCGCCTCGATGCCCGCGCGCAGGTACTCCACCCCGTCGGCCAGGGTGTACGCCAGCTCCAGGTCGGCCGTCGCGCCCGCCTCTTGTATGTGGTAGCCGGAGATCGAGATGGAGTTGTAGCGCGGCATCTTCTGCGAGGTGTACGCGAAGATGTCGGAGATGATCCGCATCGAGGGCTGCGGCGGATAGATGTAGGTGTTGCGGACCATGAACTCCTTGAGGATGTCGTTCTGGATGGTCCCGGCCAGCTTCTCGGGCGGTACGCCCTGTTCCTCGGCGGCCACGATGTAGAGCGCGAGAACGGGCAGCACCGCGCCGTTCATCGTCATCGACACCGTCATCTTGTCCAGCGGGATGCCCTCGAAGAGCTGCCGCATGTCGTAGATCGAGTCGATGGCGACGCCCGCCATGCCGACATCGCCGGTCACCCGCGGGTGGTCGCTGTCGTAGCCGCGGTGCGTGGGCAGGTCGAAGGCGACCGACAGGCCCTTCTGGCCGGCCGCGAGGTTGCGGCGGTAGAAGGCGTTGGACTCCTCGGCCGTGGAGAAACCGGCGTACTGCCGGATCGTCCAGGGCTGGTTGACGTACATCGTCGGGTACGGCCCGCGCAGATACGGCGTGATCCCCGGGTAGGTCCCCAGGAAGTCCAGGCCGTCGAGGTCCGCCTCGGTGTACAGCGGCTTGACGTCGATGCCCTCCGGCGTCTCCCACGTCAGATCCGCCACGCCCTTGCCGGTGGACTGCGCCACGGCCGCGGCCCACTCCCCGGTGTCGCCGGCGGTGTCCGCCGCAGCCGGCTTCCCCAGCTCGACCGTGCTGAAGTCCGGGATGGCGCCCGTCTGCTGTGTCGTGTCGTTCATCACGCCACCTCCATGACATCCAGGGCCGAGGACAGCACCTCGACCGCGTCGCAGCCCGCGAAGACAAAGGAGTCCACCCCGGCCGCTGTGAATTCCTCCCGGTGCTCACCCGGCTTGCCGGCCAGGTGCACCCGCAGCGCACCCGCCGACTTCAGCGCGGCCGCCACGGCCGCCGCCTGCTCGCCGTACACCGCATCGCTCGCACACAGACAGGCGATCCGTGCGCCACTGCGGGCGAACGCCTCGGCCACCGACTCCGCATCCACCGGCGCGGGCTCCTGCACCGTCTCGATGCCGCCCGCCTGGAACAGATTGGCGGCGAACGCCACCCGCGCGGTGTGTGCCGCGACCGGGCCCAGCGCGGCCAGGAAGACCTGCGGCCGGGCGCCGCTCGCCGCCTGATGGGCGTCGGAGCGCGACCGCAGCCGCTCGTAGGCATCGTCCCTGCGCACCCGCGGCAGGCCTCCGCCGATCGGTGCGGGCGCCGGCTCGCGGTGCACCGGCGGCTCGGCGAGGTGCGGGAACTCGCTGACACCGGTGATCGGTTCACGCCGGTGGGCGAGGTCCTCCGAGCGACGCTCCCAGGTGCGGGCCAGCCGCTCGGCGACCATTCCGGAGCGCAGCGCCGCGGCCTGGCCGCCCGCGCCCTCGATCTCCTGGAAGAACGCCCAGGCCGCGCGGGCCAGCTCGTCGGTGAGGCTCTCCACGTACCAGGAGCCGCCCGCCGGGTCGATCACCTTGGACAGATGCGACTCCTCCAGCAGCACGGACTGGGTGTTCCGGGCGATCCGGCGGGCGAACGCATCGGGCACGCCCAGCGCGGCGTCGAACGGCAGCACCGTCACCGCATCCGCGCCGCCCACGCCCGCGGACAGCCCGGCGACCGTGGTGCGCAGCATGTTCACCCACGGGTCCCGACGGGTCATCATGACCGTGGAGGTGACGGCGTGCTGGCGCTGCGCCGATGCGGCGGGCGAGGCCCCGCAGACCTCGGCGACGCGTGCCCACAGCCGTCGGGCGGCGCGCAGCTTGGCGATCGTCAGGAACTGGTCCGCGGTGGCGGCGTAGCGGAACTCCAGCTGCCGGCAGGCGTCGTCGACGGACAGGCCGGACTCCGTCAGCTGCCGCAGATAGGCGACACCGGTCGCCAGCGAGGCGCCCAGTTCCTCGGCGGCCGAGCCGCCCGCCTCGTGGTACGGCAGCGCGTCCACGGCCAGCGCGCGCACACCGGGCGCATCGGCGGTGCAGCGCGCGGCGATCCGGGCGGCCGACTCCCCCTGCACGCGCAGCTTGGCGTCGTCGCCCGTACGGGCCAGCAGACCGAGCGGGTCGGCGCCGAGGCAGCCGGCCGCCTCGCCCAGCGGGGCGCCGGACGCGGTGTACAGCCGCAGCAACTCCTCGGCGGCCGGTGCGAAATCGGCGCCGGCGTCCAGTACCACCGCGGCCAGGTCCAGGTAGACCCCGTCGAGCGCGCGCTCCAGGCCGTCCACCGGCAGTCCGCCGTCACCGACGGCCAGCCAGACCGAAGTGACGCCGTTCTCCAGATCGGCCAGCACCGATTCATTGGCGCGTACCGGATCGGTGTGGACATGGCGCTGGCGTACGTCCCACCCGGCGACGGTCGTGCCCTCGGGCCGGCCGGCCCGTACGAACGGCGGGAAGCCCGGATGGCCCAGGGCGGCCGTACCGTCCTCGGCGGTGTAGAGCGGGCGGACGCGGATACCGTCCTGCAGATCGGTGGCGAGCGCATCCTCGGCGGCGGTGCCCGTCGCCTCGGTGACGCCCGATTTGCGCAGCACGCCTTCGACGAGGCGCTGCCACTGCTCTCGATCGGCATCGGGGAAGGCGGCGGCCAGGGGGAGTTCGGGGGACTCGGCGGTCATGGCAGCAGGCTAGGCGAACGACCGTTAGCTGGAGCAGGGGCTCCAGCTGTGACGTTGCACTCGTTGACCTCCCATGGATCTTCATATTTATGCGCCGGAAGGGGCAGGTGGGACGGTTCGGCCGTATGGCGCGGAGTCATCTTTTTCCCCGCGCGACGCGCCTGCCGCGGGGCGCCCGGGGGGTTCCGTACCGTGGGCGCGCCCCAAGCTCCCGAGGGGCAGGGGGAGCCCCGGAGGAGTGCGATGCCCACGGCCCCGATGATCCGCACCGCGGCCGTCGCCGCCCTGCTCCTCGCCTCCGTCGTGCCGGCGTGGGTGCTGCCGGGGGCGACGCCTTCCGGTCGCGCCGCGGACTGCCGCGGGCGCCGGATCGTCTCCTGGTCCGCCGATTCCCGGCATACCGCGGAATTCGCCCGTTACGGCGACGACAACACCCGGGTGGACGACTGGACCGGCGGTGACGGCACCCACTCGGTGCGCCTCCCCGACGGCCGTACGCTCTGGCTCTTCTCCGACACCTTCCTCGACCGGATCCAGGCGCCGCCCGACCCGCGGGGCGAGCAGCACCGTTGGCGCACCGCCGCCGGCGGCGGCGTCCCGCTCCTGCGGCACAACTCCGCCGTGCTGATGTCCCGTTCGGGCCGCCTGGAACGCACCCTGACCGGCGGCACCGCGACCGCCCCCGGCCCGTACTTCCCCGACCCGCCCGGCGGCGGCTGGCGTTGGCCGGTCCGCGCGAGCGTCGAGCCCCGTGGCCCCGGCGCACCCGAGAAGGTCGTCCGCGTGCTGCTGTGGCGCCGGGCCCCCGGAACCGGGCCGTGGATCTTCGGCCTGCCGCTCGGCACCGAGGTGGCCACGCTGTCGCTCCCCGGCCTGCGCCTGGAAGGCCTCACCGAGACCGTCGGGCGGACCGCCGCCGACCCGGGCCGGCGCGTCCTGTACGGAGCGGCGGCGGTCCGCGACGGCGGCTGGACCTATGTCTTCGGGGGCGACGACCCGCCCTCGTCACCGGCTTCCAGCGCCTATGTCGCCCGGGTCCCCGTCGGGCGGCTCGCGGGCCGCGGAAGCTGGCGGTTCTGGGACGGCGCCCACTGGCAGCGGCGGGCCGGGCGGGCCGCCCCCGTGCTGCGCGCCGGCGGCCGGCGGGGTGTCGGCAGCGCCTTCACCGTCGTACGCGACGGTGCGGCCTGGCTGCTGTTCACCATGGACACCGGGGGCGGCGGGGCGGCCGGGCTGCGGACGATCACCACCTACTGGTCCTGCTCGCCCCACGGCCCCTGGCGCGGGCCGAACGGCAGCCTCACCCCGCCCCGCCCGCAGGCCGCCGATCCGCAGCACGTCGCCGTCTACAATCCCCAGATCCACCCCGAATTCACCACGAACGGGGAGTTTCTGCTGAGCTACGACATCAATTGGCTCGGCCCGCCCGGCGTCCCGGCCGATGCCCGGCTCAACAGTGATGTGGAGCTCTACCGGCCGCGGTTCCTGCGGGTGCGGACGGGTGCGGACGGGGGCGCCGGGGGTGACGGCGGCCGGTGAGCAGGGGGCGGCGGGCACGGCGAACCGGCCGGGCCCCGAGCCCCCGGAGGTCTCAACTACCGTGCGCTTCCCGCCACTTGCGGGCCTCCTCGTCGATGTCGACCGGCGCGAGACGCAGCGGCGGCCCTTCGAGCGGGGTGCGGAGCGCCGCGTGGATCCGGTCGTTGACCGCGGTCAGGATGCGGCGCAGCGCGGCCTCGGTGGGAGCCTCGGCCGCCGTCGCCAGGGCGTCCTCGGCCTCCTTGCGCAGGGCGAGGCCGGGCGGCAGACAGGAGAGATGCTCCCGGCTCATCTTCTCCTTGATCCACCACATCTCGTCATACGGCTGGTCGAGGTGGGGGAGGGGCTTGCCGGCCCCGGAGAGGCCGGCGAATTCGCCACGCTCCGTCGCCTCGCGGATCTGTTTGTCGACCCAGGTCTCGAAGCTGACGCCGGGGGGTTTGCGCTCGGTCATCGCGTGACTCTCCCGAGGATTCAGGGTCCGGTCGGCGGTTCTCCTCCAGACGGTCCGGTCGGTGCGGCGCGACGGCGTGCCGCCCGTCTTCACGGTAACTCCGGGGCCCGTCCGTGGGGCGGAGGCCGTTCAGCCCGTCGGCCCCCCGGGGGTCGGGGTGCTGTCGCTGCCGGTCCGGTGCGGGGCGGTTGCCGTCGGGCTGGGCTCGACGACGGGGAACGCGTTGTTGCCACCGCACACCATGGGGCCGATGCGGACGCTTTCGCCCACGAGCGTCACGGTGACCTCACCCGACGGCCTGTTCCCGGGCACCCGGGCGTTGGCCGCGGTGCACACCAGCTGGTTCAGCGAGCCGGAGTCCAGCCGTTTGACGTTCATCGGCAGGGTGATCTCGACGCTGCCGACGGCGGTGACGGCGGTCAGCGGCCGGGGGAACTTCGGCAGCACGCTGGACAGGCCGCGCATCCGCTCGGCGTGGTTCGGCCCCTTCATCAGCAGCTCGATGGCCTCCTCCGGGTCGACCGATGCATTCGCCCGCCGGGTCGCGGAGCGCAGCCCGGAGGGCCCGTAGAAGAACAACTGGACATCGGCCGTGCGCTGGCCCGGTGACCGCACTCCGGTGGCGGGCTCGCCCGCGTCGATGACATCGGTGGGGGCGATGCCGCAGCCGGCCAGCGCACCGGCCAGCGCGCCGGCGACCACGGCGCCGACCACGCCGGTGAGCACGCCGGTCACCACCCGTCGGCGGGTGGGCGTCGCACGCGCGGCGTTCAGGGCGTTCTCGGCGCTCATGCGTGGGTCTCTTCCGCTGCGGAGCGCACGCCGCCCCGGTCGTCGTCCGCGGCCGGCTCCCCGGCCGCCCATGCCTCGTCCGGCGGGTCCGCGCTCCCGTCGTCCGCCGGCTCGCCCGCCTCCTCGTGGCGCAGTGGCAGATCCACCGTGAACACCGCGCCCCCCTCGGGACAGTTGGCGGCGCGCATGGAGCCGCCGTGCAGCCGTACGTTCTCCAGCGCGATGGCCAGGCCCAGGCCGCTGCCTTCCGAGCGGGCGCGGGCGGAGTCCGCCTTGTAGAAGCGGTCGAAGACATGTGGCAGGACCTCGGGGTCGATGCCGGGGCCGCTGTCGGAGATCTCGATCAGCAGCCGGTCCGTGCCCGGCTCGGGGGCGTGCAGCCGCACCCGGACCGGCTCGCCGCCGTGGTGCAGGGCATTGCCGACCAGGTTCGCGACCACGACATCCAGCCGCCGCGGGTCGATTCCGGCCCGTACGTCCGCCGGCAGTTCCGCCGTCACCCTCTTCTGCCAGGCTCTGGCCTGCAGGGTCTTGCGGATGGTCTCGCCGACGTCCACCTCGTCCAGATGGAGCGCCGCGGCTCCCGCGTCAAACCGCGACACCTCCATCAGGTCCTCCACCATCCGCGCGAGCTTCCCGGTCTCCTGGCTGATCAGCCGGACCGCGGAGGCGGTGTCGGGGTCGAGGGAGTCGGCGTCCTCGTCGAGCACATCGGTGACCGCGGTCATCGCCGCCAGCGGTGTCCGCAGCTCGTGCGAGACATCGGCCGCGAACCGCCGGGAGTTGGACTCCAGGCGGCGCAGCTCGGCCATGCTCTCCTCCAGCCGGGCCGCCATGTCGTTGAACGTCCGGGACAGATCCGCGATCTCGTCGGCGCCCTTGACCTCCAGGCGGGTGTCCAGCTTGCCCTCGGCGATCCGTCCGGCGGCCTGCCGCAGGCCGCGTACCGGCCGCAGCACCCCGCGCGCGGCGAGCAGCGCCAGGACCACGGTCAGCACCAGCACCGGCAGCGCGCCCCGCTGGGCGGCGCTCACCAGCGCCTCGACGTTGGACTCCTCGGCGCTCAGCGGGAGTTGGGCATAGATGGTCAGTGCGGAGGCGCGGCCGTCGGACTGCCGTACCGGCATTCCGATCAGCAGCCAGGGCTCGCCGCTGCGGTCCACGCGCTGGAAGGCCGGCACATGGCGCTTCTCCACCGACGCCTTGAGTCCGGCCGGTATCACGACGTCGCCCCGCAGGCCGCCGTCGCCGCTGTCCCGTACGTCGCCGTCCTGTGCGCTGCCGTCCCGTGCGCCGCTGTAATGTACGGAAATGTCCCATTCTCGGGACTTTCCGGAGCGCTCCAGCTGGACGCGCAAGGAGTCCAGATCCGCCTGCGACGGCGGGACCGGGAGCTCGGGTGCCAGCGAGTTGACCTGCGCCCTCAGGTCGTTGACGGCGATGTCCTGGGAGCGCTGCAGGATGGCGTTACGGGCCTCCTGGTAGGTCAGGAGAGCGGTGGTCAGTGCGCTGAGGGCGGCCACCACCAGGAACCCCACGACGAGCCGGGCCCGCAGACCCCGCAGCAACTGGGGGTTCCCCCCGCGCAGGCGGGGGAGGGCGGGCACCCGGAGGCCGGGGCGCTTCACAGGGGTCCGAATCGGTAGCCGAAGCCGCGCACGGTCTGGACGTACCGGGGGCTGCGCGGGACGTCCTCTATTTTCGTCCGCAGCCGCATGACACAGGCGTCGACCAACCGCGCATCGCCGTGGTAGCTGTGCTCCCACACATGCTCCAGCAACTGCTGGCGGCTGAAGACCTGCCCCGGCGTGGCGGACAGGAACAGCAGCAGCTTCATCTCCGAGGGGGCCAGCGCCAGATCCCGGCCGCCCTTGCCGACGACCAGACCGGCGCGGTCTATGGCGAGTTCGCCGTACGTCTCGACCGGGGCGGGGCCCGGCTCCGCGGCGGCCGGCGTGCCGTCGGCGGGCAGCGCGGTACGGCGCAGCACCGCGCGCATCCGTGCTTCGAGGACCTCGCCACGGGCCGGCTTGACGATGTAGTCGTCGGCGCCGGCCTCCAGGCCGAGCACCACATCGAGATCGTCGCCGCGGGCGGTCAGCATGATGATCGGCAGCTGCCGCTCGGCGCGGATCAGCCGGCAGACCTCGAAGCCGTCCTTGCCGGGGAGCATCAGGTCCAGCAGCACGATGTCGGGGCGGAAGCCCGGCAGGACCTCCAGCCCCTCCTCGCCGCTTGCCGCGGCCGCCACTTCGTGGCCGCGCCGCCGTAGGGCCAGGGACACTCCGTCCCGTACGGCGGCGTCGTCCTCGATCAGAAGTACACGTGGCATGGGTCCAGTATCAATAAGTTTCATGATGGATCCGTAACAGGAGCAGCCTGCCCGGACTCTGGTGCATCTCACGTGGTGCAAGGCGGTGCGCGCAACGCGGCCACCGCCGGTCGGTACGCACACGAGCACGGTAGGGACGGGGTCGGGATGGCACGGCGCTTCGGCAGGCAGAGCGGGATCATCGGAGCGACCGCGGCGGCGGTGGTTTCACTGGGGATCGCGGGGACGCTCGCCTTCGGCAATTTCGGCACCACCTCCCAGGCGGAGGCGGAGGGCATCGGTTCCGCCAAGGCCAAGCGGGCCGCCCCGGCACCGGTCGATCCCTCCATCGTGCACGCCTCGGACCGCCCCGGCCGCAGCCTCAACATCACCATCGACGACGGCCCGAGCCCGGTCTGGACCCCGAAGGTGCTCGCCGTGCTGAAGAAGTACAACGTCAAAGCGGTCTTCTGCATGATCGGTCCGCAGGCCAAGGCGCACCCGGATCTGGTCAAGCAGGTGGTGGCCGCCGGGCACCGGCTCTGCGACCACACCATCAGCCACGACACCGGCATGAATCACAAGCCGGAGAGCTACCAGTCGCAGCAGATACTCGACGCGCAGAAGATGATCGAGGACGCCGCGGGCGGCGCACGCGTCGAGTACTACCGCGCGCCCGGCGGCGCCTTCACGCCCTACAGCCGGAAGCTGGCCGCGGACCGCGGTATGCGGCCGCTGGGCTGGAACGTCGACAGCAAGGACTTCGAGGGCGGCACCGTAGAGGGGATCGAGGCGACGGTGCGCGGTGAACTCTCCAACGGGCCGACGGTCCTGTTCCACGACGCCGGCGGCGAGCGCGGCCGGACCGTCGAGGCGTTGGACCGGCTGCTGCCGTGGATGCAGCAGCAGGGCTACGGGTTCGGCTTCCCCCAGCGCTGAGGCGGGCGGTCGCCGCGGGCGGCGACCGTCGCGCCGGACAACCCGGGGCCTGTCCGTCACCGACCTGCCGGACAGGCCCCGGGTTGTGCCGTCGCCTCCCGGCTTCCCGGGGCGACGGCCTCCTCCCCCGGCCTCATGCGGGCACGGCCCGCCCTACGCCGCGCCGCCGAACAGCTCCGCGAGCCCGTGGTCCATGCCGAGACGTGCCACCTCGCCGCCCTCGGGCACGGCGTCGTAGCTGCGGGCGAGGAACAGCCGGACGTCCGCGGTCCGCAACTGGACCATGGCGACGCCCTCCTCCGCGTGGAACTCCATCACCGTGCGGTCCGGGCCCGACGGCCGTACCCGTACGTCGCCCCGCCCGGCCGGTCTCCGAAGCCCCTCGTCGAGCAGCTCCCGGGCGAACGCCCAGTCCACGGCGGAGCCGTCCAGCGAGATCTCCGGCGGGAAGAACATCCGTACCGCCAGGGGATCCGCGGGCTGATAGTGCAGCACCGCGGGCACCGCGTGCGGGCCGAAGGTGGTGGCGATGAGGCGAACCTGGACGGCTTGGTCGATGACGGTGTTCATCGCGCTGCTCCCTCACGGCTGTCGGGTCATGGGCAATGGCTCGTCCAGTAGGACGGTGTGCCCACGCTCGTCGTGCACGCGACATGGGTGTGAGGTTTCTCATGTTGCGCGGAGCTTGCCCGACGGTCCGTCGTGTGGAGGGTGTGCGGTGACGCGGTGGCCCCGCTCCGGCCTTCTGAGGTGCGCAGTTGCCGATCCCGGCGGGAGGGGGAGCGGGGGCGGCCCCGAGGTCCTTTACGGTCTCCGCGGCGGGCGGAGACCGTATAGACATCACCCGGGGCGAAGTGCCGTAGCCACTACGGCAGTCGCTGCTCCGGAAGGTGGCCGGACGGGCGGCCCGGAAGGTGACCCGGCGCGGCGGGGTGCGTCAGGAACTCCTCCAGGATTCCCGGGGCCGCCGCCGCGGCGAAGGCCGGGGCCTCGGCGGCCGCGAGGTCCGGGATGCGGTAGCCGTCCTCGCCCGCGGCGACCGCGGCGGTGAGCGCCACCAGGCCGGCCCGGCGGGTGAACGGCGAGGTGGAGAAGGTCCAGGCGGCGATGGCCTCGCGCTGGAGGGCGAGGGTGTCGCGGCTGAAGGTGCCCGAGCGGGTGACCAGATAGGGGCCCTGGATGCCGTGCCCCAGACTGCCGTACGCGTCCCGGGCCAGCCAGAGTACGAGCGCCGTGGCCACCACCGCGTAGATCCAGGCGCAGTGCAGCAGCACAGGGGTGAACGCCGCGCCGAGACCGGCCAGGACGGCGGTGCCGGGCAGCACCGCCCACAGCACTCCCCGCATCCGGCGCCGGCGAAGGGCGATACGGGGGTGCGTGGCCAGCGCCGCCGGAGAGTCGCTTCCCGGGAAGGGCGCCCGCAGGACGCCGCCCGCCACCCGCAGGGCCTCCGCGCGCGGCGCCGGGGGCAGCAGCCCGCTGCGCTTGCGGTTCTCCTCGCGGTTGCCCAGACCGCCCGCCACCGCGCGCACCAGCGCCCCGCCGCCGGCCCGCAGCAGCAGCGGCTCGCGCAGCAACACCCCGCGCAGCCGCGCCCGTTCGATGGTGACCGAGCGGGTGGTGAACAGGCCGCGGCGCACCCGCAGCGTGCGCGCGTCGGTCCACTCCAGGCAGTAGTCCCACCAGTTCTCGACGTACAGGGCGACGGCGCCGACCGAGCCGAGGGCGAGGACGGCGAGCAGTGCCGCCGGAATCGTCAGCCAGAGGGCGCTCGCGCCGAATTCGCTGAACGCCCGCTGGACGACGCCCAGTTTCCAGGGCTCGATGCCGATGCCGTCCAGGACCCGGTAGACCGAACCGGCCACCACGAACACCCCGCCGACGACCCAGAAGGTCAGCGGTGCGTACCGCAGCCAGCGCCGGCTGATACGGGCCACCACCGGATCGTTCGCGACCGACTCGGTGTCCGCGTACGCGAGCAGCTCGGCGCGCAGCCGCTCCGCCTCCGGGACCGCGAGGGCCTCCAGCGACAGTTCGCTGCGGCCGTCCCCCGAGCCCGCCGTACCGGCCCGCAGGACGGTGACCCCCAGCAGCCGGTGCGGCAGTGACGCGGTCAGATCGACGGTGCGGATGCGCTGCAGCGGCACACTGCGCAGCCGCCGCGTCAGCAGCCCGCTGCGCACTTCGAGCGTGGGGGAGGCGGGCCCGTGTCCGCCATCGGGCGCACCCGCGCCCGTACCGCCCGGACGCCGGGGGAGGGTGATGCGGAACTCCGTACGGGCCCAGCGGATCAGGCCGAGCGTGGTGACGACGGCGAACGAGGCCGCGATCGCGGCGAGCGTGATCCAGGCCCCGGTGGTGATCCGGCCTCCGGTGGCCAGCGCCGTCAGCGCCAGCGAACCGAGCGGCGCCGCCAGCCAGCCGCAGTGCACCAGAAGGGTGCGCGGATCCAGCCGCCGCCACTCGTCCGTCGCCACGGGGCCGGCGGGCGCCGTGCCCGGTATGCCGTGCTCCACGCCGGGTGCTCGATGCTCACGTGGCGCGCTCATGCGGCATCACCCGGCACGTCCTGCGCCGCCTCGCCGATCCGCCGGGACAGCTCCTCGGCGTCCGCGTCGGACAGCCCCGCGATCTTGATGTCGCCCGCGGTCGAGGCGGTGGTCACCGTCACCGTCGCCAGCCCGTACCGCCGTTGGAGCGGCCCGCGCACGGTGTCCACCGTCTGCACCCTTGTCAGCGGCGCGATCCGCCGCTTCTGCCAGAACCAGCCGTTCGCCGCATAGACCGCACGCCCGCCCAGCTCCCAGGCGTGCACCGCGTACCGCCACCGCGGCATGACGGCGAGATAGCCGACGGCCGGGAGCACCAGCACCACCAGCAGCAGCGGGCCCAGCCACGGCAGCGCGCCCGGGAAGAAGAGGAGGGACAGGACGGCCATGACGAGTGCGGTGAGCAGCATCGGGCCGCTGAGTGTCAGCAGTGCCTGGAGTCTCCACCACTGGCGGGCCCGGGGATCGACTCGGTGGCGGGGCGGGCGCAGCAGCGGGGCGGCGTGCTCGGGCATCAGGGTCACCGTTTCCAAGTCAAGCGTATTGAGTGGCGATACGTTATAACGGTACAAGCGACTTGTAAAAGCTGGCCGGGCCCCCTGGACGGAGCCACGAAGGGTCGCGCACGGTACGAAGGAGGACATCCGTGCCCAAGAAGGTGGACCACGAAGCCAGGCGTCAGGAGATCTCCGAGGCGCTGTGGCGGATCGCGAGCACCCGCGGGCTGGACGGTGCGAGCCTGCGCGATGTCGCGGCGGAGGCCGGCATCTCGCTCGGCCGGCTGCAGCACTACTTCCGCACCAAGGACGAGATGCTCGTCTTCGCCCTCCGGTACATCAACCGGCTCGCCGCGGACCGCATCCGCGCCCGCATCGAGGCGCTGGCCGAGGGGCCGACGCCCCGTGAGGTGCTGCGCGCCTGCCTGTCGGGCATGCTGCCGCTGGACGACCGGAGCCGCGTCGGCCTGCTGGTCGGCGCCGCCTACTACGCCCGCGCCGTGCACGACGAGGCCCTGCGCGCCGAGGCCGAGAACGGCATCCCCCAGCTCCGTGCCTTCTTCGCCGACCAACTGCGGCTGGCCGCGGACCGCGGCGAACTCCCGCCGGAACGCGCCACCGAGGACGAGGCGATGCTGCTGATCAGCACGGCCGACGGCCTCGCCACCTACGTCCTGCTGGGCGTGCACGACCCCGAGACCGCGCTACGGCTGCTGGATCTGCAGCTGGCGAATCTCTTCGGAGTGGAGGGGATGGAGGGGGCGGATGCGGTGGGGCGAGCGTCGTCCGCGTCCGCGGCCGCGTCCCCGGGACGGGTGCCGTCCGTGCTCGTCGGGGATCGCTCGGCGTCGTCGGCGTCGGTCGGGAACGGCCCGGCGCCGGCGGCGGAGCGGGCTTGAGGGAAGCGCGCTTGAGAGAGGCTCACTTGAGGGGAGTGGGCTTGAGGGGGTGGTCTTGCGGGGTGGGCTTGAGGGAAGTGGGCTGGCGTGGAGCGGGTTTGAGGGGAGCGTGCGCGAATTCCTCGTTGCGACCGTCGTGGTGGAGCGTCCCTCGTCGGCGGCGCCCGCACGATCCGCTCTCGGGGTGCGAGCTCTATGCCTCGCGCAACAGGGCGACGAGGTCGGCCTCGACGTCCAGATGCCCCGCCTCCTCGCCCTTCGCGACGACCTGGTACGACCTGTTCAGGAAGGTCCGCAGCTCCTGGGGGTCGAACTGCACCACCGCCATGCCCCCGACGGCGTGGAACTCGATCACCAGGGCATCGGAGTCGTACGGCCAGATCTGCACATCGCCCGCCCCGGCCGGCTCGGACAGGCCTTCCTCCAGCAGATCGCGCCCGAACGTCCACGCCACTTCCGCCCCGTCCAGCGACGCGGCGGGCGGAAAGACCAAACGCACCGCGAACGGGTCGGCGCGGTCGTAACGCAGGCTCGCCGGAATCACCTGCGACCGGGGAGCGGTCGCGATGAGACGGGCCTGAACGGCTTGGTCGATGACGCTGGACATCGCCGGCTCCCTTGTATTCGGTACGGGTCGTTGGGCCTTTGACCACTAGGACGCGTAGGCCATCGCGCCAGGTGCATTGGATTCCTACGTGACCTGCATCACGGGCCTTTGAATGTACGCATATGCCCTCTTTGCTGTGTGTGCGGGGCGCGGGACCGCGTTCTTCCGCTTGATGTGACGGGGTGTCAGGCGTGCGGGCGCCCCCCCCCGGAACCGGCCCCGCTCGGGGCGGGACGGCTTGCGATGGCTCTCGCTGGTTGGCGTGGCCAGGGGCCTGGCGGTGGTGTCGGAGGGGGTGTGGTGAGCGGTGGGATTAGAGCGGGTGCGGTGCGCGGCGGCGGCAGTGGGGGCGGTGGTGGCGGTGGGAGGCGGTCTGGACGGCGTGGTCGGGCTGGGCTAGCTTCCAGCCCACAACCAGAGCGGGGTGGGGCGAATGCGGCGTACGGGACGCCTGTTGGGCGGGGACTCGGACCGGAAGACGGGACCGGCGCCGCGTATCCGCAGGGCTCGTCAGTGGGCAGCCATGGTGGCCGGCGCGGCGGTGCTCGCCACGATGGCGGCCGCCCGGGCGGGTTCGTCCGGGGCGGCACCGGTTTCCGCCGGCGAGCCGGTAGCGGCGGCGGCGCTCACCGCCCAGCACGCCGGCTGGCGGCTCAAGGACAGCGGCAGCACCGCCCGCTTCCGTGGTCTCTCGGCCGTCAGCCGTACGACCGCCTGGGTCGCCGGTACGGCGGGCACCGTGCTGCGCAGCCACGACGGCGGCAAGCACTGGAGCGACATCTCCCCACCCGGTGCCGGGGCGCTGGAGTTCCGCGACATCGAGGCGTTCGGTGCGCGCCGTGCGGTCGTCCTCGCGATCGGCGAGGGGGAGGCCTCGCGCGTCTTCCGTACGGATGATGCCGGTGCCACCTGGACCGAGAGCTTCCGCAACACCGACCCCCGTGCCTTCTACGACTGCCTGACCTTCTTCGACCGCCGGCACGGCATCGCACTCGGCGACCCCGTCGACGGCACGTACCGCATCCTGTCCACCGCGGACGGCGGCCGCAGTTGGCGCGTACTGCCGTCGAAGGGCATGCCGCCGGCCCAGCAGGGCGAGGCTGCGTTCGCCGCCAGTGGCCAGTGCCTGGTCTCCGCCGGCAGTCGCGACGCCTGGATCGCGACCGGTGGCGCGGCCACCGCCCGCGTCCTGCACACCGCCGACCGCGGCCGTACCTGGTCGGTCACCGACACCCCCATACCGGCGGGCGATCCGGCCCGTGGCGTCTTCGCGCTCGCTTTCCGCGACCGCACCCACGGCCTCGCCGTGGGCGGCGATTACCGCCCCGACCAGCCCTCGCCGCACGCCGCCGCGGTCAGCGACGACGCCGGCAGCACCTGGACACCGGCCACCGCACCCCCCAAGGCCTACCGCTCCGGCGCCGCCTGGCTGCCGCATTCCCGGCACCTCGCCCTGGCGGTCGGCCCGTCCGGCAGCGACCTCACACTCGACGGCGGCCGCACCTGGCACACCTTCGACCACGGCTCGTACGACACCGTCGACTGCGCCCCCGACCTGGGCTGCTGGGCCGCGGGCGAACGGGGCCGGATCGCCCGCCTGGAGCCGTGAGAGCGGGCTTGGCGGTGGGTTCTGACGGCGGCGCTGGTGGTGGGCCCTGACGGTGGCTCGGACCGAGGGGTTGGTGCGGGCCCTGGCGGTGGCTCGGACGGTGAGGTTCGTGCGGACCCTGAAGTCGGGTCGGGAGCGGGCCCTGACGGCGGTCTTGATAGTCGGCCGAGCGGTGGCCCTGACCGTGGGGATGCACGGTGGGGGCTTGAGCGTGGACCTGGTGGTGCGCGTGAGGACGGGCCCGACGGTGGGCCCATGACGGTTATGACGGTTGGCCCGGCGGTTGGCCCGGCGGTGGGTTCGAGGGTGGGCTTGGCGGGGGCCGACGCGGGTGTGCCTGGCGGCGCGAACGCGAGCTACGCCCTCGCCGGGCCGCCGCTGTTCCACGCCTCCCCGCCCCGCCGTCCTCACTCCATCAGGCTGCCGAGCCGCCCCTCCAGCACCACCAGCAATTCGCCCAACGCCGCGGACAGTTCCTCCTGCCGCTGATCGCCGATGCCATCGAGCAGTGCCGCCTCGTACCGCAGCTGTTCGGGCAGCAGCCGGTCGATGGTCTCGCGCCCCTCGTCGGTGAGCGAGAGATGCGCGACGCGGCGGTCCCGGTCATCGGGGCGGCGCGCGATCAGTCCGCGCTCCTCAAGCTGCCGTACGCGCTTGGTCACCGCGGCGCCGGACGCAAAGGTCTCGCGAGCCACCCGCCCGGGGGTCACCTCACGGTCCATCCGGCGCAGGGTGCCGAGGATGTCGAACTCGGGACGGGTGAGTCCGGCCTTCCGCAGTGGAGCATCGGCCGCCTGCTGCAGCAGTGCGGAACAGCGGTTGAGCCGTCCGATCACCGCGATCGGGCCGGTGTCCAGCCCGGGGTGCACCTGCTGCCACTGGCGCAGCACCCCCGCGACGATGTCCTCGGTCACCCGCACACTCCTCTCGATCACGTCGTACGCACCCAATTGTGCCCGCCGCCGTTCCGGCCGCCGCGCCGGGCGGGCAGGCGGGTCAGGCGACCGGCACCGGTGCCGGCACCGCCGCCGGGAGCTGCCGGACCAGCCCGGCCAGCGCCCGGTGACCCTGCTGCTCGGCACGGGCGATCCGCTCCTCGGGCAGCGCGCGCTGCCACCACTCGCCGGCCGCCACGTCCACGGCTTCGCGCAGCTCGACCAGACATCCGGCCAGCCGGCCCCGGGCCCACCCGGTCTCCTGGGCCCAGGCGGTCACATGGGGCCATGCGGACTCCTGGGTCGCCCTGGTCTCCAAGGCCCATGCGGACTCCTGGGTCGCCCTGGTCTCCAAGGCCCATTCGGACTCCTGGGTCGCCCCGGCCCCCAGTGCCCATTCGGTCTCCTGGGCCGACCTGGCCTCTCGGGCGCCATCCGTCCCGGGTGCGTTCCGCGCCGCGAGCAGCCGCAGGGCGACGGCCTCCGCCGCCGCAACCCGCCCCAGGGCGACCTCGATACGGTTGGCGGCCCGCCGGTTGGTGACCAGGACGCAGCAGGCCAGCCCCACCACCGCGCCCACCACGGTGTCGATCCAGCGGTCGGCGATCAGCGAGCCGGCCGGTACCCGCCTGCCGAACTCGGTCAGCAGCAGCGCCATCGGCGTGACACACACCGAGCCGAGCCAGTAATTACGGGTGATGCACGCCTCCGCGCCGAGCTGGAAGGTCAGCGCCAGCGCGATCATCGCGAGCTCCCCGACGTGCATCAGCGGCAGCAGCGCGGTGTAGAGCAGCAGGCCGAGCAGATTGCCGAGGGTTCGTTGCAGCGCCCGCTGCCAGGAGAGCGTGGTGTTGGCCTGAAAGATCGAGGCCGCGGTGACCACGGCCCAATACGGGTGCCCGACGCCGACGGCCATCGACACCCAGCCCGCCAGCACACATCCGGCGGCGACCCGCGCCCCGATGGGCAACAGCGGTGACCCTGGCGCCAGCCGGGCGAGCACCGCCCGCACCCCGTGCGGACGACCGGGCGCGGGCCGCCGCGGCCCCCGCGCCTCTTCGGCGACGCCCATCAATTCCTCTGCCTGCTCGGCCGAGAGCACCACCTGAGGCAACGGCCGCCCGCTCCGCAGCTCACGTGCCCAGGTGCCGAGCCGCTCGGCCTCGCCTGCCGCGGTCCGGCCGTCGTGCCCGAGCGCCGACTCGGCCCGCACCAGCAGTCGTTCGAGTCCGGCTCGTGCGGCGGCCCTCGCCGGAGTGCGCGCCGGGACCAGGAACAGTGTGTGCCAGGCGGCGTTCACCGCGGCCGCAGTGGCATGCCGCGCCTGCGCCACACCAACCGATTCAACCCTGGCCGGTTCCACACCGGCGGGTTGCACCGCGACCGGTGCCGCCCCAGCCAATTCAACCCTGGCCGCTTCAACCCCGGCCGCTTCCGCTCCTCTGGAGCCCGCTTCGGTGCGCAGCAGCCCGGCCGCGGCCTCCAGCGCGCGGGCGGCGGCGATCCGCTCCGGCCCGTGCGGCCGTATCAGCGTCGGCGCCATGCAGACCAGCCAGGCGAGCCCGCCGGCGCCGAGCGCCAGCGCCAGATGCAGCGGGACCTCGCCGAGGTGCTGCGGCACGAAGAAGGCCGAGGCCGTGATGAACGTCAGGATGATGTTCCCCGGCGGGCCGATACGCGTGGCATCGCAGACCATCTTGTGGACGGCGGCCATCAGCGAGGCCAACACGACGAGCAGCGCGGTCGAGGTGGTCAGCGAGGCGGCGGTCAGCGCGATGCCGAGGCTCGCGACCATTCCGAACACCACCCACAACAGAGTGCGGGCGCGGGCCGCGTACGGCAGACCGTGCGCGTACAGGGCACACATCGCCCCGGCCGAGGTGTACAGGACCAGATCCAGCCGTCCCATGCCGAACAACGCGAGATCGGGGATCGCCAGCGCCGCCACCGCGCTGAGTGCCGGTTTATGCCAGATATCGACGGGCCTGCGCAGCCGGACGCTGCTCCTGATGGGCAACGGTCTGACGCGTACCCCGCTTCCCGGCACGGGAGGTGCGCTCTTTCCGGACGGCTTGGCATGCTTCCCCATGGCAAGAAGGTTAGCAGGTGTTTTACTAGTGAAATAATTGCCGGCAGGGTGACCGGAACCGGGTGATCCGGGTGAGACGGCAGACGGAGCCCCCACAGAGCGCAAGAAAGACGCGGAAGAGGTGCGCGGTGCAAGCGAGAAGCGCAAGCGAAACGACCGAGCGGAAGCGGCGCGGAGGCAGCCCGGAGGAGAGGGGCAACGAGGAAAGCGGCGGAGCGGTATCGGTCAGAGGGGGGCGCTAGGAGGGAAGGGGAGGGAAGGAGGACGAAGTGGGGGGCGGTGGAGAGAGGGGCGTAGATGAGGGGAGTCGGCAGCAGGGGCCCGGCTCGGGTGGCAAAGTGGCGAAGACGGGGGCGGAAGCGCGGGAGGGACGGGGTGGCAGGGCGAGCGACAATAGCCAGGTGCCAGCCGCCAAGAAGAAGACGACGACCGCCAATGCGTCACCGGAGCGCCGCCGCGAACTGCTCAACATCGCGGCGGAGGTATTCGCCGCGCACGGCTATAACGCCACCACGGTCCGCCGCATCGCGGACGAGGCCGGGATGCTCGCGGGCAGCCTCTACTACCACTTCGATTCCAAGGAATCGATGCTGGACGAGATCCTCTCCAGCTTCCTGACCGAGCTGTGGGACGGCTATGACGCCGTACTCGCCGCCGGCCTCGGCCCCAGGCAGACCATCGAAGCCCTGGTCACCGAGTCCTTCCGGGAGATCGACCGGCACCGCGCGGCCGTCGCCATCTACCAGAAGGAGGCAAAGCACCTCGCCGCCCAGCCCCGCTTCGGCTATCTCGCCGACTCCCAAGAGAAGTTCGAAAAGGCCTGGCTGGGCACGCTGGAACGAGGCGTCGCCGACGGAATCTTCCGGGCCGACCTCGACATCCGGCTCACCTACCGCTTCGTCCGCGACACCGTCTGGGTGGCGGCGAGCTGGTACCGGCCCGGTGGACAGCACAGCCCCGAGGAGATCGCCCGCCAGTACCTCTCCATGGTGCTGGACGGTATCGCCGTACGCGCCTGACCCGCCCGGGCAGGGCGGCGGCCTTGCGTAACCGGCGAGCTCCAGCGTCCTACCGTCGGTCGGTCAGCAGGAACTGTTCTTCACGAACAGGGCCCGCGACCCCCAGGTCGTGCCGTAGTGGACATCCTTCGTCGCGCCCTTCGCGAGGCTGCCGCGCGGGTCGCGCTGATGCGGGACGACGATGGTGAAGCACGCGGTCCGCCGGCTGCACAGGTTCGTCAGGCGCACGTAACGCTGGTGGCCCTTGTTGAAGTACTTCCGCACCACCACGCAGTGCGGCGACCGCTCCGCCGCTGCCGCGGTCGAGGCGCTGGTCATCGTCAAAGTGGCGCTGCACGCCACCGCTGCCAGTGCTATCGCCATGATCTTCCGCACGTAGCCTCCCCCGCTGGAAAACTTGAGATTCCCCCGCGAAGCCCACACCGGGTTCGCACGTTCATTCCCCATTGTCCATGCGCGCCCAAGGGAAATCAGCCCCGGGGGTCACACAGGGACACAAGCGCGACATGAGAGCAGCCCTTCCGAGACCGGGCGACATGGAGCCGGCCGGGCCAATCGAGGGGGCCGCACCCACCGGGGGGCCGGGCCCACCGAGAGGGCGGGCGCCGCCTGAAGGGGGTGGACCGGCTGAGGGAGTCGGGCGGACGGGAGGTGTCGGACCGGCCGACGGAGCCGGGCCGACTGACGGGGCCGAGCGAGCCGTGCCCAGCCACGGGGCCGAGCCGACCGAGCGAGCCATGCTGGCCAAGAGGGCCGAGCCGCCCGGTCGGGGGCGAGCAGGTCTGGTCGGCCGGCGAGAGGCGAACCGGAACGAGCGGCTCGGGTCGGAGCAGGCAGGGGCAGGAGGGTGGAGCGATAGGGGCGGCCCGCCTGGGGCGGGCACGGGTCGGATCGGTCGAGCGGGATCGAGCAAGCCGGACCGGATGGGTCGAGTGAGACCGAGCAAGCCGGACCGGCTCAGCCCGAAGAGCTACACGCCTCACCATCCGTCAACGGTTACCCGCATCAGCCACTCCCGTTGCCGCCTGCCGGTGGTGGTTGGGCGTTGGTGTCGATGGCCGGCGGTCGGTTCCGGTCGGTGGCCGCGGCCTACTCGCCGGTGGACGGGCGTGCGGCCACCACCTTCAGCCCCCGGTCCGCGAATTCCCGGCGGGTTGCCTCCTTCGCTCCGTTGTCCGTGATGAACGTGTCAAAGACATCCGCGTCGCCGACCCGGGCGAAGCAGCGCCCGCCGATCTTCGACGAGTCCGCGACGACCACGGCGCGCCGGGCCCGCTCGGCCATGAGGCGGTTGACCCGGGCCTCGGCCTCGTCGTGCACCGTGGCTCCCATCATCGGGTCCATGCCGTTGGCGCCGATGAACGCGATATCGATGGAGATCTGCTGCAGTACCAACTCGCTGAACGGGCCGACCAGTTCAAACGATCGCGAGTGCGCCACCCCGCCGGTGAGCACGATCTTGATCTGTGGCCGTACGGCCAGCTCATTGGCGATGTTGAGGGAGTTGGTGACAATGGTCAGATGCGGTTGCGGGCCGGCCTCGGCGAAGTCCGGACGGGTGGCGAGTACCCGGGCGATCGCCGTGGTCGTCGTGCCGCCGCTCAGCCCGACCACGTCCCCCCGCTCGACCAGCTTCGCCGCGGCCTGCGCCACCGCCTCCTTCTCTTCCGACCGGTGAGCGTGCTTGTAGCGGATGGGCAGGTCGTACGCCACCGAACTGAGCACCGCTCCGCCCCGGGTGCGGGTCAGCAACTGCTGCTCGGCCAGGGCGTCCATGTCGCGCCGCATCGTGGCGGCCGAGACCTCCAGCTCGGTCGCCGCCTCCTCGACGTCCATCCGGCCTCGGTCGCCGAGCAGCTCGAGCAGTGCGTTCATCCGTTCATGGCGCTTCATGGCGCGAGCCTAATTCGTCTCGGCCGGCCACGGCGACGCGCCGTAGGAGCCCCTGCCCCGCACCGGGGGAGACGCTCCCGTCCGCTATGACGAAGTGCCGCCGGGTCGGTGATCGCCCGCCGCCGTCTCACCCCCGGGCCGGTGCCTGGGCTGCGTACTGGCCCGGAACCGTTGCCGGAGTGCCCAGCACGCCCAGCAGCCTCGCCGCTTCCTCGGCCACCGCCGCCCGAGCGGGCTTGAGGTACTTCCGGGAGTCGACGAGCGACGGGTCGGCGCCCAGTGTGTGCCGTATCGAACTGGTGAAGACGGAGACCAGATGAGTGGAGATATTGATCTTCGTCATTCCGGCGGCGATGGCCCGCCGCAGCTCGTCGTCGGGCACTCCGGACGAACCGTGCAGTACCAGCGGCACCGGCAGCGCGGTGTGCAGCGCCGCGATCAGTTCCTTGTCCAGTACGGCCGTGCGCTCATGCATCGCATGTGAGGAGCCGACGGCCACGGCGAGCGCATCCACCCCTGTCGCACGGACGAAGGTCAGGGCCTCGTCCGGGTCCGTGCGCACCCCTGGCGCATGGACCCCGTCCTTGCCGCCCACCTCCCCGAGTTCCGCCTCGACATAGACGCCACGGTCATGGCACCAGGAGGTGAGTTCGGCAGTGGTGGCCACGTTCTCTTCGTACGGAAGGGCGGAGGCATCCACCATGACGGAGCCCACCCCGGCGTCGACGCCCTGGTGGACCAACTCGGCGTCGGTGATGTGGTCGAGGTGCACCGCGATCGGAGCCGCGGAGCCCTCGGCGAGGGCGAGGGTGGCGCGGGTGAGGGGCAGCAGACTGCCGTGGTAGCGGATGCAGTTCTCGCTGATCTGCAGGATCAACGGGATGCCGGTGCGTTCGGCGGCGGTGACGAGCGCCTCGGCCGTCTCCAGATGGATGACGTTGAACGCGGCGGCACCGACCCGCGCCTCACGCGCGGCGTCGACGATCGATGAGGTCGGAACGAGGGGCATCGGAGGCTGACTCCCTTGCGGACGGGACTGATTGACGTGCGGGAGGCGGGGCGGCGAGAACGGATGCCTACGAGGCGGCCGGCGTTTCGAGCATCACCGAGCGGGTCAGGCTGCGGGGGTTGTCCGGGTCGAGACCGCGGGCGCGGGCGCGCTCCAGTGCCACCCGCTGGACCAGCACCAGATCGGCCAGCGGATCGCGCGCATGGCACACGAAGCGCGCTCCGGTCCGCACAACATCGGCCTCCAGTCCTTCCGGTGCCGGACCGAACAGCCAGGTCACCCGGCCGGGTGCGGCTATCGCGATGGGACCGTGGCGGTACTCCATCGCGGGGTAGGACTCGGTCCAACTCTGCGACGCCTCCCGCATCTTGAGTGCCGCCTCATTGGCCAGGCCGAATGTCCAGCCCGTCCCGAGGAAGGCGAACTGCTCGGCGTCCACCCACTCCTTCTCGACGGGCGCGGCCAGCGCCTCCTCCGCGTCGGTCACCGCCCGGGAGACGTCCTGGCCCAAGTGCGCACGCAGCAGCGTCAGCGCCGTCGTCGCGAATCGGGTCTGCACCACTGACTTCTCGTCGGCGAAAGGAAGCGCGACCGTCTCGTCGGAGACCGCCACCGCCGGCGTCTCGGGGTCACCGATGATCGTCACCGTCGGGATGCGCCCCTTGACGGCATCGAGTACGCGCAACACCTCCGTCGTGGTGCCGGACCGGGTGATCGCGACCACCGCGTCGTAGCCGCGGTCGCTGCCGAGGAACGCCTCGGAGGCGGCGAAGGGGTCCGTCACGCCCTGTCCGGCCGCCTCGCGCAGTGCCGCATACGACTGCGCCATGAACCATGAGGTGCCGCAGCCGACGACGGCCACCCGCTGGCCGGCCTTGGGCAGCGGTCCCGCGGCCGCCCCGATCCGCGCGGCCTTGCGCCAGGTCTCCGGCTGGCTGTGCAGCTCCTGCTCCATGTACGAGATCTCGCTCATGGCCCACCCTCCCGTGATGTGCATGCGTTCATGAGTCTGCGTGAAAGTGCAATATTCGTGTTCGTTGCAATCGACTGTACGCAGAATTGTCGCAGGGTTCCATCCCTCGTACGAGTGGAGGCGCCAGAGGGGAGCGGTGCGGCATTGGTCGTGCAGAAGGCGTCTGTGGACGGTGCTGCGGTGAAGGCGGGGTGGCCGTGGGGGATGCGGAGTGCTGCGAGAAGGTGTTGACAGGTGCGTGAAACTCGCCGAATACTTGCAAGATCAGTCACGCTGACGCAGTGACGCACTCAGGCAGTCACGCAGATTCCCGTCACGCAATGTCCGTCATGCAGCAAGGCCCGCTCCGCCGCACAGAGGACTTCCGATGTCCATTGCCACGCTCTCCGCGACGCCCCCGCCACCGTCATCCGGCACCGCACGCCGTACCGGCAGGCTGCTCGCGCTCACCGGCGCCGTCGTCGGCGTCATCTACGGCTACGACACCGGCAGCATCTCCGGTGCTCTGGTGTTCCTGAGCAAGGACTTTCATCTCACCGAGGCCGAAAAAGGCCTGGTCAACAGCATCCTTGTGTTCGGCTCCATCGTGGGCGCGCTGATCGGCGGCAAGCTCGCCGACGCCCTGGGCCGCAAGGCGGCGATGCTGATCGTCGCCGGCTCGTATGCCGTGTTCGTCGCACTCTCCGCCATTGCGCCCAACGTCGTCGTGCTGGACATCGTCCGCTTCCTGCTCGGCATCGCCATCGGCATCTCGATCGTCGCCGCGCCGCTCTATGTCGCTGAATCGACCCCGGCACGTATCCGCGGGGCCTCCGTTGCCGCCTACCAGGTGGCCACGGTCGCGGGCATCGTCATCACATACTTCGTCAACTGGGGCCTGTCCGGCGGCGGCCACTGGCGCTGGATGCTCGGACTCTCCGCGATCCCCGCCGCACTCGTGCTGATTCCGCTGCTCAGGCTGCCGGACACCCCGCGCTGGTACGTCCTCAAGGGACAGACGGAACGAGCCGTCGAGGTCATGGCGACGACCGACCCGGACGTCGATCCGCGCAGGGAGGTCGCTGCCGTGGCGTCCGCGCTCGCCCAGGAGAGCGGTGGATCGGCGCGTTCCCTGCTGCGCAAGCCGTACGCCCGCGCCGCGCTCTTCGTCGTCGGCCTCGGCTTCTTCTGCCAGATCACCGGCATCAACGCCGTGACGTACTACAGCCCGCAGATCTTCGAGGAGATGGGCTTCACCGGCAGCGGCCAGAACTTCCTGCTGCCGTCCTTCGTCCAGCTCGCCTCACTGGCCGCGACCGTGCTCGCCATCCTCATCATCGACCGGCTCGGCCGGCGGGTGGTGCTGCTCTGGGGAATCGGCACGATGGCCGTGATGCTCGCCGTCCTGACCGTGGTCTTCGCCAGGGGCGATCTGCATGGCGCCACGACCTGGGTGGGCTTCGCCGCCATCCTGTTGTTCACCGCGGCCTTCAACTTCGGCTTCGGATCGCTGATCTGGGTCTATGCGAGCGAGGCCTTCCCCGCCCAACTGCGCTCGACCGGGGCCTCGGTGATGCTCACCGCCGACCTGGTCGCCAACCTCCTGATCGCCCAGTTCTTCCCCTCCCTGATGGCCTGGGCAGGTGCGGCCCGGACATTCGCGGGCCTCGGCTTCCTCGCGCTCGCCGCGCTGGTTTTCGCCGCCGCCACCGCGCCCGAGACCAAGGGGCGTCAGTTGGAGGAGATCCAGGATTACTGGCGCAACGGGGGCCGCTGGCCCGCGTCGCCCGCTCCCGTAAGCTCCGGCCCGCTCAGCGGTTCAGCGGTGCCGCCGACGACGACTTCGTAGTCCGGGCAGGGACGTGCCCAGTGACGGACGGGGTCCCGTGCTCGCCCCGCCGGCCGTCCAGGGCGGAGGCGGGGGCATGGCGAGGCGCCGCTGAAGGTGGTGCCCGGGCTGCCGGATCGCCGCGGTCCGGGCCGTCGGCGGTCCGGACCGGGCCGGAGAGGACGGTTCCTCAGGACGGCAGCCGCTCCCGGTACTGCTCCAGGGCCGGAGCGGTCGTCGTCGCCACGAACTCGGTGATCCGGTACTCACACACGCCGGCGACGGAAAACGGGTCCTCGGCCACGATCCGCTCGACGGTCGCACGGTCCGTCCCGGCGGCGAGGATCACGCCTCCGTCCCGTGGGACCTTGCGGCCGGCGGCGATGAAATGCCCGGCGGCGTACTCCTTCTGCAGCCACTCGACGTGCTCCTGAAGGACGGCGTCGACGCGCTCGATGGGCGCCGTGTAGGTCAGTTCCAATACGAACATAGCTGCAAATATAGACGAGGAATCAGGAGGAATCGGGGCCTCCTCACGGAAGGGAACGCGCAGGCCAGGACGGATGCGAGAGATGCCGCTCCGGTTGATGTGCCGCCGTCTGCTGCGGAGCAATACAGGTCCTGGAAGTGCCGCGGGCCCAAAGGGGGCGGCCTCGCGGAATCAGCCCGCCGGCAGGTCCGGGCGGCGCCGACCGTGCCGCGTCGCGCTCTCATAGGCATGACCGGCACGGAGGACGGCGAGGTCCGCGCGCGGCGGACCGATGAACTGCAGCCCCACGGGCAGACCGCCCGGGGTGAATCCGGCGGGAACCGACAGGGCGGGCACGCCGAGCACGGAGATGAGGTAGGCGGACCGCATCCAGTCCAGATACGAGCGGGTGGGCCGGCCCGCGACCTCCCGCGGATACTCCAGCTCCGCGTCGAACGGCGTGACCTGGCTGACCGGGGCGAGGAGCAGGTCGTACCGGGAGAAGAAGTCCAGCGTCCCGAGGTGCAGTCGGCTGCGGGTCGCGGTGGCGGTGTTGAGGTCGGCCACGGTCAGCCGGCGGCCCTGCTCGATGTTCTCGACGATGCTGGGTTTGAGGGCCTGCCGGTCGGAGTCCAGCAGGTCGCCGAGCGCCAGGTCGAAGCTGTGTGCCCGCAGCGTGCGGAAGGTCGCGTCGGCCCCGGTGAGGTCCGGGCAGGCGGTGTCGACGCGGCAGCCGAGCTCCTCCAGGATCCTCAACTGGGGCTCCAGGACGGCGAGTACATCCGCCTCGGCCGGAGCGTGGCCCGCGAGGTCGGGGGTCCAGGCGATGCGCAGGCCGCGCAAGTCGCCGTCGAGAGGCACGCGGAACGTCCCACCGGGGGTCTCCAGGCTGACGGGGCTGCGTGGATCCGGACCGGCCATCGCCGACAGCAACAGCGCGGTATCGGCAACGGTCCGTCCCATCGGGCCGGGGACCGACAGGGTGTCCCAGAGGTCGCGGCCGGGGTGCCGGGGGACGCGTCCCGGCGTCGGCCGCAGCCCGACGACATTGCAGAAGGACGCGGGGTTGCGCAGCGAGCCGCCCATGTCACTGCCGTCGGCGAGGGGTTGCAGCCCGGCCGCGAGTGCCGCGGCGGCGCCGCCACTGCTGCCGCCCGCCGAACGGGTGGTGTCGTAGGGGTTGCGGGTGGTGCCGAAGAGAGGGTTGAAGGTGTGCGAACCGGCGGCGAATTCGGGGACGTTGGTCTTGCCGAGGCGGATGGCACCGGCCCGCTGCAGCCTCTCGACCAGCAGGTCGTCCTCGTCGGGGACGTGGTCGGCGAAGAGCGGTGAACCGTGCGTGGTGCGCATCCCGCGGGTGAGGTGGGTGTCCTTGAACGCGATCGGGAGTCCGTGCAGGGGCGGGACGACGGCGCCCCGGACGAGGCGTTCGTCGGCGCGCGCGGCTGCGGCGAGTGCGCCCTCGGGGTCGAGGGTGACAAGGGCGTTGACGACAGGATTGACCTGCTCGATGCGGTCCAGATGAGACTCGACGACCTCCCGGGCGGAGATGTCGCGGCGGCGCAGCCGGGCGGCGAGGTCGAGGGCGTCGAGCTGATGGAGCGCGTCGGGCATGAAGACCTCGGGAGGTTTCAGAGCGGCGAGTACCGGGGCCGGGGGACGAGGGGGCCGCTGAGGGGCTGCCCCATCCGCTCGGGCGGCACCGCCTGAGGGGGCGGCGGGGTCCGGAAGTTCACGCTCATCAAGATATCCGGCGCCACTGACAACGCGGCGTGAGCCGGTGCCCTTGCCCGGCCGGGGGCTCGCTCACGGGTTCGGTAGCGTGGTCGCCACCATGGACACTTCCGGAGCGCTCTCCTGCGACGACGAACTGCGGCACTGGCCGACCGACGAGGACCAGGCGCGTGCGGTCCAGGACCGGTTGCGGTCCTCTGTGCGGCTTGACGAACCCGGTCCGGAACCCGGGTTCGAGGGCACTGTCGTCGGGGTGGATGTGGCCTACGACGATGCACGTGATGTCGTCGCCGCTGCCGCCGTCGCGCTGGACGCCCGTACGCGCGCCGTCGTCGACGAGGCCACCGCGGTCGGGCAGATCTCCTTCCCCTACGTCCCCGGGCTGCTCGCCTTCCGCGAGATCCCCACCGTGCTCGATGCGCTCGGGCGCCTCGCCCGCACCCCTGGCCTCGTGGTCTGCGACGGTTACGGGCTGGCGCACCCGCGCCGCTTCGGGCTCGCCAGCCATCTGGGGGTGCTGACCGGGCTGCCCACCATCGGTGTCGCCAAGAACCCCTTCACTTTCCGGTACGAGCCCCCTGGGCCGGACCGGGGCGCGACCTCTCCTCTGCTGGATGGGGACGAGGAGGTGGGACGTGCGCTGCGTACCCAACAGGGCGTCAAGCCGGTCTTCGTCTCCGTGGGACACCGCATCGACCTCGACCGCGCCTGTGCGCACACGCTCCACCTGGCGGCGCGTTACCGGCTCCCCGAGACGACCCGGGCCGCGGACGCGCTGTGCCGGCGGGCGCTCGCCGACGCCTGACGGCGGGCGTCGGCGAGCGCCCGCGGTCCCGGGGAGAGGACCCACGGGACCGCAGTGAACGGCCGCGGCTACTCCTGGACGTCCTGGACGACGCGGAACGTGATGCCCGCTTCCTGCAGGCGGGCTGTCAGCGCTTCCCCCATGGCGACCGCGGTCGTCACCTGCCCGGCGGTCTCCGGCAGGTCGTCGAAGGCCAGGCTGAGCGCCGACTCGGCGAGCATCTTCGCCGTCTCGTCGTAGCCGGGGTCGCCGCCCGACACCTCGGTGATCACGCGCTTGCCGCCGCCGGAGGCGATGAAACGCACCTTGAACCAGCTGCGCGCGCGCCGCTCGGGGCCGGGCCCGTCGCCCGGCTCCAGGCGTCGCGACAACCAGCGCCGCGCGGGCGGCACCTGGGCGAGGGCGCACAGGGCCCCCGCCCCCAGCGCCCCGCCGAGGGCGATCGGCAGCCGCTGTACGCCCGCGTAGTGGCGATAGCGGAAGTCGGGCCCGTAACGGTCGAGAGCGGCGGCCGAGCGGGCGATGATCTGCGGGTCGAGGGTCGGCAACGGCACACCCCAGGTGTGCGTTTCCGCGCTCTTGAGGGGCGGTCCGAACGGCGCCCGTACCGTACGGCCGACCGGTCGCGGTTCGGTCCGCTGCCGTTCGCGGGCGGCCCGCACCATGGCCAACGGGCGCGAGGCGACGGTCAGCGCGGAGGCCAGAGTGCCCCCGGAGAACGTCGCGTTGGTCCGCACGAAGCCGTCGATGCGGACGGGGACGCCCTCGGGCAGGAGCCCCACCGTGAAGAGGACCCCCAGGTCGTGCGGGACGGAGTCGAATCCGGCGGCGTGCACGAGGCGGGCACCGGAGGCGCGGGCCGTCGCGTCGTGACGCAGGTACATCCGGTCGATGAACTCCGGCTCACCGGTCAGGTCGAGATAGTCGGTGCCGGCCGCGGCGCAGGCGGCGACCAGCGGCTCACCATGGATCACATACGGGCCGACGGTCGTCGCCAGCACCCGGGTGCCGGCGGCGAGGGCGCGCAGCGAGTCCGGATCGCCGCTGTCGGCCCGCAGCAGCGGCAGGTCGGCACAGGCCGGGTCGATTTTCGCCAGCCGGTCGCGCAGCCGCTCCAGTTTGGCGGTGTTGCGCCCGGCCAGTGCCCAGCGGCAGTCTTTGGGCGCATGTTCGGCCAGGTAGGCGGCGGTGAGGGCGCCCGCGAAACCCGTCGCGCCGTAGAGGACGAGGTCATGAGCCCGTCCTGAGGTGTCCTGCCGTGGCATCCCGCGTCCTCTCGACCGGCTGTCGGGCATGGAGAACGGACCTTAGGCAGGTGCCGTCACCTCCGTCAACGTCCCTTTGCCGCCGCCCCCTTGGCTGCCTCCCGGCGGTCCCTCGGGCGGCAGGGAGCGGGGCGGGCAGTCTTGACAGGGCGTGGTGACCGGTCCAGATTCACCCATGGCACCGATGATGTAGGACGTCCCATGTCTGGACTTCCCCGACCGACCGCAACCCAGCGGCTGCCTCTCGACGACGCCGCGCACCGAACCGTCCGCCGACGGCTGGAGGAGGCCGGGTAGCCGTGACGACGCGTCCCGCGGAGACCCCTGAACGACAACGGAACCGGTGGCGGGAGGTCACCCCGGGCCAGTGGAAGGCGATGTCCGCCGCCTGGATCGGCTATCTCCTCGACGGCTTCGACTTCGTCCTGATCACGCTCGTGCTGACCGAGATCGCCGCCGACTTCCATCTGAGCACCGCCACCGCCGCCTCGCTGATCTCCGGCGCCTTCGTCACCCGGTGGCTGGGCGGCGCCGTCCTGGGTGCGATGGGCGACCGTTACGGCCGCAAGGCCGCCATGATCACCAGCATCCTGCTCTACTCGCTCGGCACCTTCGCCTGCGGTTTCGCCTAGAACTACACCAGCCTGTTCCTCGCCCGGCTGGTGATCGGTCTGGGCATGGCGGGGGAGTACAGCGCCGGCGTGACGTATGTGCTGGAGAGCTGGCCCGTCCGATGGCGCAACAGGGCCTCCGGATTCATCATCTCCGGCTACGCGGGCGGCACCGTCCTCGCCGCCGAGCTCTACACCTGGGTGGTCCCGCGCGGGGGCTGGCGCTGGATGTTCTGGATCGACGTCCTGCCCGTCCTGGTCGCCCTCTGGATGCGCAGATCGCTGCCGGAAGCCGGTGACTGGCAGCAGCAGATCGGGGCCGCCGGCACGGAAGCGGAACGCCCCAATCCGTTCCGGCCGTTGTTCACCGGCCGGATCCGGCCCTGGGCCAACGCGGCGCTGACGGTGACGGCCTCGGTCGCGCTGTTCTGCGTCTTCACGCCCGTCGGGGCGGGCTTCGTGCCGGGGCTGTCCGTCGTCGCGGCGGGGTGCCTGGTGGCGTTCGCCGTGCAGCTCGGCGGCCGTCGCGGATGGCTGCTGTACGTGGCCCTGACGGCGACGGTGTTCTGCGCCTTCCTCTACAGCTGGCCGATCCAGGCCCTGCTGCCCACCTACCTCAAGACCGACCTCGGGTACGCCCCGGCCCAGGTCGCCGACGTGATGTTCTACGCGGGCTTCGGCACCATGGCGGGCTGCTGGCTGGCGGGCTTCGTCGGCGACCGGATCGGTACCCGCCGGGCCTATGCCTGCACGCTGCTGGCCTCCCTCGCCTTCGTCTTCCCGGTCTTCGCGGTACAGGACAGCCTGCCGGTGCTCGGCGTGCTGGTCTTCGGGCTGCTCGCGCTCAGCCAGGGCATCTCCGGCATCCTGCCGAAGTACCTCGCCGGCCACTTCCCGACCGCCACCCGGGCCGCTTCTCTGGGCTTCGTCTACAACGTCGGGGCCCTGGGCGGGGCGGTGGCGCCCGTCCTCGGCGCCCATCTGGCCGAAGGCATGTCCCTGGGGCAGGCGCTGGCCGTGCTCACCTTCGGACTGACGCTCGTGGTCATCATCCTGGTGGGCGGCGATGTCCCCCGGCGGCTGGGCCGGCTGGTGGGTCGTCAGGCGCCCGGCGACCATCTGGTGCCGGGGGCCGAGGGCGCGGGCGCGCCGCCCGCGGGGGAGTCGCCCGCTTCCGGCGCCGGAGGGGCTTCGCCGGACGCGGCGTAGCGGTGCCCGGGTCCCTCGGTCGGCCCGGCGCCCGGCGCTCCGCGGGCCGTTGTCAGTGGTCGCCGTTAGCGTGGAATGCGTTGGGCGGCCCGCGCGTGACGGAGCGTGGCGCCGGGCGGTATCGCGGGCGGTGCCGTACGGGGGACGGATGTGGAGGAGCGCATGGCGAAGGCGGCGGGTCCGGCGGCGGTGCGGGAGCGGGTGCGCGCGTTCGCGCTCGGGCTTCCCGGGACCGCGGAGGAGTTCCCCTGGGGGGAGAGCGTCATCAAGGTCAACAAGAAGGTCTTCGTCTTCCTCGGCGTCGACGACGGCAGCCATCCGTTCGGGGTCACGCTGAAGCTGAAGGATCCCGAGGCCCACGCCCACGCGCTGACCTCGCCCGGCGCCGAGCCCGCGGGCTACGGCCTGGGCAGGTCCGGATGGGTGCGACTCCCCCTGGCGGAGCCGGGCGCTCCGCCGGCCGAACTGCTCTGCGACTGGGCGGAGGAGTCCTATCGCGTCATAGCCCCCAAGAAGCTCATCGCCGAGCTCGACGGGGGATAGCGGCGCAGCGGCAGCAGGCGCGCAGAGGCCCGTGACGGCGATGGCAGTTGAGCATCGCCGACGCGGGCCTTTTCCGCTGCTGCCACTTGGCAAGGGGGGCTTGTGGAAAGTGGAACACGTTCTTAACATCACGAGTGTTACATCAGAAGTGTCACAGTGCGGAAAGGCATGGGGCGCGATGACGGAGTCAGGGAACGGCCCGCTGAGCGGGGTCCGGGTGGTCGAACTCGCGGGCATCGGCCCCGGCCCGTTCGCCGCCATGCTCCTGGCCGACCTCGGCGCCGACGTCGTCCGCGTCGACCGGCCCGGAGGCCCGGGGCTGGGCATCGACCCGGCCCGGGACATCACCAACCGCAACAAACGGTCCGTGCTGGTGGACCTCAAGAGCCCCGACGGGGTGGCGCAGGTCCTCGAACTGGCCGGGCGCGCCGATGTGCTGATCGAGGGGTACCGCCCCGGTGTGGCCGAGCGGCTGGGCGTGGGGCCCGAGGAGTGCCTGGCGCGCAACCCCCGGCTGGTCTACGGCCGGATGACGGGCTGGGGGCAGCAGGGCCCGCTCGCCGACACCGCCGGACACGACATCGGCTACATCGCCCTCACGGGCGCCCTGAGCATGATCGGCCCGTCCGACGGCCCGCCCGCCATCCCCGCCAACCTCCTCGGGGACTACGCGGGCGGCTCCCTCTACCTGGTCATCGGCGTCCTCGCCGCCCTCCAGCACGCCCGCACCGACGGCGGAACGGGCCAGGTCGTCGACGCCGCCATCGTCGACGGCACGGCTCATCTGACGGCGATGATCCACGGCATGCTGGCGGCCGGCGGCTGGCAGGACCGGCGCGGTGCGAACCTCCTCGACGGCGGAGCACCCTTCTACGGCACCTACGAGACCGCAGACGGCGGCTATATGGCGGTCGGTGCGCTGGAGCAGCGGTTCTACGGCGAATTCATCCGGTTGCTGGGCATCGCGCAGGAGGCACCCAGCCGCGACGACCTCGCCGCCTGGGGCGAGCTGCGCACCACCATCGCCGCCCGCTTCATGACCCGGAGCCGCGAGGAGTGGACGGCGGTCTTCGCGGACTCCGACGCCTGTGTGGCGCCGGTGCTCTCCCTGCGCGAGGCACCGCGGCACCCGCATCTCGCCGCCCGCGGCACCTTCGTCGAGCACAGCGGACTGACCCAGCCCGCGCCCGCGCCGCGCTTCTCCCGCACTCCGGGCGCGGTACGCAGACCTCCGGCACAGCCCGGCGCGGACGCCGCGGAGATCGCCCGTGACTGGCAGGTCCCCGGCCTCCTCGCCCCGCTCCCCGCCGACGCCCCGACGGCCGCTCCGGACCGCACCGAGCAGAAGGACACGGCCGGGTGAGGGGAACCGCCACGCCGCTCCCGTACGCCGCCGCCCCGCGGCAGGCCGCCGAAGAGGCAGCTGTCGTCCGCCGGGAGGGAACCGGGGACGGGTGCGGCGCCCCGTTCGCCGGGGGCGCCGTCCGGCGCGGCCCCGTGGGGCCGCAGCCCGCCAAGCCGACCGAGACCGTCAAGAACCGGCTCTGAGGAGGGCCCGCAGAGATGACCGCGCAGATGAAGCGCCAGATCTTCACCGAGGACCACGAGGCCTTCCGCAAGGTCGTACGGACCTTCCTCGCCAGGGAGGTGACGCCGCATTACGAGCAGTGGGAGAAGGACGGCGTCGTCAGCCGGGAGGCGTGGCGGGCGGCCGGCAAACAGGGACTGCTGGGGTTGGCGGTTCCCGAGGAGTACGGCGGGGGCGGCCAGCACGACTTCCGCTACAGCGCGGTGCTGGCCGAGGAATTCACCCGGGCGGGCGCGGCCGGGCTGGCCGTGGGCCTGCACAACGACATCATCGGCCCCTATCTGACGACGCTGGGCACCGATGAGCAGAAGCGCCGCTGGCTGCCCGGTTTCTGCAGCGGCGAGATCATCACCGCCATCGCGATGACCGAGCCCGGCGCGGGCTCCGACCTGCAGGGCATCCGCACCCACGCCGAGGACGCGGGCGACCACTGGGTCCTCAACGGCTCCAAGACCTTCATCTCCAACGGCATCCTCGCCGACCTGGTCATCGTCGTCGCCAAGACGACACCGGAGGGCGGGGCGCACGGCCTGAGCCTGCTGGTCGTCGAGCGGGGCATGGCGGGCTTCGAGCGCGGGCGCAACCTCGACAAGATCGGGCAGAAGGCCCAGGACACCGCCGAGCTGTTCTTCCACGACGTACGCGTCCCCAAGGAGAATCTGCTCGGCAAGCTGAACGGCGCCTTCGTCCATCTGATGACCCACCTCGCCCAGGAGCGGATGGGCATCGCCGTCGCCGCCATCGCCGGCGCCGAACACCTGCTGGAGATCACCAGCGAGTACGTCAAGGAGCGTGAGGCGTTCGGACGGCCGCTGGCCAAGCTCCAGCACATCCGCTTCGAGATAGCCGAGATGGCCACCGAGTGCGCCGTCACCCGCGCGTTCCTCGACCGCTGCATCGCCGACCACTCCGCCGGCGAACTGGACGCGGTGCATGCCTCGATGGCCAAGTGGTGGGCCACCGAACTGCAAAAACGCGTCGCCGACCGCTGTCTGCAACTCCATGGCGGCTACGGCTATATGGCGGAATACCGCGTGGCCAAGGCCTTCACCGACGGCCGGATCCAGACGATCTACGGAGGGACCACCGAGATCATGAAGGAGATCATCGGACGCTCCCTGCTCGGCTGACCCCGGACCGGCCCCGGTCCCCACCCGCTGCCCCCGCCTCCACCCTCATGCGAAAGGCTTGTTGACTTGAGTACCGAAGCGTACGTATACGACGCGATCCGCACCCCGCGCGGCCGCGGCAAGGCCAATGGCGCACTGCACGGCACCAAGCCGATCGACCTGGTCGTCGGCCTGATCCACGAAGTGCGCCGCCGCTTCCCCGGCCTGGACCCGGCCGCCGTCGACGACATCGTGCTCGGCGTCGTCGGACCGGTCGGCGACCAGGGTTCCGACATCGCCCGGATCGCGGCGATCGCCGCGGGGCTGCCCGACACGGTGGCCGGCGTCCAGGAGAACCGCTTCTGTGCCTCGGGCCTGGAGGCCGTCAACATGGCCGCCGCCAAGGTGCGTTCGGGCTGGGAGGACCTGGTCCTGGCGGGCGGTGTCGAATCCATGTCGCGGGTCCCGATGGCGTCCGACGGCGGCGCCTGGTTCGCCGACCCGATGACCAACTTCGACACCGGCTTCGTCCCGCAGGGCATCGGCGCCGACCTCATCGCCACGATCGAGGGCTACACCCGCCGGGATGTCGACGAGTTCGCCGCGCTCTCCCAGGAGCGCGCCGCCGAGGCCTGGAAGGACGGCCGCTTCGACCGCTCCGTGGTCCCGGTGCGCGACCGCAACGGCCTGGTCGTCCTCGACCACGACGAGTACATGCGCCCCGGCACCACCGCCGACTCCCTGGCCGGCCTCAAGCCGTCCTTCGCCACCATCGGCGACGCCGGCGGCTTCGACGCCGTCGCCCTGCAGAAGTACCACTGGGTCGAGAAGATCGACCACGTCCACCACGCGGGCAACTCCTCGGGCATCGTGGACGGCGCGGCGCTCGTCGCCATCGGCTCCAAGGAGGTCGGCGAGCGCTACGGCCTCACCCCGCGGGCCCGCATCCTGTCGGCCGCGGTCTCCGGCTCCGAACCGACGATCATGCTCACCGGCCCCGCGCCCGCCAGCCGCAAGGCCCTGGCCAAGGCCGGGCTGACCATCGACGACATCGACCTGGTCGAGATCAACGAGGCCTTCGCCGCCGTCGTGCTGCGCTTCGTCAAGGACATGGGCCTGAGCCTGGACAAGGTCAATGTCAACGGCGGCGCCATCGCCCTGGGCCACCCCCTCGGCGCCACCGGCGCGATGATCCTCGGCACCCTGATCGACGAGCTGGAGCGGCAGGACAAGCGCTACGGCCTGGCCACCCTCTGTGTCGGCGGCGGTATGGGCATCGCCACCGTCATCGAGCGCCTCTGACCCCTCGTCCCACCCACCACGGAGTACGCACCATGAGTGAATCCGCTGCTTTGTCGACCATCCGCTGGGAACAGGACGAGACCGGCATCGTCACCCTGGTCCTGGACGACCCGGACCAGTCCGCCAACACCATGAACAACGCCTTCAAGACCTCCCTCACCGCGGTCGCCGACCGCCTGGAGGCCGAGAAGGACAGCATCCGCGGCATCATCTTCACCTCCGCCAAGAAGACCTTCTTCGCCGGCGGCGACCTGCACGACCTGATCGCCATCACCCCCGCACACGCCGAGCAGGCCTTCGCCGCGGGCAACGGCATCAAGCGGGATCTGCGCCGTATCGAGACCCTCGGCAAGCCCGTCGTCGCCGCGATCAACGGCGCGGCGCTGGGCGGCGGTTACGAGATCGCGCTCGCCTGCCACCACCGTGTCGCCCTCGACACCCCCGGTACCAAGATCGGTCTGCCCGAGGTCACCCTCGGCCTGCTGCCCGCCGCCGGCGGTGTCACCCGCACCGTCCGGCTGCTCGGGATCGCCGACGCGCTGCTGAAGGTGCTGCTCCAGGGCACCCAGTACAACGCCACCCGCGCCAAGGACGCCGGGCTGATCCACGACGTCGCGGCCACGCCCGAGGAGCTGCTCGCCAAGGCCCGCACCTTCATCGAGGAGCACCCCGAGTCCCAGCAGCCCTGGGACGTCAAGGGCTACCGCATCCCCGGCGGCACCCCCGCCCAGCCGAAGTTCGCGGCCAACCTCCCGGCGTTCCCCGCGAACCTCAAGAAGCAGCTGAACGGCGCCCCGTACCCCGCCCCGCGCAACATCCTCGCCGCGGCGGTCGAGGGCTCCCAGGTCGACTTCGAGACCGCGCAGACCATCGAGGCGCGCTACTTCGTCGAGCTGGTGACCGGCCAGATCTCCAAGAACATGATCCAGGCGTTCTTCTTCGACCTGCAGGCCGTCAACTCCGGCGCCAACCGTCCCAAGGGCATCGAGCCCCGCACGGTCAAGAAGGTCGCGGTCCTCGGCGCGGGCATGATGGGCGCGGGCATCGCCTACTCCTGTGCCAGGGCCGGGATGCAGGTCGTCCTCAAGGACGTCACCCCCGAGGCGGCGCAGAAGGGCAAGGAGTACTCGGCGGGGCTGCTCGCCAAGGCGCTCTCCCGCGGCCGGACGACCGAGCAGCAGCGCGACGAGCTGCTGGCGCGCATCACGCCCACCGCCGAACCGGCGGACCTCGCGGGCTGTGACGCCGTCATCGAGGCGGTCTTCGAGGACGTCGCCCTCAAGCACAAGGTGTTCAAGGAGATCCAGCACATCGTCGAGCCCGGCGCGCTGCTGTGCTCCAACACCTCCACCCTGCCCATCACGCTGCTGTCCGAAGGCGTCGAGCGCGACCAGGACTTCATCGGTCTGCACTTCTTCTCGCCGGTCGACAAGATGCCGCTGGTGGAGATCATCAAGGGGGAGCGGACCGGCGACGAGGCGCTGGCCCGCGCCTTCGACCTGGTCCGGCAGATCAAGAAGACCCCGATCGTCGTCAACGACTCGCGCGGCTTCTTCACCTCGCGCGTCATCGGCCACTTCATCAACGAAGGCGTGGCGATGATCGGCGAGGGCCTCGACCCGGTCTCCGTCGAGCAGGCCGCGGCCCAGGCCGGCTACCCGGCCAAGGTGCTCTCCCTGATGGACGAGCTGACCCTCACCCTGCCGCGCAAGATCCGCGAGGAGACGAAGCGGGCGGTCGAGGAGACCGGCGGCAACTGGCAGCCGCACCCGGCCGACGCGGTGATCGACCGGATGGTCGACGAGTTCGGCCGCCCCGGCCGCAGCGGCGGCGCCGGCTTCTACGAGTACGGCGACGACGGCAAGCGCGCCGGTCTGTGGCCCGGCCTGCGCGAGCACTTCACCAAGAAGGACACCGCCATCCCGTTCCTCGACATGCAGGAGCGGATGCTCTTCGCCGAGGCGCTGGACACCGTCCGCTGCTTCGAGGAGGGCGTGCTCACCTCCGTCGCCGACGCCAACATCGGCTCCATCTTCGGGATCGGCTTCCCGGGCTGGACCGGCGGCGTGATCCAGTACATCAACGGCTACCAGGGTGGGCCGGGGCAGGAAGAACTCGTCGGACTGCCCGGGTTCGTGGCCCGCGCGCGCGAGCTGCAGGCGGCCTACGGCGACCGGTTCGCGCCGTCCGCGCTGCTGGTCGAGAAGGCCGAGAAGGGCGAGAAGTTCAGCGACTGACCGGTCATGGGGCGGGCCCCTGCGGCCCGCCCCGTCACCCCTGCGAGGTGCGGTCCCCCTGGTCCTCCGGACCGTTGTCGCCCTCCTTGCCGAACGACTCCCGCAGCTCCTGCTTCATCGACCGCTGGAAGGCGGTGACCAGTGCCTGCACCACCATCGGCTGCATATGGGCCGAGAGCGACTTCATCCGCGCCAGCTCCTCCTCGTCCGGCCCACCGTCCCGGTACGGCTCCCATACCTCGTCCTTGAAGAGCCGACTGAGCTCACGGGCCGCCGAGCGGGTGTGCTCGATGACCACGGTGCGCGCCGCGATGATGGTCTCCAGCGCGATCGGGACGTCCAGCAGCCGGGCGCCCAGATGCAGCAGCCCCGGGTCGACCCGGAAGACCTGCGGGTCGTCGGTCCGTACGAGCACACTCATCGCCGCGAGCCGGTCCAGATCCTCGTCGGTCAGCGCCCGGCCGACCCGCCGTTCCAGCTGGTCCCGGGTGGCGTCCTCCGCCTTGTCCGGAATCCAACTCGCCACCAGCGCCCGGTGGATGGCCAGATCCTGGGCGCTCAGGTCCGGCGGAAGCTGCTCCAGATAGCGTTCGATCGCGGAGAGCGTCAGCCCCTGGTGCTGGAGTTCCTCGATGAGGGCCAGCCGCGAGAGGTGGTCGGGCCCGTAGCGGCCGACCCGGCGCGGACCGATCTCCGGCGGCGGCAGCAGGCCGCGCGTGCTGTAGAAGCGGATGGTGCGGACGGTGACGCCGGCGCGGGCGGCCAGTTCGTCGACCGTCAGGTCGGTGGCGGTCTCCATGTTCAACAGTATTGCTGTCTCACCACTCCTGTGAAACCTTCTGAACCCTTCTGCCCCTTCTTCACCGCCCGGTAGTGCGGTCGGGCCGATGGGTAACCGCCCCGAGCGCAGGCTCCGCGACCGTGCGCCGGCGGGCCCCTCCGTGCCGATGCCGTCGGAGAGGGTGCGGCCGGGCCGGTCCGGGCGTCGTGATCTGGGATGCCCGGGGGCCGACCGGGATGCCGGGCCCGTGGAGCCGGTGGCCGACGCCGACGGATCCGTGGAGCCGGGCCCCGTCCGGGCGGCGCGGTACGGCATCCAGGGAGCCTTGCCCGGGCTTGTCGGGCCCTCCGGCGGCGCGTGCGGAGGCCGAGCGGGCCGTCGCGGTGGCGAATGCGTGTCTCAACCGGGCCGAACAGGTCAAGAACTTTTGGTTGCCGGGCCGCGAGAAGAGTCCGGAATCGGGTGAACTGACGCCCTCCCTGAAACTTCCCCGAAACTTGGCTGCCAGATATATCGCGGCAAATATGGACAAATCTTGGATGGCTTATACACGCTGTGATCTTGCCCACAGACGGGGGAGCGCTCTTCAGGGAAGGTGTGCCGTCGGCCGTCCGCGCGATCTGCGGGACCTCTGGCCATGGCTTCAGCGCCTGCCCGAAAGCGAGATGCACCACCAGTGAGCACAGAAACCGTCACCGAGACAGCCCACGGGTCACCTGACGGGGGGAGCGGCGCGCAGCAGGATGCGGGCGACGCGGGCTACAGCAAGGGCCTCAAGGGCCGGCACATCAACATGATCGCCATCGGCGGAGCGATCGGCACCGGCCTGTTCCTGGGTGCCGGCGGCCGACTGCACTCCGCCGGCCCCGCCCTGGCCATTGCCTATGCGGTCTGCGGCCTCTTCGCCTTCTTCGTCGTCCGGGCCCTGGGCGAGCTGGTGCTGCACCGCCCGTCGTCGGGTTCGTTCGTCTCGTACGCCCGCGAGTTCCTGGGGGAGAAGGGCGCCTACGTCGCCGGCTGGATGTACGTCGTCAACTGGTCCACGACCGGTATCGCCGACATCACCGCGATCGCGCTCTACACCCACTACTGGAGCCTGTTCACCGATATCCCGCAGTGGGTGATGGCACTGATCGCGCTGGCGGTCGTGCTGACGGTGAACCTGATCTCGGTCAAGATCTTCGGTGAGCTGGAGTTCTGGTTCGCGATCATCAAGGTCGCGGCACTGGTGATCTTCATGTTCATCGGCATCTTCCTGCTGGCCACGCAGCACCCGGTCGGCGGCCACTCACCAGGGCTGAATCTGCTCACCGACCACGGCGGCATCTTCCCGACCGGTCTGCTGCCCGTGGTGATCGTGCTCCAGGGCGTGGTCTTCGCCTACTCCGCCGTGGAGCTGGTCGGTGTGACCGCCGGTGAGACCGGTGAGCCGGAGAAGGTCGTGCCGAAGGCCGTCAACTCCATCATGTGGCGGGTGGGCGTCTTCTACGTCGGTTCGGTGGTCCTGCTGGCGATGCTGCTGCCGTGGAACCAGTACGTCGACGGCCAGAGCCCCTTCGTCACGGTGCTGTCCAACGTCGGTGTGCCGGCCGCGGGTGATGTGATGAACCTCGTGGTGCTGACCGCGGCGATGTCCAGCCTGAACTCCGGGCTCTACTCGACCGGCCGCATCCTGCGCTCCATGTCGATGGCGGGCTCCGCGCCCAAGTTCGCCGGCCTGATGAACCGCAACCAGGTGCCGTACGGCGGCATCATGCTCACCTCCGCGGTGTGTGTGCTGGGTGTCGGGCTCAACTACGTCATGCCGGGCGAGGCCTTCGAGATCGTGCTGAACATCGCGGCGCTGGGCATCATCAGCACCTGGTGCACGATCATGATCTGCCACATGGTGTTCGTGCGGCGGTCGAAGGAGGGTGTGGTCGAGCGCCCGCGCTTCCGGCTCCCCGGCACTCCGGTCACCGATATCGCCACCATCGCCTTCCTGCTCGGCGTCATCGTCCTGATGTGGTTCGACGACGGTGTCGGCCGGCAGACCGTCATGCTGATCCCGGTTCTCGCCGCCGCGCTGGTCGTCGGCTGGTTCGCGGTCCGCGGCCGGGTGAGCCGTATCGCCAAGGAGCGCGAGCTCTCGAAGTAGTCGCGCAGTAGCGCACGCCTGCGGAATCAAGGGCGGTCGCGGAGGCCGGGAGGCATCCGCGACCGCCCTTTCGCCTGGGCGGAAGCGGCGGGTGGGCGGGCCGCGGCGGGGTCGGTTTCGCGGCCCCGGCCGATTGTCAGTGCCCGCCCGTACCGTGGAGACATGACGGAGAGCACGGGGATCTCATACCTCAAGGGGGACGCCTCCGCGCCGCAGGGCAAGGGCGTCAAAGTGATCGCGCATGTGTGCAACGACCTCGGCGGCTGGGGCAAGGGCTTCGTGCTGGCGCTCTCCCGGCGCTGGCCGGAGCCGGAGGCCGCCTACCGCCGGTGGCACCGCGACCGGGCGCGGAACGACTTCGGGCTGGGCGCGGCCCAGTTCGTCCAGGTCGGCGACCGGCTCTGGGTGGCCAATGTGGTCGGACAGCGGGGCACCCGTACGGGCAGCAAGGGCGCCCCCGTGCGGTACGAGGCCATCGATGCCGGGCTCGGCCGGGTCGCGGACCGGGCCCAGGAGCTCGGGGCGTCGGTCCATATGCCGCGGATCGGCTGCGGTCTGGCGGGAGGTACCTGGTCCCGGGTGGAGCCGCTGATATCCGAGCGGCTCACCCGGCGCGGCATACCGGTGACGGTCTACGACCGCTGAACTCCCCGCCCGCCGACCGCAGTACGGCAGTGGCTCAGCCGCCGACCAGCGGATAGTGGTCGGAGAGATTGGTGTAGGTGTAGTCCTTGCCCCAGCTGGAGACCGTCCAGGGCGCCGACTCCTCCTTCACCACGGTGTTCTGCCATCCGGCGGGCCGGGCATGGCCGTTGCGGTGCAGGACGTAGTCCAGGTCCTCGCGGGGGTCGTCGGGGTAGCGGTACTTCGCGACGGAGTTTTCCCGGGTGTCGAAGGAGTAGGGGTGGCCCGTACGGCTGTCCGCGGGCGCCAGGTCGGCGTTGCGGAGCAGCGCGCCGTACTCCGCGCCGTGCGAGTCGATGTTCAGATCGCCGGCGACCATCACCTCTTCGTCCGCCGGGATGTGCTCGGCGTCCAGGAAGGCGTCCATCTCCTTGAGCTGTTCGGCGCGGTCGGCGACCGCCTCGCCCGCCTTGCAGCCCGAGTCGGTGGACTGGGTGTGGGTGCCGACGACATGCACCTTGGTGCCGTTGACGTCCAACACCGCATAGACGAAGCCCTTGTTGGAGAAGTAGTCCGAACCGCAGGCGTCCTTGTAGATGTACTGCTCCTTGCGCAGGACCGGCCACTTGCTCAGCAGCGTCACCCCGCCGTCCTCCGGGGTGACGGCGGAGTAGGCGCCGCCGGTGGCGTCCCAGCCGCTCCTGCTCCGGCCCACGACCGGGGTCTGGTGCGGATACTGCGCCGCGGCCGCGGACTTCAGGGCCTCGGAGGAGGAGTTGTCGAACGCCTCCTGCAGCACCACGACGTCCTTGCCCTGGAAGAAGTCCGAGGCCGCGATCGTCTGGGCGCGGTGGTCCTGGCCCCAGTTGGGGTAGAGCGTCTTGCTCATGAGGAAGGTGTTGTAGCTGAGCACCTTCAGACGGGGCGCGGTGGCGGCCGACGCGGACGGGGCGGCGGCCACGGTGACGGCGGCGAGGGCCGTGGCGAGGGCGGCGATCCGGGACGTGCGCAGCGCTGAGTGCGACACTGAATCTCCCTGTGGGGGTCGGGACTTGATCCGGTGACGCTCATCCAATCAGGCGAGGTTACCTCCAGGTAACCTCCCGGCGGGCACGAGATGGACAGACCGAAGCTTTGGCCGATGATGTCGTGCGGGCCCCCGGCTCCCGCGGACGGTCACCGAGGGGCCGTGAGGACCGGGGCGCAGGCAGTGTGCACGGTGGCCAGAGCGGTGACGACACTCTGGGTCCACGACAGCATCGTTCGCTCCCGCACGGCCGGATCGTCGCAGGCGGGGCGGCCGAAGGCGCCACAAGAGCTCTGCTGAGCGAGGAGAAACGCGACCGCGTCGCGGGTGATGCGGTGCTCCGCCCGCCCGGCGCCGGCCGAGTCCCGGACGAGCGCGGCAATGTGCCCCAGGCGATAGTTCTTCCAGGCCTCGGGCAAGTCGGCTGCGGCCGTCCCCGGCGCCGCCTGCGGCGCGCCGGCTCCCTCAGGCATCAGTGCGGCCGCACGCCGTGGGGAGATCAGCCCCAGGCCGACCAGGCGTTGGACGTTGGGCGCCGCTTGCGGCGGAACCGTCTCCATGAGTTCGACTGCGGCAGCGGTGGACTTGAGGAACATGTCGAGGGACGAGCAGGTGGTCTGGTGAGCCCGCAGTCCCCTCGCGAACTCACCCACGACCTCCATCCCGTGTCCCTGCCACACCCCCACGTCCGCGTCCGCGAGACGTGCGGAGAAGTCGAGGAGCAGCGGACGCGCCAGCCCGGGTTCCTGCAGGGCCTCGGCTGCGTACGCGACAGCCGCCGCGGCCGGCAGGCAGGTGGCAGGGTCGTGGCGCAGGCTCGTGTCGGCCAGCCACTTCACTGCCCGCCGCAGCGGCTGCTCCACGTCCGGGCGGGCCTTCGGTGCGGACGGCAGGTTCCTCCGCACCACCCTGGGACTGCGGTCCAGGAGCGCGGCCAGGGCCGCGACGATGGTGGTGTGGTAGCCGGTGGCCCAGTGCCGGTACGCGTCGTCGCCGTCGGCGAGTCCGGGGTGAACCACACCGGGCGGCCCGTTGACCCGCCCGTCTGCCTCTTGTGCCGCCGCGAGGAACTGCCATGCCCGGCGGGCTTCCTCGGAGTCCCGCACCCCGAGGCACAGCAGGCAGCACAGAAGCTCCCCCACCAGGTCGGCATTCTCCTGGCCGAGAGTGAGGACGAGGAGCGCTTCGAGCAGCTCCACCGCCGCACCCGGATCGAAGCCCCGTGGCCAGCGGGGCTCGCGAAGGCCGAAGTCCGTGGCGTAGAAGATCGTGTGGGTGAGGGCGTAGATGTCGCGGTCGGCGAGCTTGACGACATTCGGGCTGTTGCAGAGCAGGGTGAACGGCAGGACGTCGTCCACGGCCGGCAGCGTGTGCGGGACGCCGCACAGCTCCAGGGTGTGCAGCAGGTCGAGCTGCCGGTACGGAATCCGCTCGAAGACCGCCGCATATCCTCCGGCCGCGGCCTGTGTGATGACGCGCCGGAACTCGGCGTCCTCGCGTCCGCAGAGCCGGAGAGCCGCATAGGTCCCCGCGTACAGCAGGAGGGCGGCTTCGTCCCGGGCGATCAGCTCGCGGTAGGAGGGGCGCGCGGTGATTCCCTCGACCTGGTCGAGGAGGGCTGTGTAGTCGCCGTCCAGCGGTTCCGGGTCGAGGCGCGCCCGCAGCCCCACCAGGAAGGCGGTTTCGATGAGGGCCTTGCGGGCGAACAGCACACGGTCCGTGGCGGCTTCGGCTGGATCGATCAGATGGCGGCGCGCAGCGAGCCAGGCGACTGCCCGGGTCTCCACCGCGCGCCTTTGTGACGATCCGTCACCGGGTTGCGTCATGTCCATCGGATGCCTCCCGGCGATCGGCGCAGTCAATGACTCAGTTGCCCGCAGTGGAGTCGTCGGGCTCCGCGGCCTGGTTGGCGACCACGAGGACGTAGCGCTCCCAGGCGAGTACGTAGCCGGCCACGTCGTCGAGTTGACTGACCTGATCGACGACGCGCTCCAGCGGAACGCTGAGGTCGACGAGTCCGCTGGTCCTCAGGAAGTCGAGAGCTTTGCGGGCGTCAACCGGCGGGGGAGGACAGGACATGAGTTGCTCCTTTTGGGTGGTTCGGACAGATAGCGCGAGTGTCGCGTTCCGTGACTCTCATGTCACTATCTGCGTCCGGTAGGGAAAAAAGGCCAACCGATCTGCCCAGCTCAGGGGGTTCATCTCCCGGCAAAATCACCCTTACGGTCTAATATCGTCATGGTGGTGGGCGGCTCTGGCGTGGCATGCGGCCGATGCCGGGCGAGGGCGTATGTTCCGCCGCCCGCCGGGCGGCCGCGGCAGTGGGGGCGAGGCTCCCGCTTCCGGGTTCGGGTGCCCGAGGCGCCGGAATCCGGGGCCCTGTGAGGGTGTGTCGGGCGGCAATGCCTGTCAGTGGTTTCGGGTCCGGCGGTGTCGGGGGGATCCGCCGGGTGTGCGGGTCTCCGGTGTGTACGCCCCTCGGTTGGCCGGCGGCCAACTCGTCTGCCTGTAGCACTCTTTCGCTGCCCCGGCCGGGGGCGGCCCCGCTCCGGCCGGCCGCGCGAGCTCGTCGTATCATGATTAATGACATGAATACAGTAAAAAATGACCCACGACCTCCACCGGTCAGAGGTGTGCTCTGGTCGATGGCCGGGGACATCCGCATGCTCTTGACCCTGCCGGCCGCGCTGACCATGCAGGTCGCACACCCGGCGGTGGGCGCCGGCGTGGACGATCACTCCGTCTTCCGTACGGATCCGTGGGGACGCGGGGAGCGGTCGCTGACCTCGCTCCAGCTGTGGGTGTACGGAGGCAAGGACGCGGCCGAGGAGGGGCGCCGGCTGCGGCGGCTGCACAAGAGCATCAGCGGGACCGACGCGCACGGCCGCAGGTACCACGCGCTCACCCCCGAGTACTACGCCTGGGTGCACGCGACCGGCTACCCCGTCTTCCGGTATGCCCAGCACTATCTCGGCCGCCCCTTCACCCAGGCGCAGGAGCGGCAGTTGTACGCGGAGTGGCTCCAGGTCGGCCGGGTCCTGGGCATCCACGACCGCGATATGCCGCAGACCGTCGAGGAGTTCTGGCCCTACTACCAGAAGGTTCTCGACAACGATCTCGAAGCGACCCTCGTGGTACGGGAGTTGGTGGCGACGAACCCGGCGCTGCCGGCCCCCGACCGCGGCCCGCGGTGGCTGCGGCTGCTGCTCCGGCTGAGCTGGCCGTGGCTGTGCCCGCGGTTCGCCCGCATCCGGCGCTTCCTCACGATCGGGCTGATGCCCCCGGACGCCCGGCAGGCCATCGGCCTGGAATGGACGGATGCGCAGGAGCGCCGGCTGCGCCGCTTCGGGCGGGTCGTCCGCGCCGTGGTCCCGGTGCTCCCGGAGCGGCTGCGCTTCATGCCGATCGCGCGCCGGGCCCGCCGTGCGGCGCGGGCATGAACGGAACGGAGCCGGCCGGAGCCGGGGCGATCACCCCTGCTCCGGCCGGACGGTTCCCGGGCACCGAAGCGGTGCCCGTCTACCGGATCAGTGCCGGTGCACGTCGTGCGTGGCCGCGATCTGCTTCCACGACTTGGGCGCGGCGACCGGCGCCCGGCCCGCGCCGAACGCCGATGTGCCCGCGCCGGCCGCCGGCTTGGACGGCTGGAACAGCCAGGTGTCGAAGAACCCGGCCAGCTTCTTGCCGGACTTCTTCTCGGCGAACTTCACGAAGTCGGCCACCGAGGCGTTGCCGTACCTGTGCTCCGTCGGCCAGGACTTGAGGAGCCCGAAGAAGACCTTGTCGCCGACCTTGTCGCGGAGCGCCTGGAGGGCCAGCGCGCCACGGTCGTAGACGGCGTCGTCGAACTGGTTCTCCGCGCCGGGGTTGCCCGGCTTGACCTTCCAGAACGGGTCGTCGGCCGGGTGCTGGGAGTAGACGTAGTCCGCCAGCTCCTGAGCGGTGCCCTCGCCCTCCTTTTCCGACCACAGCCACTGGCTGTAGGCGGCGAAGCCCTCGTTGATCCAGATGTCCTTCCAGTCCTTGAGCGAGACGCTGTCGCCGTACCACTGGTGGGCCAGCTCGTGCACCACGACGGAGACGTTCGTCCCGCGGTCGAAGGCCTTCTCGCCGTAGAACGGGCGGGTCTGGGTCTCCAGCGCGTAGTGGGCCGGCACGTTCGGCACATAGCCGCCCACCGCATTGAACGGGTAGGGCCCGAAGACGCTCTCCAGCCACTCGGTGGCCTCGGCGGTGCGCTCGATGCTGGCCCGTGCCGAGCCCGCGTTCGCGCCGAGGTCCTTGCTGACGGCGTTGATGACCGGCAGCCCGTTCGCGGTCTTGTCGGTGGTGATGTCGAACTTCCCGACGGCCAGCGTCGTGAGGTACGTCGCCTGCGGCTTGTCCGAGCGCCAGTTGTAGCGCGTCCAGCCCAGCTTGGAGGACTGCGAGGCCAGCACGCCGTTGCTCAGCGCCTGGGTGCCGTCCGGGACCGCCACCGAGATGTCGTACGTCGCCTTGTCGGTGGGGTGGTCATTGCTCGGGAACCACCACACCGCGGCGTCCGGCTCCTGCGCGATCACCGCGCCGTCGGGCGTACGGGCCCAGGCGCTGAAGTTGTCGATCTTCAGCTCGGAGGGCTTGCCCGCATAGCGCACCACGACGCTGATCTGCTTGCCCTTCTCCAGCGGCGTGGCCGGGGTGACCTCCAGCTCGTGCTTGCCGGACGTGGCGAAGGAGGCCTTCTTGCCGTTGATCCGGATCTCGCTGACCTTGAGGCCGAAGTCCAGGTTGAAGCGCGAGAGATCCTGGGTGGTCCGGGCGAGCAGCGTCGCCGTGCCCTCCAGCAGGTCCGTCTTCGGCTGGTACTTGAGGCGCAGGTCGTAGTGGGAAACGTCGTATCCGCCGTTTCCGCTCTCGGGGTAGTAGCTGTCGCCCACACCCGGAGCGCCCGGGGTGAAGCCGGCCGCGGAGGCCGGGATCGCCAGCAGCAGGCTGAGTGCGGCGGCACCCGGGACCAGGAGTCTGTGACGCACGAGTCCTCCAACTCGTAGGGGGATGGCTCGAGTCAGACCCTATGTACTGCGACGGTGCGGCGTCATGTACATGGCCTCATCTGACACATGACCGACATGAACCACCATCAGGCCGCGGCGGACCGACGCGGCCTCCCGAGCGGGCTGTCCCCCGTCCCGCCCTCCGGCACCGCCCGCTCGCCGGCGACCGCGGCCGCCGGGTTCCCGGACAGGCTCTTACGCAGGGGAGTTGAGCCGCGCTACCGTCCGCCCGTGACGAATCCTGCGCGGATCCTCCGCATCCCCTTCACCGTGCTCGTGATGGCGGCCGTCGCCGTCCTGCTGTCCGCCCTGATCGGGCCGGCCGCCGCGCAGGCGGCGCCCCGGGAGAGCAGACCCGTCTACTCCTACGACCACGCGATACGCGAATCGGTCTGGGTGGACACACGGCTCGACGGCGACGCGGACGGGAGGACCGACCGCGTCGCCGTCGACATCGTGCGGCCCGCCGAACCCGCGCGGCAGGGCCGCCGGATTCCCGTGATCATGGACGCCAGCCCGTACTACTCCTGCTGCGGCCGCGGCAACGAGAGCCAGAAGAAGACCTACGACGACCACGGACGGCCGGTCCAGTTCCCGCTCTACTACGACAACTACTTCGTGCCGCGCGGCTATGCGACGGTCCTCGTCGACCTCGCGGGCACCAACCGCTCGGACGGCTGCATCGACATCGGCGGCCGCTCCGACATCGGCTCGGCCAAGGCCGTCGTCGACTGGCTCGGCGGCAGAGGCCGCGCCTATACCGCCCGCACGGGAGGCAAACGGGTCACCGCCGGCTGGTCGAACGGCAGCACCGGCATGATCGGCAAGAGCTGGGACGCCACCATCGCCAACGGCGTCGCGGCCACCGGCGTCAAGGGGCTGAAGACCATCGTCCCGATCGCCGGCATCTCCTCCTGGTACGACTACTACTTCGCCAAGGGCGCCCCGCTCTACGACTCGGGCCCCGATGCCCTCGCGGACGCGGTCGACAGCCCCGACGCCCACAAGCGCTGCGCCGCGGTGCAGAAGAAGCTCGCCGACGGTGCGCCGCGCAGCGGCGACTGGACCGGTCTGTGGAGCGAACGGGACTATGTGCGGCGCGCGGACAAGGTCCGGGCCAGCGTCTTCATGGTGCACGGCATGCAGGACCTCAACGTCCGCACCCGGCATGCCGGGCAGTGGTGGGACGCGCTCGCCCGGCACGGCGTCGAGCGCAAGATCTGGCTCTCCCAGACGGGCCACGTCGACCCGTTCGACTACCGCCGCGGGGACTGGGTCACCACCCTGCACCACTGGTTCGACCACTACCTGATGGGCTACGACAACGGCATCGACCGCGCCCCGATGGCCGACATCGAGCGTTCCCCCGGCACCTGGTCCACCGATCCGCAGTGGCCCGCTCCCGGCACCCGGACCACCACCCTGCGGCCGCGCGGCGGCACCGCACCCGGCGTCGGCGTTCTGGGCACCACCAGGGCACCGCACGGCGCTACCGCGGCCTTCACCGACGACCCGAAGCTGAGCGAGGCCGACTGGGCGTCCCAAATCGACGCCGCCACGCCCGCCAAGGCCGGGTTCAGCACCGCCCCGCTGCGCGCCCCGCTGCGGCTGTCCGGTTCCGGCAAGGTGACGGTGACCGCCACCCCGAGCACCTCCACCGCCCATCTCTCCGCCGTCCTGGTGGACCTCGGCCCGGACACCATCCGCAACTACGCGGCCGACGGCGAGGGCATCACCACCCTCGACAAGCGCACCTGCTGGGGCGCCGGAAACCCGGGCGACACCGGCTGCTTCAAGGAGACCGCCGCCGACACCCAGCAGGTCGGCTACACCGTCTTCAGCCGCGGCTGGGCCGACCTCGGCAACTACGCCGACGCCCACAAGGGCCGCCCGCTCATCCCGGGCAAGCGCTACACCCTCACCCTGGATCTGGCCGCGAGCGACCACATCGTGCCCGCCGGACACCGGCTCGCGCTCATCGTGGCCGGCACCGACGCCGGCCTGATCGACCCGCCCGCCTCCACGCCCGAGGTCACCGTCGATCTGTCCCGCACCTCCGCCCGACTGCCGCTGACCGGCGGCGCCCCGGCCTTCGCACGGGCCACCACGGGCGCGTCCCGGCACCCGGCCGCCGCCCCGCCGCTGGACGGGCTCGCCCCGCCGCGCTCGCTCAGCCGGATGCCGGCCGGGGGATGACCGCCCGACCGCCCGGGGCCGCCCACCGCGGGCGGCCCCGCCCCGGCCCCCGCTTCCACCCCCACCGCTCACCCAAGGGAGGCACCCTCGTGATGTCCCGCTCCTGCCGCCTCGTCCTGGGGACGCTGGCCGTGTCACTGACGGCCGGCCTCGGCGCGACGGTCCCGGCGTCTCCCGCCGGCGCGACCGGAACCCCCACACCCCGTACGGGATTCGAGACCAGCCAGGGTGCCCGCTGGACCAGCGGGGCCGAGGAACAGGAGTTCCTGGCCGTCGTCGACCGGTCCTCGGCCCGGGTACGGATCGACCGGATCGGCACCACGAAGCAGGGCCGCCCGCTCCAGCTCGTCAGGATCGGCGCCCCGGCCCCCGAGCGCCCGGCGGACGTCCGCCGCGGCAACTCCGTCCTGCTGGTCTGCTCCCAGCACGGTGACGAACCCTCCGGGCGCGAGGCGTGTCTGACCACCGTCCGCGACCTCGCCTACAGCAAGTCCCCGGCCACCCGGCAATTCCTGCGGCACACCAGCGTGCTGGTCGTCCCGACCGCCAACCCCGACGGCCGGGCCGCGGACACCCGTGGCAACGCCGACGGCGTGGACATCAACCGCGATCACCTCGCCCTGCAGACCGCCGAGGCCCGCGCGCTGGCCGGGGTCATCCGCGACTACCGCCCCGACACCCTCTACGACCTGCACGAGTACGGCCCGACCGTGCCGTACTACATGAAGGACCTGCTGTCCCTGTGGCCGCGCAACCTCAACACGGCGGACGGGGTGCACCGCGAGGCCATGGCGCTCTCGAAGGACTTCGTCGAACCCGCCGTCCACCGGGCCGGTTTCTCCACCGGCGTCTACGGCATCTGGACCGACCCCGAGACCGGTGCACCCGTCAAGCAGGTCGCGGGCGACGGCCAGGAGCGGATTCTGCGCAACACCGCGGGCGTCAAGGGCTCGCTGGGGCTGCTCGTCGAGACCAGGGTCGACCCCCTCACCGCCGCCGAGAAGGCCGACCCCGCGCTCAACAACAGGCGCCGGGTGGACTCCCAGCTGGCCGCACTGGACGGCGCGTTCACCTTCTTCGACCGGCACCGTCCGCGCATCGAGGCGGCCACCGCCGCCGCCCGGCTCGCCGGTGCCACCGACCGCGGTCCGGTCTACCTCGGCGGCGCGGACAACGAGCCCGCCGGGGAAGGGCAGGTCCTGTCCGACCCGCCCTGTGCCTACCGCCTCGACGCGGCACGGTTCGCGCAGGTCAAGGACGAACTGGCGCTGCACGGAGTGCGCTGGAAGCGGGACCGGGAGGGCGCCGTCGTGCCGCTGCGCCAGCCACTGCGCCGGCTCGTCCCGCTCCTGTTGGACCAGCGGGCCGGTTATCACCTTACGGTCGCGAAGCCCCTGAACGTCTGTGGTCGTGTGGTAGGGGGTAACGAGTAAGGAAAATATGGCCCATTGAAAGGTTGACACGTGTCGGATACAGCCAAGGAAGCCAGAGACGGGGGTGGCACCCCCACGCTGGCGGATCTTCCCGAAGACCCGCGGCGGACCGGGCCCCCGCAGACCGACCGTGTGGTCTTCGGCGTGACCGCGCTGCTCACCCTCGCCTTCATCGCCTGGGGAGCGACCTCCACCGATTCGCTCAAGAACGCCTCGACATCCATGCTGAACTGGGTGATCGACAACGGGGGTTGGGCATTCGTGCTCTCCGCCTCCGGTTTCGTGATCTTCGCGATCTGGCTGGCCGTGAGCAAGTACGGCCGGATCACGCTCGGCAAGGAGGGCGAGGAGCCCGAATTCCGCACCGTGTCATGGATCGCGATGATGTTCAGCGCGGGCATGGGCATCGGCCTGATGTTCTACGGCGTCAGTGAGCCGCTGGGGCACTTCACCACCCCGCCGCCGGGCACCGACCCCAAGGACGCCGCCCAGGCGATGGACACCGCGATGGCGACCACGATGTTCCACTGGACGCTGCACCCGTGGGCCATCTACGCGGTCGTGGGGCTGGCCATCGCTTACAGCTGCTTCCGGCGGGGGAGGCGGCAGACGATAAGCGCGGTGTTCACCCCACTGATCGGTACCCGGCGCGCGAACGGCTGGGGCGGCCAGGTCATCGACATCCTGGCCATCTTCGCCACCCTCTTCGGCTCCGCGGCCTCGCTCGGGCTCGGCGCGCTGCAGATCGGCAGCGGCATCAAGGTGCTCGGCTGGATGGACAGCGTCAGCACCAGCCTGTTGGTCATCATCATCACCGTCCTGACCATTGCCTTCATCCTGTCCGCGGTCTCCGGCATCGCCAAGGGCGTCCAGATGCTGTCCAACATCAATATGGTGCTGGCGCTGATCCTGGCGGTCTTCGTGTTCGTGGCCGGTCCGACCATCCTCATCCTCAACCTGGTCCCGACCTCCCTCGGCTCGTTCCTCGGCGAGCTGCCGCAGCTGGCGGGCCGTACGGAGGCCAGCAGCGGCGCCGACGTCGGCAGCTGGCTGCGCAGCTGGACGGTCTTCTACTGGGCGTGGTGGATCTCCTGGACGCCCTTCGTGGGCATGTTCATCGCCCGGATCAGCCGCGGCCGGACCATCCGTCAGTTCATCGGCGGCGTGATCCTCGTACCGAGCGTGGTCAGCCTGGCGTGGTTCGCGGTCTTCGGCGGCTCGGCGATGAAGCTCCAGGCCGACAAGCGGCTCGACGGGTCGAGCACCCCCGAGGGCCACCTCTTCGACGTGCTGCACCAGTACCCGCTCGCCACGGTCATGAGCATCCTGGTCATGGTCCTGGTCGGCATCTTCTTCGTGTCCGGAGCCGATGCCGCGTCCATCGTCATGGGCACCCTCTCGCAGAAGGGCACCTTCGAGCCGACCCGGCTCGTGGTGGTCTTCTGGGGCGTGGTGACCGGCGCGGTCGCCGCGATCATGCTGCTGATCGGCGGCGGCTCGGGCGACGCCCTGACCGGACTGCAGAATCTGACGATCCTGGTCGCGGTGCCGTTCATGGTCGTGATGATCGCCATGTGCTGGGCGCTGATGCGCGATCTGCGCAGCGACCCGCTGATCGTGCGCGGCCAGAAGGGCGAGGAGGCGGTCGAGATGGCCGTGATCGCGGGCCATGAGCAGTACGACGGCGACTTCGAGTTCCAGATCGGGCCGGGTGGCAGCGCGAACGGTGACGACCGCGGGGACGAGGACGCCGCCGCGCTCCCGAGCGACGACAAGGCCCGGCGCACGACACCTTGACGGGCTGTTCACCTGACGGACGTGTGCCGTCGGTGAGCGGTCGTCGAGGTGGCTGGTAAGTGCCGACGAGGGGCCGGCCGGACGCATGTCCGGCCGGCCCCTCGCGTGCTGCGGGGCGCTCCCCGCGGCGTGCGTCCGCGCCTCCGGAGGGGGAGATTCCGGGGTGCCGGGAGCGGATTTGCCCCGGCCCCGGGGCGGTATGTCACAGTGGGCCGTCCCGGTCGGCCGGGCGCGCGCGTGCGCAGCCGCCGCCGGGCTCCCCCTGTACCCAGATGGACGGATTCCGGTCGCGTGAGCGCGTGTCCGGGCCGTTCGCCTCCTCCTTTACTCCCTCAGAGAGCGATGCAGGCAACGACTCTTCTCCCCCGGACCACAGACCTGTTCGACCAGGGCCTGGAGCGGCAAACCGGCGCCGCGCTGCTGCGCTTCGGCGCGGCGCGACGGCGTCCGGCCGACCGCATCGGCTGGTCGGGCCAGGGCGCTGCCGCCTGGCTCGACGACGCCCGCGGGCATCTGTGGTGCGTCGGCGAACCGGATCCCGCGGCCGGACTGGTGCTGCGTGCCGCGCAGGGCCTGCCCGGGCGGGTGCGGGAGTTCACCGGGCCGCGGGGCACCGCCGGCCAGGTCGGGCGGCATCTGCCGGTGACCGATGTCGTGGAGTGGATCTTCCGGTGGACCCTGGAGGAACCGTCCGTGCACCCGGCGGAGGAGCGAGTGATCACCCTCGACGCCTCGCACCACGGGGAACTGCTGGACTTCCTCAACGAGCACAGCCCGGCCCACTCCACCGGGCCCGGCTCCAGCGACGTCACCCTCTGGGCCGGGATCCGTGGCGCGGACGGGCAGCTGGTGGCCTGCGGAGCCCTGAGCAGCCTGCGGGACAGCGGCGCTCCGCTGATGGCGTCCGTCGCCACCGACGCCCGCCAGCGCGGTCAGGGGCTCGGCGCGGCCCTGACCTCGTGGCTGACCCGGTACGCCGTACGCCACCAGGGCTTCTGCACGCTGTGGCAGCTCGCGGACAACACCCCCGCCGAACGGCTCTACGACCGCCTCGGCTACCGCAACGAGGACCCCTGTGTGTCGGCGCGCCTGGCCGCCGGCTGAGGAGCGCGCGACGGCGCCGGCATGACGAAGGGCCCGCGCGCGGCCGGACGGCTGCACGCGGGCCCCTCGTTCGTCCCGGACGGACTACTTCTTGAAGCCGTAGTCCATCAGCTTCTTCGCGTCCGCGGTGCGGTTGACCACCGAGGAGGAGGCCAGGACCGTGCCGATGACCGTCTTGCCGCCCCGGGTGGCCGCGAAGACCAGGCAGTACTTGGCCTCCGGACCCGAGCCGGTCTTGACGCCGATGGTGCCCGAGTAGCTGCCGAGCAGGGCGTTGGTGTTCTCCCACGACATGTAGCGGTAGCCACCGCTCTTCGTCATGACCTTCTGCTTGGTCGCCTTCGTCTTCACGACCGTACGGAAGGTGGAGTACTTCATCGCACTGCCGGCGAGCTTGGTCAGGTCGCGCGGCGTCGAGTAGTTCGCGCCCTTCCCGATGCCGTCGAACGAGTCGAAGTGCGTGTTCTTCAGGCCGAGGGACTTGGCGGTGGAGTTCATCTTGCCGATGAACGACTTCACGCGCGCGGCCCGGGTGGAGCCGCTGCCGAACTTGTCGGCCAGCGCGTACGCCGCGTCGCAGCCGGACGGGAGCATCAGCCCGTACAGCAGCTGGCGGACGGTGACCTTGTCACCGACGATCAGCTTGGCCGAGGAGGCCCAGTTGTTGTCGACGATGTAGTCGCTGTACGCCTTCTGGACCGTGACCTTGGAATCCAGGTTGAGATTCGCCTGTGCCAGCACCACCCGAGCCGTCATGATCTTGGTGGTGGAGCCGGTGGAGCGACGGGTGTCCGCGGCCTTGGTGAAGAGGGTCTTCCCCGTGCCGTTGTTCATCACGAAGCCGCCCTTGGCGACGATCGTGGGGGTCTTGAGCGTGGCGGCCTGCGCCGGTGCGGTGAACGCCCCGGCGGTCAGGACGGCTCCCGCGGTGACAGCAGCCGCGGATACGCGACGAATGCCCATTTTGCCGTTTTTCAAAATGTATACTCCAAATGCCCCTGCAGTGCGGCCATATGGGAATGCCGCTTGCTCATGAGACGCACGAGACGGGTGAATGGATGTGCGCCCTTGGGCGGCAACTTCATCTCGTTCGCCGCCGATTCACAAGTCCGCGGAGGCCTCCGGCCTGCCGGCCGGAAGGGCGTCACACGTCCTGGCCTGCGCCCGGCACGGCGGCCGGGCGGGCCGTGCCGCGGTCACCGGCCGAGCGGCCCGTCACCCTCCCGGAGGGCCCGTACGCTCCGCAGCACCTCGTCCGCGCACCCCCACGACACGGTCACCCCCGCACCCCCGTGCCCGTAGTTGTGGACGCACGGCGTGCCGTCCGGCAGCCGTTCCACCGTCAGCCGCACCGCCGGGCGGGCCGGACGCAGTCCCACCTTGTGTGCCAGTACCCGGGCCCGCGCCAGCTCGGGGAAGCGTCGCGCACAGCGCGCCACGATCGCCTCCGCCACCGCCGGATCGGGCTCCCGCGACCAGGCGTTCTCCCGCGCGGTTCCGCCCAGCACCAGGCCGTACGGCTGCGGCAGCACATAGGTCGTGTCCGTCGAACCCGCGTCGGCGGAGACGTGCCACTCCTCGATGCCGGGGTTCTCCACGATCACCAGCTGCCCCTGGACCGGGTGGACGTCCGGATCGGAAACGAGCGCACGCGCGCCCAGCCCCGAGCAGTTCACGACCACGTCGGCTGCCCGGCCGGCCTCCGCCAACGACGTGACCTCCCGCCGTTCCACGGTCCCGCCCGCGGCCGTCAACCGCTGCTCCAGGTAGCGGAGATGGGCCGGCATGTCCACCAGGGGAGTGCGGGCCCGCCATCCCGCCGTGTACCCCTCGGGGAGTTCCGCCGCGCTCGCCCGCCGCAAGCCGGGCACCGCGGTGTACCAGGCGGCCAGCTCGTCGTCGGCGCCGCCGTCCGGGGCCTGCGGTGCGCCGGCGTCCGGCGCTTCGGTCATCGTGCCGGTCACCATCCGGGCGCCCGTCTCCTGCGGCCGCTCGGCGAGCGCGGCGAGCACGTGGAAGGACCGTACGGACCACTGCACCGCCCGCTCGTAGGGCCGGATGCGATACGGCCAGCACAGCCCGCCGGCCACCGCCGACGTCGTCCCGTCCGACGCATCCCGGCTCACCACCCGCACCCGGTGCCCGGCCTCCGCCAGCGCGATCGCCGACGTCAGTCCGATCACGCCGCCGCCGACCACCGATATGTCCACGCCACCTGTGTTGATCGCCATGGCGGGACGCTAACCGGTGGGGCGGCGGTTTTCGAGGGTGGGGGAGGGGAGGCGGGGCGCGCCCCCGGAAAAAGGGGAGGACGGCTCGGGGGCGGCGGCCTAGCATGGTGCGGCCGTGCCCGGATCCGGGCCGGCTTCGCAGACCTGCCGGGCCGGGTGACGGTCCGGACGACGATGGCCCGGGCGCGCCGCCAAGCGCCTTGCACGATGCCGATGTTGCCGCAGAAACCCCCTGTCACGACGAGGTTCCGGAGGGCCGCCTCCGCCGGGCGATGAGCGGCCGCGCGCGCCGCAAGGGGCCCGCTCCCGCCGCGTCGGCCGCGCCCGCCATCCGTACCCGCACCCCCGGCGAACTCCGCCGCTCCCGGCGGCCGCGCGCCCACTCGTGCTGGGACCACCTCTACGCCGCTCCGCTGTGGCCGCTGCACGGCGCCAACCTCGGCACCCTGCTGCGCACCTGTGACGCGGTCGGCGCCTGCCTGACCGTGCCGCGGTTCCCCTGGGTGCCCGAGGCGCTGGAGCGCGGCAACACGCTGCGCAGACCTGCCTGTGTGCACTGGACCGGTGATCCGCTGGGCTGGCTGGAGCGGCAGCGCGAACGGGGCCTGCGGGTGGTGGGGGTGGAACTCGCCGACGAGGCGGTACGGCTGGCGGATCTGCCGGCGGCGCGGGAGCCGACGGTGATGGTCCTGGGGCATGAGCAGCACGGGATCCCGCCCGAGGCGCTGGATCTGCTGGACGGGGTGGTGGAGATCCCGATGGTGGGGACCGGCGCCAGCCTGAATGTGGCGGTGGCCGGGTCGCTGGTGCTGTACCGGCTGGCGGGGCTGCTGTGAGCGGGTGCGGGTGCGGGTGCGGGTGCGGGCGTGAGTGAGGGGGCGCGTGCGGGTACCCGGGCCGGCGGATACGGGGCGGGCCGCCGCCTTCCGGCCGTCCGTTCGTGATCTTGCGGTAACCCCGCGGCAGCGGTGCGGACAAGCCCGGACCTTAGGCTGGTAGCAGCACCGTCGGCCGATGTCGCCCCTCGGATTCCGTTATTGCCGTCCGTAAGCCGTCGTCTGAGGAGGCTCATGCTCCGCGCGCAGCGCGCCGTGCCCGCCTGGCTGGCCCACCCGTTCCGCTGGCAGCGGCTGCCCGTGCCCTGGGCGGCCGTCGCCCGTGGTGCGCTGTGTGCGGGACCGCTGCTGGGCGCGGGCATCGCCACCGGCCATGTGGCGCCCGGCGTACTGACCGCTCTCGGTTCCATGCTGGCGGGGGTCAACGACCGCCCCGGCACCCGTCGTACCGGCATCGTCCACATCGGCCTGCCCGCCCTGGCCACGGCGTTCGGCATGCTGATCGGGGCCTCGCTGCAGACGGCCGATGCGGGCTGGTGGACCGTTCCGGCGCTGTTCGCCGTCGGCTTCGTCTCCGGCGCGGGCAGCGTGGCCGGTCCGGTGCGCTCCAACGCCGGGATGCAGATGCTGGCCGCCGCCATCCTGGGCGCCGGGATGCCGCTGCCCGGGGCGCCCTGGGAGAAGGCCCTCTTCGTCCTCGCCGGCTGCCTGTGGCTGCTCCTGCTGCGGCTCGTGGTGCGCTCACCGCGCCGCACGGGCGGTGCGCTCGGCGGCGAGCGGGCGGCGGTCGCCACCGTCTTCGACGCGCTCGCCGATGCCCTCGGCGCGGCCGGCGGGCCCGGTGCCGAGCCCGCCCGGCGCCGGCTCACCGCCGCGCTGGACCGCGCCGACGAGGCCCTGCGGCTGCGCCGGCTCACCAGCCGGCTGCTGTGCCGTCCCGCCCGTACGGACGAACTCCTGCTCACCGAGCGGTTCGCCGCGGCCACCGCGCTGTGCGAGGCCAGCGTGGCGCTGCTGTGGGAGGCCCGTCCGCTGCCGTCCCGCGTGGCGGAGAGCCCCCGGCGGTTCGCCGACGCCCTGCGCACCGGGCGGTCCCCTGGCCGGTTGTCCGCCCCTGAGACCAGTACGGCCGCGCGCGGCGCCTTCGACCAGGCGCTGCTGGACGCCGCGGTCGCGTTCGCCCGCCGCGAGCCGCTGGCCCCGGTTCCGGAGCAGCCGGCACCGGTCCCCGTCGGCCGGCCCGTCTGGATGACCGTGCCCCAGTCCCTGCTCAGCGGGGCGCTGGGTGCCGTCGGCGGGCGGACCCGGCGCGGACGCAGCCTGTTCGGGCCCGCCGGGCGGGACTACGGGCTGCGGGTCGCCGTCTGCATCGCGGCGAGCGCCGCGGTGGCCCTGCTGCTGCGCCCGGAGCACTGGTACTGGCTCCCGGCGACCACCACCTTCCTCGTCAAGCCCGACCTGGGCCCGCTCTTCTCCCGTACGGTCAACCGCTTCGCCGGGACCGTCGCCGGTGTGCTGCTCTTCGCCGGGGCGGGCCTGGTGCCGACCGGGGTGTGGTGGCCCGCGGTGGTGGCGGGCGTGGGCGGCGCGCTGCTGCCGTTCGCCACACGGCACTTCGCGCTCCAGACCGTGGCGATCACCCTCATGGTGCTGTCGTTCGTCTACGTCAGCGGTGCTCACGAGGCCGCCGCCGAGCGGGTCGTCGATACCTCCATCGCCTGCGGCATCGTGCTCGTCGTCGGCCATCTGCCACGGCTCGCCGATCCGCGACGCCGGGTCGGCCACCGCGTCACCTCGGCGCTGCACAGCACCGAGGAGTTCCTCCGGCACGTCCTGGAGTCGGAACCGGGCACGGACCCCACCCGGCGGCTGGCGCTGCGCCGCGCCGCCTACCGGGCCCTGGGGGAGGCCAGGGCGGCAGCGGAGACCGCCGCGGCCGAACTCCTCGCCGCCCGGGACCGCAACCCCGACTGGCTGACCGTCGTCACCGCCGCGGAACGCATCGTGGACGCCGCGACCGCCTGCGCGGTACGCCTGGACCACGGCGCCCACCGCCCGAGCGTGGCCGAGGCCGAGCGGCTGTGCCAGGCGCTGTCCGCGATGGCCGACGCGCTCGAGGACCCGCGCCGCGGGTCCGCCGGTCTGCCCGGGCCCGACCTGCTGCCGGTTCCGGACTGCGCCACGCTCACGGACGTGGCGACGGAAGTGGAGCGGATCCGCGGCTATGCGGGGGCGCCCTGAGCCGGGTGGTGCGCTGAAGCCGGGCCTTCCTGGACCAGGCCCGAGCTGGGCCCGGGGGCGCCGTGCCTGCGGGGGCACGCACCCCGCAGGCTCCGTTTTCGCCGGCCCCGAGCCCGCAGGGCACCGCGCCCGCCGCGTCAAGGACCGTCGGAAAGCCGCATGGTGAGCCTCTCCTCCCGTCCTTCGCCCGCCTTCGCCCTCCGGCGCCGGGCTCCATGGGCCACCCCCGCGAGGATGAGCGCGAGGGCCGTCAGCAGCGCGCTCACCCATAGCGGCGAGCGGTAGCCCAGACCCGCGGCGATCGCGACGCCGCCGCACCACGGCCCGATCGCCGCGCCCACATTGAGCGCCGCCGTGGCGAACCCGCCGCCCAGCGTCGGCGCCCCCGTCGCCGCATAGAGCACCTGCGAGACGAGGGTGGACCCGACGGCGAACGACAGCGCGCCCTGGACGAAGATCAGCACGAGGGCGGCCACCGGGCTTCCCGCGGTGAGCGCGAGGACGGTCCAGCCGAGCAGCAGGGCAGCCCCGCCGGACACCAGGAGGGGGACGGGCCGGGTGTCGGCGAGGCGCCCGGCGCAGCTCACCCCGACGAACGAGCCCAGGCCGAAGAGCGCCAGTACAGCGGGTACCCAGCCGGCGCCGAAACCGGTGACCCCGGTGACCAAGGGCGCGAGATAGGTGAAGGTGCAGAACGTCGCGCCGTTCACCAGGGCGCCCAGGAGCAGGATCACCACGAGCCGGGGGCTGCGCAGGGCGCACAGCTCCCCGCGCGCGCCGGGGCCGCGGTCGGCGGAGTGCGCGGCACGGCCGTCCGGCACCGACCGCAGGATCGCGAGGACGGCGGGCAGCGACACCAGCGCCACCGCCCAGAACGCCGAGCGCCACCCCCACAGCTCGCCGAGCAGCGCACCGGCGGGCACGCCCGCGACACAGGCCAGGGTGGTGCCGCCGAGCAGGACGGAGGTGGCCCGGCCCTTGGCGTCGGGCGGGACCATGGCGGCCGCGGTCGTCAGCGCCACCGCCAGGAACCCGGCATTGGCCAGGGCCGCGAGCACCCGGGTGGCCAGCAGGACCGCGTAGTGGGTGGTGAGCGCGCCGACGACGTGGACGAGCAGGAACGTGACCAGGAAGGTCAGCAGGGCGCGACGCCGCGACCAGCGCATGCTCAGCATCGCCATCAGCGGCGCGCCGATGACCATGCCGAGGGCGAAGGCCGAGGTCAGCGAGCCCGCGGCCGAGACCGAAATACGCAGATCACGGGCGATGTCCGGAAGGAGCCCGGAGAGCATGAACTCGGCGGTGCCTTGGGCGAACACCGCGAGTCGGAGCAGATGGAGAACGAGAGGCACAGCAGAACTCCGCAACCACAGGGGATCGGCAGGGGGCGGCGGTGGGCGCAGCGGTACCCGTGGCGGAGCGAGGAGAGAATCCGTCCGGCCGGGCCTGCGCGGCCACCGCGCGAGGCGACCGGAGGCGGCGGCACGGCGGCACGGAGGTGACGCAGAGGTGACGTGGCATCAGGTCGCGGAAGTAACCCGTACTACGGCGATCCGGTGGCAGGCGGCACACGGCCGCACGAGGGCGCGGCGGCGAGGCGGCGCGAGCGCGGGACGGTGCGGGGAGCCACCGGACAGCCGGTGGCTAGCGTCTTGAGGCCTCGGGGCTGGACATGTGGGCAGGGTAGGCGGGCCGCACGGATCCCGTCCACGCAATTTCTTCCGGGTGCGGGCAGGCGGCCCCTGTCGCCCGGCGCACCCGGCCGGACCGCACGGATGGCGCTCGGCCCGCGCCGCACCCGACGGCGCCGGCGGCAGCGAGCCCTCGGCCCGCTGCCGCCGGTCGTTGCCGCGGTCCGTCAGCGGCCGCCGCGCTCCTTGCCCAGGAGTCCGGCCCGCCGCAGGGCGTCCGCCATCGCGTCGTTGGCCGGACCGGCGTCGCGGCCGCCCCGGCGCTCACCGCCGCGCTGTCCGCCGCCGCCCTGCCGCTGTCCGCCGCCGCCCTGCCGCTGGCGCGGCGCACCACCGCGGCCGCCGCCCTCACGCGGCGGCCGGCCGCCGCCGGTGCCACCGCGGCGCTCGCCGCCGTCGGTCGCCGCGGCGCCCTTGCCGTGCTCGTCGTCCAGCCGCAGCGTCAGCGAGATCCGCTTCCGCGGAATGTCGACATCGAGCACCTTGACCCGCACGATGTCGCCCGGCTTCACCACGTCCCGCGGGTCCTTGACGAAGGTCTTCGACATCGCGGAGACGTGTACCAGACCGTCCTGATGCACGCCCACGTCCACGAACGCCCCGAAGGCGGCGACATTGGTCACCACGCCCTCCAGGAGCATCCCCGGCTGCAGGTCACCGATCTTCTCCACGCCCTCCTTGAAGGTCGCGGTCTTGAAGACCGGACGCGGGTCGCGGCCCGGCTTCTCCAGCTCCTGCAGGATGTCGCTCACCGTCGGCAGACCGAAGGAGTCGTCGACGAAGTCCGCGGCCTTCAGCGTCCGCAGCACCGTCGTGTTGCCGAGCAGCGAACCGACCTCGGTGTCCGCCGACTTCACCATCCGGCGCACCACCGGGTAGGCCTCCGGGTGCACGCTGGAGGCGTCCAGCGGGTCGTCGCCGCCGCGGATCCGCAGGAAGCCCGCGCACTGCTCGTACGCCTTCGGGCCGAGCCGCGCCACGTCCTTGAGCGCCTTGCGGGAGCGGAAGGGACCGTTGTTGTCCCGGTGCGTGACGATGTTCTCGGCGAGCCCGGAGCCGATGCCCGACACCCGCGAAAGCAGCGGCGCCGAGGCGGTGTTGACGTCCACACCGACGCCGTTCACACAGTCCTCGACCACCGCGTCCAGCGAGCGCGACAGCTTCACCTCGGACAGGTCGTGCTGGTACTGACCGACGCCGATCGACTTCGGGTCGATCTTGACCAGCTCGGCCAGCGGGTCCTGCAGCCGGCGGGCGATGGACACCGCGCCGCGCAGCGAGACGTCCAGCTCGGGCAGCTCCTGGGAGGCGAACGCGGAGGCGGAGTACACCGAGGCGCCGGCCTCGGACACCATCACCTTCGTCAGCTTCAGCTCCGGCTGGGCGGCGATCAGATCGGCCGCCAGCTTGTCGGTCTCGCGCGACGCGGTGCCGTTGCCGATCGCGATCAGCTCGACGTCGTGCTCGCGGGCCAGCTTCGCCAGCGTGGCCAGCGAGGCGTCCCACTTCTGCTGCGGTACGTGCGGGTAGATGGTCTCCGTGGCCGCCACCTTGCCGGTCGCGTCCACCACGGCGACCTTCACGCCCGTACGGAAACCGGGGTCCAGGCCCATCGTGGCACGCGTACCGGCGGGCGCCGCCAGCAGCAGATCGCGCAGGTTCGACGCGAAGACCCGCACCGCCTCGTCCTCGGCGGCCTGCCGCAGCCGCAGCCGCAGATCGATGCCGAGGTGCACCTGGACCCGGGTGCGCCAGGCCCAACGGACGGTGTCCTGCAGCCACTTGTCGCCCGGACGGCCCCGGTCGGTGATCCCGAAGCGGTGCGCGATGGACTGCTCGTAGGAGCTGGGGCCCTCGGTGGCCGCCGACGGGTCCTCCGGCTCCAGGGCGAGATCGAGGATCTCCTCCTTCTCGCCGCGGAACATCGCCAGCACCCGGTGCGAGGGCAGGTCGGTGAACGGCTCGGCGAAGTCGAAGTAGTCGGCGAACTTCGCGCCCGCCTCCTCCTTGCCCTCGCGCACCTTCGCCGCGACCCGCCCGCGCGACCACATCCGCTCGCGCAGCTCGCCGATCAGATCCGCGTCCTCGCCGAACCGCTCGGTGAGGACGGCCCGCGCGCCCTCCAGGGCGGCGGCCGGATCGGCGACGCCCTTGTCGGCGTCCACGAACGCCGCGGCGGCCGCGGACGGCTCCACCGAAGGGTCGCTCAGCAGCCCGTCGGCCAGCGGCTCCAGGCCCGCCTCCCGGGCGATCTGTGCCTTGGTGCGCCGCTTGGGCTTGAACGGGAGGTAGATGTCCTCCAGGCGCGCCTTGGAGTCGGCGCCGCGGATCTGCGTCTCCAGGGCGGCGTCCAGCTTGCCCTGGGACCGTACGGACTCCAGGATCGCGGTCCGCCGCTCCTCCAGCTCCCGCAGATAGCGCAGCCGCTCCTCGAGCGAGCGCAGCTGTGCGTCGTCGAGCGTCTCGGTGGCTTCCTTGCGGTAGCGCGCGATGAACGGGACCGTCGAGCCACCGTCGAGCAGTTCGACCGCGGCCTTCACCTGCCGCTCCTTGACGCCGAGCTCCCCGGCGATCCTCGCTTCGATGGACCCGAGGGTCCCGATGGGCTCAGTGGGTGCCGTCACGTTGATCCTGACCCGCCTTCCAGCGCTTGCTTGAGCCTGCATTGTGCCGGTTGGGGGGCCGGACTGTCGCACCGCCCAGCCGCCACGGGGTGTCCGTGAAGTCCCCGCGCCCGCCCCGGGGCCGGGAGGGACGCCGCGGCCCCCGGCTCCGGGCAGGGGAGGACGAATCCGCCCCTCCCCGGGAACCGAGGGCCTTGTCGCCGCAGCGGGCCTACTTGCCGAACAGCGCGGCGGGGAACGCCCCGGCGTTCATGGCGGCGGTGGTGAAGCCGCCCGCCAGCTCGGTGAGCCGGGCCACGCCCTCGGCGCCCAGGTGCTCGTACGGCGCCCGGTCCAGCCGGTCCGTCGTCCGCTCCAGGTCCTTGCGCAGCCGGACACCCTCCTCGGTCAACTCGCCCTCGGCGTCCAGCAGGCCACGGGACCGCAGCCGCTCCTGCGCCGCCGTCCAGTCCTCCTCCGACCAGCCACGGGTCGCCATGACGCCCTTGTAGCTCATCCCGCGACCGCTGGCGGTGTGGGTGACCAGCGCTTCCAGCCCGTCCAGTTCGGCGTCGAGCAGGGCCAGCAGGTGGCCGTCGCCGCGGTGTTCGCGCAGCAGCGTCGCGGCGTGCCAGTAGGCCAGGTGCGGGGCGTCGGGCACCGGCAGGTCGGCGTGCGCGGCGTACAGCGGCCGGGCCCGGCGGGTGCAGCCCTCGGTGGCACGCAGCGCCAGCCGCGCCGCCTCCGCCATCTCCGGTGACTCGACGGCCTCCTTGCCCAGCAGCCGGCGCAGCGTGGCGTCCACGGCGCGCAGCCGGCCGTCCAGCACGGCCGCGGGCGTGGTGACCGTCCAGACGTCCGGGACGTGCTCGGCGACGAGGCCGTGCTTGAAGTTGTAGAAGGTGGCCGTGATGGTGCCGGGGCCGACCGCACCCATGGCCGCGCCGCGACAGGCGAAGTAGGCGGCGCTGCGGTTCTCGATGCCGGCCCTGGCCATCTCCGTGGCCAGCTCCGGCGCGAAGTAGTGCGTGGAGTGGAACGGGTTGACGACGTTGTGGCAGGTGCGGCCGGCCTGTTCGGGCAGTGCGCTGGAAGTGGTCATACAGGCAGGTTACCGACCCGTCGGTATGGAGGTGGGTGCAGGGCACCGACAACGGCCGGTATCCGCTCCCGGCCCGCGCCATGGCAGGAAAGGTGGGAGATCCGTCGTTGCCGCCCTCGTCGCCGCTGCCCAGGATGGAGGGCATGGAACAGCGCGAGGTACTCGTCGTCCTCTTCGACGGTGTGCAGGCTCTCGACGTCTCCGGACCGGTCGAGGTCTTCCACGGAGCGGCCCAGGCAGGCCCGGCCGCCTACCGGATCCGCACCGCGAGCCTGGACGGCGCCCCGGTCCGCACCACCAGCGGGCTGACCCTCGTCCCCGACCTCACCCTCGCCGCCGCCGGGCCGCCGCACACGCTCCTGGTGCCCGGCGGCCAGGGCACCCGCACCCCCGACCCCCGGCTGATCGACTGGCTGCGCGCCAACGCCCACCGCGCCCGGCGGAAGGTCTCGGTGTGCAGCGGAGCGCTGCTGCTGGCCGAGGCCGGGCTGCTGGACGGCCGCCGCGCGACGACCCACTGGATGCTCTGCGACACCCTCGCCGCACGGTTCCCCGCGGTGCGGGTCGAACCGGAGCCGATCTACGTACGGGACGGCGATCTGGCCACCTCGGCGGGCGTGACGGCCGGTATCGACCTCGCGCTGGCCCTGGTGGAGGAGGACCTCGGCCGGGACCTCGCGCTGACCGTCGCCCGGCACCTGGTGGTGTTCCTGCGGCGGCCGGGCAACCAGACCCAGTTCAGCGCCCAGCTCGCCGCGCAGACCGCCCAGCGCAGACCGCTGCGCGACGTCCAGCAGTGGATCACCGAGAACCCGGCGGCGGACCTGTCCGTCGACGCCCTCGCGGAACGCGCCAGCCTCTCCCCGCGGCACTTCGCCCGGGCCTTCCGCGACGAGGTGGGCATGACGCCGGGGCGCTATGTCGACCGGGTGCGGCTGGAGGCCGCCCGCCGGCATCTGGAGGACACCGTCGAGGGCATCGAGCAGGTGTCGCGGCGCTGCGGCTACGGCACCCCCGAGGCGATGCGCCGCGCCTTCCTCCGCGTCCTGGGCGCCTCCCCGGCCGAATACCGCCGCCGCTTCCGGACCACCCGGCCACCCCTCGCCACGTCCTGAACCCCGGCCGGCCGCGATCACCACACCGGCCCGAGCCCCGCCACCTCTACCGACAGGAACCGTCATGCAGCTCGCGATCCTTCTCTTCGACGGCTTCACCACGCTGGACGCCGTCGGCCCCTACGAAACCCTCAGCCGGCTGCCGGGGGCCGAGGCGGTGTTCGTCGGCGAGCGCACCGGCCCGCACCGCAACGAGCTCGGTTCGCTCGGGCTGATCGCCGACGCCGCACTGGGCGAGGTCACCGCGCCGGACGTCCTCGTCGTGCCCGGCGGCCCGGGGCAGACCGCGCAGATGGCCGACGGCCCGCTGCACGAGTGGATCCGCGCCGTGGACGCCGGCACCTCCTGGACCACCTCGGTGTGCACCGGCTCGCTCATCCTGGGCGCCGCGGGCCTGCTCAAGGGCCGCCGGGCGACCTCCCACTGGCTCGCGCTGGACCAGCTCCCGGCGCTGGGCGCCGAGCCGACCGGGGAGCGGGTGGTCTTCGACGGCAAGTACGTCACGGCGGCAGGCGTCTCGTCCGGCATCGACATGGGGCTGATGCTGGCCGGCCGGATCGCCGGGGACGCCGTGGCCCAGGGGATCCAGCTCGGCATCGAATACGACCCGCAGCCGCCCTACGACGCGGGCTCCCCGGACAAGGCACCCGCCGAGATCACCGCGACGCTGCGGGAGAAGAGCCGGTTCCTGCTGACCCGCCAGGGGTGGCAGCCGTCGGGCGGGGGAGCGGAGTCCTGACCGGGCGATGTCTGCGCGGGGCCCGCCCCGGCGTCAGTCCGTCGGCCAGGTGAAGCGCGGCGCCCGGCGCTCCAGGAAGGCGGCGGCACCCTCCGCGGTGTCGCCGCTCGCCCGTGCCTGCGCGGCCCAGTGGGCGCCGCGCTCCTCGGCCTCGGCCGAAGACACGTCCCAGGTCCCGTCGGCCAGCTCCTTCGCCGCGGTCTGCGTCAGCAGCGACCGGCTCGCCAGGACGGCCGAGAACTCCGCCACCCGCTTGCCCAGCTCGCCCTCGGCCAGCACCTCGTCCACCAGGCCCGTGCGCAGCGCCCGCGCGCAGTCGATCAACTCGCCGGAGAACAACAGGTACTTGGCGGTGGACAGCCCGACCAGCCGGACCAGCCGCCGGGTGGCGGCCGCCGAATAGGCGACGCCCAGCTTGGCCGGCGTCACCCCGAACAGCGCGCCCTCCTCCGCGAACCGCAGATCGCAGGCGGCCGCCAACTGGGTTCCCCCGCCCACGCAGTAGCCGCGTATCGCCGCCAGCGTCGGTCCGGGGAACGCCGCGAGTGCCTCCTCGGCCGCCGACGCCAGGCCCTGCGACCCACCCGCCGGATCCCGCAGCGAGCCGATGTCGGCGCCCGCGCAGAACGTCCCGCCCTCGCCGGTCAGCACCAGCGACCGGACCGCGCGGTCGGCCGCCAGCCGTTCCAGCAGCGGCGGCAGCTCCCGCCACATCTGCACGGTCATCGCGTTCCGCTTGCCGGTGTTGCTGATGGTGACGGTCGCTGTGCCGTCGCTGACATGCGTCTTCAGACCGGGTTCCATGCTCCGGATATTAGAGCGACCGGGCCGGACCGGGCCCGATACGATCGGCGGCCTGATGTCAGCAACTCTCGTCGCCAAAGACCTCGCCGCCGGCCACGGCGAGCGCGTCCTGTTCTCCGGTCTCGATCTGGTCGTCGCCCCCGGCGACGTGGTCGGCCTCGTCGGCGCCAACGGCGCGGGCAAGTCCACGCTGCTGCGCCTGCTGGCCGGCCTGGACACCCCCGAGGACGGCATGCTCTCGCTCAGCCCGCCCACCGCCACGGTCGGCCACCTCCCCCAGGAGCCCGACCGGCGCCCGGGGGAGACCGTCCGCGCCTTCTTCGCCCGCCGTACGGGCGTGGCCGACGCCCAGCTCGCCCTGGACACCGCCACCCAGGCACTGGTCGACGAACGGCCCGGTGCGGACGACGCCTACGCCACGGCGCTGGAGCGCTGGCTCGCGCTGGGCGCGGCCGACCTGGACGAGCGCGCCGAGGAAACCGCCGGGCAGCTCGGCCTCTCCGTCAGCCTCGACCAGCCGATGACGACGCTCTCCGGCGGCCAGGCCGCCCGCGCCTCGCTCGCCTCGCTGCTGCTCTCCCGTTACGACGTCTTCCTGCTGGACGAGCCGACCAACGACCTCGACCTGGACGGTCTGCAACGGCTGGAGTCCTTCGTCACGGGGCTGCGCGCCGGTACCGTCCTGGTCAGCCACGACCGCGAGTTCCTGACCCGCACGGTCACCCGCGTCGTCGAACTCGACCTCGCCCAGCAGCAGGTCAACACCTACGGCGGCGGCTACGCGTCCTACCTGGAGGAGCGCGAGCGGGCCCGGCGGCACGCGCGCGAGCAGTACGAGGAGTACGCCGACACCAGGGCCGCCCTGGAGACCCGGGCGCACACCCAGCGCAACTGGATGGAGAAGGGCGTCAAGAACGCCCGCCGCAAGGCTCCCGACAACGACAAGATCGGGCGCAAGGCCCGGGTGGAGGCCACCGAGAAGCAGGCCGCCAAGGCCAAGCAGACCCAGCGCCTGATCGAGCGGCTCGACGTCGTCGAGGAGCCGCGCAAGGAGTGGGAACTGCGGATGGAGATCGCCGCCGCGCCCCGGGCCGGCGCGGTCGTGGCCACTCTGCGCGGCGCCGGTCTCCGGCGCGGCGACTTCCGCTTCGGCCCGGTGGACCTGCAGATCGACTGGGCGGACCGGGTCGCCATCACGGGCCCCAACGGCTCCGGCAAGTCGACCCTGCTCGCCGCCCTCCTCGGCCGGCTCCCGCTGGAGACGGGGCACGCCGCCCTGGGGCCCGGCGTGGTGGTCGGCGAGGTCGACCAGGCGCGCGGCCGGCTCTTCGGGGACCACGGCCTGGGCGACCAGCCGCTGATGGACGCCTTCCGGGCCTGTGTCCCCGATCTGGCGCCCGCCGATGTCCGTACCCTGCTGGCGAAGTTCGGGCTGAAGGCGGCGCATGTGCTGCGTCCGGCGCGCACCCTGTCGCCGGGGGAGCGGACCCGCGCCGCGCTGGCCCTCCTCCAGGGCCGCGGGGTCAACCTCCTCGTCCTGGACGAGCCCACCAACCACCTCGATCTGCCGGCCATCGAACAGCTGGAGTCCGCGCTCGCCTCGTACCCGGGCACGCTTCTGCTGGTCACGCACGACCGCCGGATGCTCGAAGCGGTGCACACCACCCGCCGTATCGAGGTCGACGCCGGACGGATCACCGACCGAACGGTCTGACGCGGTGGGGCGTCGCCCGGACGCGGCGGGACGCCCGCGGACCCGGTGGGCACGCGGCCGGGCCACCGCCCCGACGCAGGGCGCTCCGCCGGGCCCGGCGGGCCCGTGGCACCCGTGGTGATTATCGATTTGGTCCTGGGGCGGCCGGCCCGTAGTGTGGGGTTCACCGACGCGGGGTGGAGCAGCTCGGTAGCTCGCTGGGCTCATAACCCAGAGGTCGCAGGTTCAAATCCTGTCCCCGCTACTGAAACACCTCAGCAGGCCCGGTGCCCAGGCACCGGGCCTGCTGCGCTGTGTGCTCCCGGACGTCCTCGCGGAGGCGCGGATCGTACGGGGGTCACCTCGGGTAAGTCCGCGAACAACCCATAAAGGGAACAGGATCGATCGCCGGGTCGATCGCCTCACTCGCAATCGGCCATAAGGCGTCGATAAGCGCTGACTTGTGTTCAGCTGGCCGGTCCGGACCAACGCATTCTCAACACTCTTCCTGTGAGGATGCCTTCCGGACCCCCTGCAGAACCCCCCGAAGAGCTGACCTCCCCGCTCGCGTACGAAGGTGTCTGGCGGTTCACCGCTCCGGCACTGGAGGCTTCGGTGCCGCAGGCACGTCACGCGGTCCGGGATCTGCTCGACGAACAGCGTGTGCCCGTGGCCGCCGAGATCATGGACGGCCTGTTGCTCATCGTCTCCGAACTCGTCACCAACGCCGTCCGCCACGCCGCCCTGCTCTCGCCCCAGATCGCCGTCCAGGTCACGATCGGGGCGAACTGGCTACGGGTCGCGGTCGAGGACAACCACCCCTACCGCCCCAAGGCACTCGAGGCGGAACAGGGTGATGTCGGCGGCCGCGGACTGTGGCTCGTCAAGACACTCACCGCGGAGGCCGGCGGCAAGTGCGACGTCGAGAACACGAGGAACGGCGGAAAGGCCATCTGGGCCGAGCTGCCGCTCGCCCCGCTCGCTACCAGCCCGCCGCCCGTCCTGTGAGCTCGCGCACCGCCGGCCGCGCCGCGTCCAGCACGGTCATGAACCATGCGGAGAACGGCGCCTCGGCGTGCCGCTCGGCCAGCTCCTCCGGCGTCACGAAGGCGATCTCGCCGATCTCCTCGGGATCGGGCGCCGGCTCGGCCCGCACCAGCCCGACGAACAGGTGGTTGTACTCCTGCTCCACCAGGCCGGAGGCCGGGTCGGGATGGTTGTAGCGCACGGTGCCCGCCTCCGCCAGCAGGGTGGGCGCCAGGCCCAGCTCCTCCGAGGTCCGCCGGGCCGCGGCCACGAACGGCGCCTCACCGGGATACGGGTGCCCGCAGCAGGTGTTGGACCACACACCGGGGGAGTGGTACTTCCCCAGCGCCCGGCGCTGCAGCAGCAGCCGCCCCTTCTCGTCGAAGAGGAAGACGGAGAACGCCCGGTGCAGCTGCCCGGGAGCCTGGTGGGCCGCGAGCTTCTCCGCGGTGCCGATCGTCGTACCGTCCTCGTCGACCAGCTCCAGCATGATCGGTTCGGCGGCGCCGCCCGGTGTGCTCACCGCCGGGTCCCCGGCGGTCTGTCCGTTGGCAGGTGTGATCGGCATGCCCATCCTTGTCGTCGGTCTTCGACGCCAAGTCTGCCCTAGCCTGGTCCGCATCACCGGCACAGTGGGTGCGCGGCGCCACATGCCAGCGCGCCGCTCGTGCAGTGCGCCGGGCCGTGAGATGGTCCACACCCGCTGCCGCGCCCGCCGCCCCCGGCACGGAAAGCGCCGTGCGCCGCGATGACGCCACCGCCGGCCGGCGACCGCCCCCGGACCTGGGATGGCTCTCGCCACACCTGCCCCGGCACAACCCGCCCGCCCCGTGACCAGCCCTCTCATAACCGGCACCGAATGGAAGACCAGGTCCGCGGGCCAGTTGTTCATGCACCACCTGATCCACCATGATGATCGCGGCAGGCGCAGCCGTCGGTCACTCGATCGTGCGGTGAATGCGCGGTGAACGGCCGCATCCGGCGATCCGATAGCCTCTGCCGACGTGCCACCCCAGCCCTCCGGGCGCCAGGTGTGCCACGCCCGCTGCCCGGGTAGTTCGTATCGAATGCGGATCGATCGCGAACCGTCCGTGCTGCCTTGTCAGCATCCAAGGAGTGAGTTCGACTGTCGACCGCCATCCTCACCGGTCCGCCGGTCGCCGGGTCGCCGCTCGAAGCCGACCTGCGCACGCTGGGCTTTGACGTCCGTACCGCGGACGACGCCGCGTCCGCCGCCGAGCTGCTCGCCGCGGTGCCCGTCCAGGAGCGGGTCGCCATCGTCGACCCCCGCTTCGTGGGGCATCTGCACGCGCTGCGGCTCGCGCTGACCGACCCCCGCTTCCCCGCCGCGGCCGTGCCGGGCGCGCTCACCGCGCAGCCCGAGGCGCGCGCCGCGCTGACCCGCGCCGTCGGCAGGATCCCGGTCGGCGCCGGCACCGCCCACCTCACGGACGTCCTCACCGACACCCTCACCGAGTCCCTCGACCGTGAGGAGACCGGACTGCACCGCGTCGAGCTCGGCAGCCTGATCGCCACCGTCGCGCTCACACCGGCGCAGCGCGAGGACGCACGGGAGGCCGTCGCCGCCGTCGACGACGAGGCCGTACGGCTGCGCACCGCCGTGAAGTCCCGCGACGGGTTCTTCACGACGTACTGCATCAGCCCGTACTCCCGCTACCTCGCCCGCTGGTGCGCGCGCCGCGGGCTCACCCCCAACCAGGTCACCACCGCGTCCCTGCTCACCGCGCTGATCGCGGCCGGCTGCGCGGCCACCGGCACCCGTGGCGGCTTCGTCGCCGCCGGCTTCCTTCTGCTGTTCTCCTTCGTCCTGGACTGCACCGACGGGCAGCTCGCCCGCTACTCCCTGCAGTACTCGACGATGGGCGCCTGGCTGGACGCCACCTTCGACCGGGCCAAGGAGTACGCGTACTACGCGGGCCTCGCCCTCGGGGCGGCCCGCGGCGGAGACGATGTCTGGGCGCTGGCGCTCGGCGCGATGGTCCTGATGACCTGCCGCCACGTCGTCGACTTCTCCTTCAACGAGGCGAATCACGATGCAAGTGGTGCCACCGCCAACACCAGCCCCACCGCCGCGCTCTCCGGCAAGCTCGACAGCGTCGGCTGGACGGTCTGGGCGCGCCGGATGATCGTGCTGCCGATCGGCGAACGCTGGGCCATGATCGCGGTGCTCACCGCGCTGACCACCCCGCGCATCGTCTTCTACGCCCTGCTCATCGGCTGTGCGCTGGCCGCCTGCTACACCACGGCCGGCCGGGTGCTGCGCTCGCTGACCCGCCGGGCCCGGCGTACCGACCGGGCCGCCCAGGCGCTGGCCGATCTCGCCGATTCCGGGCCGCTCGCCGAGCTGATCGCCGGCCGCGCCCACGGCCGCGGCCGCACCGGTTCCTTCCTGGCGCCGGTCATGGCGTTTCTCTCAGCCGCCGTGCTGCTGGTCTGGGTGATCTTCCAGGACGACCCCGCCTCCTGGCTCACCGTCGGCGTCGCCGCCTGCTCCGCGCTGCTGGCCGGTGCGGCGGTGTCCCGCCCGCTCAAGGGCGCCCTCGACTGGCTCGTGCCGCCCTTCTTCCGGGCCGGCGAATACGTCGCGATCCTGGTCCTGGCGGCCCGTGCGGACGTCCCCGGAGCGCTGCCCGCGGCGTACGGGCTGGTCGCGGCGGTCGCCTACCATCACTACGACACGGTCTACCGCATCCGCGGTGGCACCGGAGCCCCTCCGCGGTGGCTGGTCCGGGCGACCGGCGGACATGAGGGACGGGTCCTCGTGGTCACCGTCCTCGCCGCCGCGCTGTCCCCTGAAGGTTTCACAATCGCGCTGACGGCCCTTGCTGTGGCCCTGGCGCTGCTGGTGCTCATCGAGAGCATCCGTTTCTGGGTGTCCTCCCAAGCACCCGCCGTACACGATGAAGGAGAACCCGCATGATCGGCCTCGTGCTGGCTGCCGGCGCCGGACGGCGTCTGCGCCCCTACACCGACACCCTGCCCAAGGCTCTGGTGCCGGTCGACGGGGACACGACCATCCTCGACCTGACCCTCGGCAACTTCGCCGAGATCGGCCTGACCGAGGTCGCGATCATCGTCGGCTACCGGAAGGAAGCCGTCTACGAGCGCAAGGAGGCCCTGGAGCAGAAGTACGGCCTCAAGCTCACCCTCATCGACAACGACAAGGCCGAGGAGTGGAACAACGCCTACTCCCTGTGGTGCGGCCGTGACTCCATCAAGCACACCGTGATCCTCGCCAACGGCGACACCGTGCACCCGGTCTCCGTCGAGAAGACCCTGCTCGCCGCCCGCGGCAACGGCCAGAAGATCATCCTCGCGCTGGACACCGTCAAGCAGCTCGCCGACGAGGAGATGAAGGTCGTCGTGGACCCCGCCAAGGGCGTCCAGAAGATCACCAAGCTGATGGACCCGTCCGAGGCCACCGGCGAGTACATCGGTGTCACCCTCATCGAGGGCGAGGCCGCCGAGGAGCTCGCCGACGCCCTGAAGACCACCTTCGAGCGGGACCCCGACCTCTACTACGAGGACGGCTACCAGGAGCTCGTCAACCGCGGCTTCAAGGTGGACGTGGCCCCGATCGGCGACGTCAAGTGGGTCGAGATCGACAACCACGACGACCTGGCGAAGGGCCGTGACATCGCATGCCAGTACTGACCCGCCTCATTCCGTCCCCGGTAGTCGTTGACATCAACGCCGGCGCCCTGGACGACCTGGCGGGCCTGCTGGCCGATCAGCGCATCTCCGCGTCGGGCAAGCTCGCCATCGCGATCAGCGGCGGCTCGGGGGCACGGCTGCGCGAGCGGCTGTCCCCCGCGCTGCCGGGCGCCGAGTGGTACGAGGTCGGCGGCGGCACCCTGGACGAAGCGATCAAGCTCGCCGACGCCATGAAGAAGGGGCACTACGACGCGGTCGTGGGCCTCGGCGGCGGCAAGATCATCGACTGCGCCAAGTTCGCCGCGGCGCGCATCGGCCTGCCGCTGGTCGCCGTCGCGACGAACCTGTCGCACGACGGCCTGTGCTCGCCGGTCGCCACCCTCGACAACGACGCGGGCCGCGGCTCCTACGGTGTGCCGAACCCGATCGCCGTGGTGATCGACCTCGACATCATCCGCGAGGCCCCGGTCCGGTTCGTCCGCTCCGGCATCGGTGACGCGATCTCCAACATCTCCGCGGTCGCGGACTGGGAGCTCTCGCACCGGGAGACCGGCGAGGCGATCGACGGCCTGGCCGCCGCCATGGCACGCCAGGCCGGCGAGGCCGTGCTCCGCCACCCCGGCGGGGTCGGCGACGACGCCTTCCTCCAGGTGCTGGCCGAGGGCCTGGTCCTGACCGGCATCTCGATGTCGGTGGCCGGCGACAGCCGTCCGGCGTCCGGCGCCTGCCACGAGATCAACCACGCGCTCGACATCCTCTACCCCAAGCGCGCGGCGAGCCACGGCGAACAGTGCGGCCTCGCCGCGGCCTTCGCCACGCATCTGCGCGGGGACAAGGAGACGCGTGACCTGATGGTCGAGGTGCTGCGCCGGCACGGCCTGCCGGTCACGCCGGGCGAGATCGGCTTCACCGACGAGGAATTCGTCCAGGCCGTCGAGTACGCACCCAAGACCCGTCCGGGGCGCTACACCATCCTGGAGCACCTCGACCTGTCCACCGACCAGATCAGGGATGCTTACGCCGACTATGCACAAGCCATCGGTAGCTGAGCTCCGCCCGGTCGTTCACCCCCCGGGGGTGAAGGACCGGCGGAGCGGCGAGCACTGGGCCGGCCGGCTCTACATGCGCGAGATCTCGCTGCGCATCGACCGCCACCTGGTGAACACGCGGATCACGCCCAACCAGCTGACCTACGTGATGACCGTCGCCGGCGTCCTCGCCGCCCCCGCCCTGCTGGTGCCGGGGATTCCGGGGGCGCTGCTCGGCGTGCTGATGGTCCAGCTCTACCTGCTGCTCGACTGTGTCGACGGCGAGGTCGCCCGCTGGAAGAAGCAGTTCTCCCTCGGCGGGGTGTACCTGGACCGGGTCGGCGCCTACCTGTGCGACGCGGCGGTCCTGGTCGGCTTCGGCCTGCGCGCCGCCGACCTGTGGGGCTCCGGGCGGATCGACTGGCTGTGGGCCTTCCTCGGCACCCTCGCCGCTCTCGGTGCCATCCTGATCAAGGCCGAGACCGACCTCGTCGGTGTCGCCCGCCATCAGGGCGGTCTCCCGCCGGTCAAGGAGGCGGCGTCCGAGCCGCGTTCGTCCGGCATGGCGCTGGCCCGCAAGGCCGCCGCGGCGCTGAAGTTCCACCGCCTCGTCCTCGGGGTGGAGGCGTCCCTGCTGATCCTGGCCCTGGCGGTCCTGGACACGATCAGGGGCGACCTGTTCTTCTCGAGGCTCGGTGTCGCCGTGCTGGCCGGCATCGCGCTCCTGCAGTCCCTGCTGCACCTGGTGTCCATCCTGGCGTCGAGCAGGCTGAAGTGAGGAGCGCGATGAAGGTCGGCGCGGTCATCATCACCATGGGCAACCGCCCGGAGGAGCTGCGGGCGCTGCTCGACTCGGTCGCCAAGCAGGACGGCGACCCGGTCGAGGTCGCCGTCGTGGGCAACGGTTCGCCGCTGCCCGAGCTCCCCGAGGGCGTACGGACCGTCGAGCTGCCGGAGAACGTCGGCATCCCGGCAGGCCGCAATGTCGGCATCGAGGCGTTCGGACCCGGCGGCAGCGACGTCGACGTCCTGCTCTTCCTCGACGACGACGGCCTGCTGGCCCGGGAGGACACCGCGGAGCTGTGCCGGGAGGCCTTCGCCGCGGACCCCGAGCTCGGGATCATCAGCTTCCGGATCGCGGATCCGGACACGGGCGAGACCCAGCGCCGCCATGTGCCGCGGCTGCGAGCCTCGGACCCCATGCGCTCGTCGCGGGTCACCACCTTCCTCGGTGGTGCGAACGCGGTCCGCACGCATGTGTTCGAGGAGGTCGGCGGACTGCCCGACGACTTCTTCTACGCCCACGAGGAGACCGACCTGGCCTGGCGGGCGCTGGACGCCGGCTGGCAGATCGACTACCGGTCGGACATGGTGCTCTTCCACCCGACGACGGCGCCCGCCCGGCACGCGGTCTACCACCGGATGGTGGCCCGTAACCGTGTGTGGCTGGCCCGGCGCAACCTCCCCGCACCGATGGTTCCGGTCTATCTCGGTGTCTGGTTCCTGCTCACCCTCGCCCGCCGGCCGTCTCGGCCGGCGCTGCGGGCCTGGCTGGGCGGCTTCAAGGAGGGCTGGGTGAGCCCGTGCGGTCCCAGGCGCCCCATGAAGTGGGCTACCGTTTGGCGACTGACCCGACTGGGCCGCCCTCCCGTCATCTGACAAGCTCGTATCTGAGAGCATCAGGCGCGAACCGGGGCGTGGCCCCGGCAGCGCACCTTGAGGACGAAAGTGTCAACTGTGAGCGAGACCACGCACGACAGTGCGGTCGCCATGAGTGCCCCGCCATCTTCCGATGAGGGGCTCACACCTGCCCAGCGGGCCCAGAAGTACGGGCTCTCGCAGAGCGGGGCCCGCCCCAGCCTGCCCGCGTACGTCCGGCAGCTGTGGGACCGGCGGCATTTCATCTCCGCCTTCGCCAGCGCCAAGCTGACGGCGCAGTACAGCCAGGCCAAGCTGGGCCAGGTCTGGCAGGTGGCGACGCCGCTGCTCAACGCGGCCGTCTACTACTTGATCTTCGGTGTGCTGATCGGCACGAGCCGGGGCGTCCCCGACTTCGTGCCGTTCCTGGTGACCGGCGTCTTCATCTTCACCTTCACCCAGAGCTCGGTGATGGCGGGTACCCGGGCGATCTCCGGCAACCTCGGCCTGGTGCGGGCGCTGCACTTCCCGCGGGCCTGCCTGCCGATCTCGTTCTGCCTGATGCAGCTCCAGCAGCTGCTGTTCTCCATGGGCGTCCTGGTGATCATCCTGCTCGGCTTCGGGCAGATCCCGACCTGGTCGTGGCTGCTCGCCCTGCCGGCGCTGGCGCTGCAGTTCCTCTTCAACACGGGCCTGGCGATGGTCATGGCGCGCCTGGGGGCGAAGACCCCGGACCTGGCGCAGCTGATGCCCTTCATCATGCGGACCTGGATGTACGCGTCCGGCGTGATGTTCAGCATCGACCTGATCCTGAAGGGCAAGCACGTCCCGCAGTTCGTGGAGGTCCTGCTCAACGCCAACCCGGCCGCCGTCTACATCGACCTGATGCGCTTCGCGCTGATCGACAGCTTCACCTCCGCGAAGCTGCCGCCGCATGTGTGGGCGTTCGCCGGCGGCTGGGCGCTGCTGATGGGCGTGGTCGGCTTTGTGTACTTCTGGAAGGCTGAGGAGCGGTACGGACGTGGCTGAACAGAAGAACGGCATCGAGCCGACCAAGGCCGCCGAGTCGCGCATCCCGACCGTGATCGCGGACGATCTGCACATCGTCTACCGCGTCTACGGCACGGGTGCCGGCAAGGGCAGCGCCACCGCGGCGCTGAACCGCATCGTGCGCCGCAAGCCCTCCTCGGGCGTGCGCGAGGTGCATGCGGTCAAGGGGGTCTCCTTCACCGCCTACCGCGGCGAGTCGATCGGTCTGATCGGCTCCAACGGTTCGGGCAAGTCGACGCTGCTCAAGGCGGTCGCCGGCCTGCTGCCCGCCGAGCGCGGCAAGGTCTACACCCACGGCCAGCCCTCGCTGCTGGGCGTGAACGCGGCGCTGATGAACGACCTGACCGGCGAGAAGAACGTCCTCCTCGGCGGCCTGGCCATGGGCATGAGCCGCGAGCAGGTCCGCGAGCGCTACGACGGCATCGTCGACTTCTCCGGCATCAACGAGAAGGGCGACTTCATCTCGCTGCCGATGCGCACCTATTCCTCCGGCATGGCCGCCCGCCTGCGGTTCTCCATCGCCGCGGCCAAGGACCACGACGTGCTGATGATCGACGAGGCGCTGGCCACCGGCGACCGCAGCTTCCAGAAGCGCTCCGAGGCCCGCATCCGCGAACTGCGCAAGGAAGCCGGCACCGTCTTCCTCGTCAGCCACAACAACAAGTCGATCCGCGACACCTGTGACCGGGTCCTGTGGCTGGAGCGCGGCGAGCTGCTGATGGACGGCCCGACGGACGAGGTCATCAAGGCGTACGAGAAGGAGACGGGCAAATAGGCCCGTCCCGCACCCGAAGGCCTCCGTGAGTCCGCCTCGCGGAGGCCTTCGAACGTGAGGAAACGGTCAACTCCGTTGACGCCGGGAAGAGTTCGGGCGTAAGGGATGTTGAACGGATTGTTGCCCGGGGCTTCGGTACCCCCTCGGAGGCGGGCGAGACGTACGGCGTAAGCTGTACGGGTACCGAACAGCGCAAGAGGTATATCTCGGGCAACACTCACCCAAGCGGGCGATATGGGCCCGATCGGGCGCGGCGCCTGCTGCGGCGTGTCCGAAATAGGATGTTTTAGCTTGGCGGTGTAGAACGGGAGACGTGACGGCAATGGCTACTGGTTCGCTCCGGCACCGAAATGCGCCGGGCAGCCCCCGGTGAGCCGAGACAACGAGCAGGCGCGTCGCGCCTTCCTCCGAAGGGGGGCGGCGGGTGACGGGCGGGAGCAGACGCGCACCGTGCTCGAACAGGCCGCACACGAGAACTTCCCCGTCGCACCGTTCTTCCTGCCCCGTGCCTGGCGAACCGATCTGATGGCCGTCTACGGCTTCGCCCGGCTCGTCGACGACATCGGTGACGGCGATCTGGCCCCCGGCGGCGGCGATGCCGTCCTCCTCGGGCTCGACCGCGCACAGTACGACGACCGGCCCGCGCTGCTGGACGCCCTCGAAGCGGACCTGCACCGCGCGTTCAGCGACCGCGCCCCCGGCCCCGGGCATCCGCTGCTGCGCCGCCTCGGCCCGACCCTCCGCCGCTGTGCGCTGACCCCCGAGCCGTTCCTCGACCTCATCGAGGCCAACCGGCAGGACCAGCGGGTGAGCCGCTACGGCACCTACGGCGACCTGGCCGCCTACTGCGAGCTGTCCGCCAACCCCGTCGGCCGCCTCGTCCTCGCCCTCACCGGCACCGCGAGCCCCGAACGCATCCGCCGCTCCGACGCGGTCTGCACCGCCCTGCAGCTCGTCGAACACATCCAGGACGTGGCCGAGGACCTGGGGCGCGACCGCGTCTACCTCCCCGCCGAGGACATGAAACGCTTCGGTGTCGACGAGGCCGATCTGGCCGCGCCGAGCGGGGGCGCATCGGTGCGCGCGCTGATCGCCTACGAGGCCGAACGCGCCCGTGAGCTGCTGCGTGAAGGCACCCCGCTGGTGGGTAGCGTCCACGGCAGACTCAAGCTGCTGCTGGCCGGTTTCGTGGCTGGCGGACGCGCTGCACTCCGGGCGGTCGCGGCCGCCGATTACGACGTACTCCCTGGACCGCCCAAGCCGACCAAGCTCAGCCTGCTGCGCGAGGTGGGGGCGACATTGCGAAGAGAGGGGTGAGTCGGACCGTGGAGGCAACCGCACACGCGTCCGCGCCGGTGCTCGCTGCGTACCGCTACTGCGAGGCCATCACCGGGCAGCAGGCACGGAACTTCGCCTACGGCATCCGGCTGCTGCCGTCCGACAAGCGGCAGGCCATGTCGGCGCTCTACGCCTTCTCCCGCCGGGTCGACGACATCGGCGACGGCGCCCTGGAGCCCGCCGACAAGCAACGGCGCCTGGAGGACACCCGGGCGGTGCTGGCGCGCATCAAGGACGGCCGGATCGAGGAGGACGACACCGACCCGGTGGCCGTCGCGCTGACCGACGCCGCCCGCCGCTTCCCGCTGCCGCTGGACGGTCTCGACGAGCTGATCGACGGCGTGCTGATGGATGTGCGCGGCGAGACCTACGAGACCTGGGACGACCTGCGGGGCTACTGCCGCTGTGTCGCCGGCGCCATCGGCCGGCTCTCGCTGGGCGTGTTCGGCACCGTACCGGGCGCGCCGGAAGCCGACCGCGCCGCCGAGTACGCCGACACCCTCGGCCTGGCCCTGCAACTGACCAACATTCTCCGGGACGTTCGCGAGGACGCCGGCAACGGCCGTACGTACCTGCCGGCCGAGGACCTCGCCAAGTTCGGCTGCGCGGCGGGCTTCGACCGTCCCGTGCCGCCGTCCGGCTCCGACTTCACCGGCCTGGTGCACTTCGAGGTGCAACGCGCCCGCGCGCTGTTCGCCGAGGGCTTCCGGCTGCTGCCGATGCTCGACCGGCGCAGCGGCGCCTGCGTGGCCGCGATGGCCGGCATCTACCACCGGCTGCTGACCCGGATCGCCGCCGACCCCGAGGCCGTGCTGCGCGGCCGGGTCTCGCTGCCCGGCCGGGAGAAGGCCTTCGTCGCGGTGCGCGGGCTGTCCGGACTCGACGCGCGGGCGATCGGCCGCCGGGAGTCCGTCCGGAGGCGTGGATGATGCCGCGGGCGGCGAACGACAGCGGTGATCCCGCGTCAGTGCGGCGGGCAACCCTCCCCGGGGTGGCTGCGTCCCTCACAGCAGTACGGGGGGAGAGCACATGACATCGGGAGCCATGCGGCCCGGCCGGCAGCACGCGCTGTCGTCCGGCCGCCCCGCGGGGGCGGCCGCGGTCGTCATCGGGGGCGGTCTCGCGGGCACCACCGCGGCGCTCGCGCTGGCCGACGCGGGGCTGCGGGTCACCCTGGTCGAGAGCCGGCCCCGTCTCGGCGGGCTGGTCTTCTCCTTCCGCCGCGAATCCGGTGTCGGCGAGCTGACCGTCGACAACGGCCAGCACGTCTTCCTGCGCTGCTGCACCGCCTACAGCCGGCTGCTGGAGCGGCTCGACGCCGCGCATCTGGTGCCCCTGCAGGACCGGATGGACGTACCGGTGCTCGACGCCGACCGGATGCGGCTCGGCCGGCTGCGCCGCACCGCGCTCCCCGTACCGCTGCACCTCGCCCGGAGCCTGGCCGGCTACCCGCACCTCTCGCCCGCCGAACGGGCCGGGGTCGTCCGCGCCACCCTCGCGCTGAAGGGCCTCGACCCGGCCGACCCGGCCCTGGACAGGCTGGACTTCGGCAGCTGGCTGCGCCGCCACGGCCAGTCCGCGCGCGCCGTCGAGGCGCTGTGGGACCTGGTCGGCATCGCGACCCTCAACGCCCGCGCCGACGACGCCTCGATGGGCCTGGCCGCCAAGGTCTTCAAGACCGGACTGCTGTCCGCCCCCGGCGCCGCCGACATCGGCTGGTCCCGCGTCCCGCTCGGCGACGTCCACGACGACCGGGCCCGCACGGCCCTGGAGAAGGCCGGCGTACGCATCGCCCTGCGCACCCGCGCCGGGGCGCTCACGCGCGGCGCCGACGGCTGGCAGGTCACGGTGGAGAACGGCCCGCACGGCAGCGAGCAGCTCGCCGCGGACACCGTCGTGCTCGCCGTGCCGCAGCGCGAGGCGCACGCCCTGCTGCCCGACGGCACGCTGGACGGCAAGGACCGGCTGCTGGACATCGGCACCGCCCCGATCCTCAACCTGCATGTCGTCTACGACCGCAAGGTGTTGCGCCGCTCCTTCTTCGCCGCGGTCGGCTCGCCGGTCCAGTGGGTCTTCGACCGCACCGACGCCTCGGGGCTCAGGAGCCTCCCCGGCCAGGAGCGAAGCCAGTACCTGGCGGTCTCGCAGTCCGCCGCGCTGGAGGAGATCGACCACCCGGTCGCCAAGCTCCGCGCCCGCTACCTGCCCGAGCTGGAGCGGCTGCTGCCCGCCGCCCGGGGCGCCAGGATCCACGACTTCTTCGTCACCCGCGAGCGCACCGCGACCTTTGCGCCCGCCCCGGGCGTCGGCAGGCTCCGCCCCGTCGCCCGTACCCAAGCTCCCGGCCTGTTCCTGGCCGGTGCGTGGACCGCCACCGGGTGGCCCGCGACCATGGAAAGCGCTGTTCGCAGCGGCACTGCCGCCGCTCGCGAGGCACTCACCGAACTCGGCTTCCCCCAGGGCCAGTTGCCTCAGGAGGCGGCATGACTACGAGTACGAGCGCTCGCACGAGCACGAGCATCGGAAACAGAGGAGAAACCGTGAATCCGGCTTCCCCAGCTATCGACACCGCGAGCGTCACCGCGCTGCTGGAGCGCGGGCGGACACTCGCCACGCCCGTGCTGCGTGCCGCCGTGGACCGGCTCGCTCCTCCCATGGACACCGTCGCCGCCTACCACTTCGGCTGGATCGACGCCGAGGGCCGCCCCACCGCGGGCGACAGCGGCAAGGCCGTACGGCCCGCGCTCGCCCTGCTGTCGGCCGAGGTCGCCGGTGCGGCCCCCGAGGTCGGCATCCCCGGCGCGGTCGCCGTCGAGCTGGTGCACAACTTCTCGCTGCTGCACGACGACCTCATGGACGGCGACGAGCAGCGCAGGCACCGCGACACCGTCTGGAAGGTGCATGGTCCCGCACAGGCCATCCTCGTCGGTGACGCGCTGTTCGCCCTCGCCAACGAAATACTGCTGGAGCTCGGCACGGTCGACGCCGGCCGAGCCACCCGCAGGCTCACCCAGGCCTCCCGCAAGCTGATCGACGGTCAGGCCCAGGACATCTCCTACGAGCACCGCGAGCGGGTCACCGTCGAGGAGTGCCTGGAGATGGAGGGCAACAAGACCGGCGCGCTGCTGGCCTGCGCCGTCTCCATCGGTGCGGTCCTCGGCGGCGCCGACGACCGCACCGCGGACACCCTGGAGAGGTACGGCTACCACCTCGGCCTCGCCTTCCAGGCCGTCGACGACCTGCTCGGCATCTGGGGCGACCCGGAGGCCACCGGCAAGCGGCCCTGGAGCGACCTGCGCCAGCGCAAGAAGTCGCTGCCGGTCGTCGCCGCGCTGGACGCCGGTGGCCCGGCCTCCGAGCGTCTGGCCCGGATCCTCGCCGAGGATGCGAAGAAGAGCGAGACCGAGATCGCCGACTTCACCGAGGAGGAGTTCGCCTCCCGCGCGGCCCTCATCGAGGAGGCCGGCGGCCGCGAGTGGACGTCCCAGGAGGCGCGCCGCCAGCACGCCACCGCCATCGCCGCCCTGAACGAGATCGAGATGCCGGAAAAGGTCCGCGCACAGCTCGTCGCACTCGCGGACTTCGTCGTTGTACGGGAGAGATGAGCACCCCAGACACCGAATAGATCGCAGTCGCCGGCCGGCGCCATCCGGGCGCCGGTCGACGGAATCCCTGAGCACGCTTTTCACAGTTCACTGCAGAAGGGGAAGCCATGACAGCGACGACCGACGGAAGCACCGGGGCGCTGCCGCCCCGGGCCCCCTCGGCCAGCGATGCCACCGCTGAGACAGCCGGAACCGCTCCACCCACCCGCACCGCCGTACAGCAGGACACGGCGGACGCCGCCCGGCGCGCGACCGCCCGCGCCACGGACTATCTGCTGTCCGTCCAGGACGCCGCCGGATGGTGGAAGGGCGACCTCGAGACCAACGTCACGATGGACGCCGAAGACCTGCTGCTCCGTCAATTCCTGGGCATCCAGGACCCGGAGCTCACCGAGGCCGCGGCCCGCCACATCCGCGGCGAGCAGCGCGCGGACGGCACCTGGGCCACCTTCCACGGCGGGCCCGGTGAACTCTCCACCACCATCGAGGCCTATGTCGCCCTGCGCCTCGCCGGGGACGACCCGGACGCCCCGCACATGGCCAGGGCCTCCGCATGGGTCCGCGAACAGGGCGGCGTCGCGGCCGCCCGGGTCTTCACCCGCATCTGGCTGGCCCTCTTCGGCTGGTGGAAGTGGGACGACCTGCCCGAACTCCCCCCGGAGCTCATCTACTTCCCCAAGTGGTTCCCGCTCAACATCTACGACTTCGGATGCTGGGCGCGGCAGACCATCGTGCCGCTGACCATCGTCTCGGCGAAACGCCCGGTGCGCCCGGCGCCGTTCGCCCTCGACGAGCTGCACACCGATCCCCGCCGGCCCAACCCGCCGCGGCCGCTCGCCCCCGCCACCAGCTGGGACGGGCTCTTCCAGCGCCTGGACAAGGCGCTGCACGTCTACCACAAGGTCGCCCTGCGCACGCTGCGCGGTGCCGCGATGCGCTCGGCCGCCCGCTGGATCATCGAGCGGCAGGAGAACGACGGCTGCTGGGGCGGCATCCAGCCCCCCGCCGTCTACTCCATCATCGCCCTGCACCTCCTCGGCTACGACCTCGACCACCCCGTGCTGCGCACCGGCCTGGCCTCCCTGGAGCGCTTCGTCGTATGGCGCGAGGACGCTCCCCCCGGGCCCGACGGCCGGGGAGGCGGCCGCACCCGGATGATCGAGGCCTGCCAGTCCCCGGTCTGGGACACCTGTCTGGCCACCATCGCGCTCGCCGACGCCGGACTGCCCGCCGACCACCCGAAGCTGGTCAAGGCCGTCGACTGGATGCTCGCCGAGCAGATCCGCCGGCCCGGCGACTGGAGCGTAAAGCGGCCCCAACTTCCCTCCGGGGGCTGGGCGTTCGAGTTCGAGAACGACAACTACCCGGACATCGACGACACCGCCGAGGTGGTGCTCGCGCTGCGCCGGGTCAAGCACCCCGATCCACAACGGGTCGAGGCCGCGGTGGGCCGCGCGGTGCGCTGGAACTTCGGTATGCAGTCCAAGGGCGGGGGCTGGGGCGCCTTCGACGTCGACAACACCAGCCCGTTCCCCAACCGGCTGCCGTTCTGCGACTTCGGGGAGGTCATCGACCCGCCGTCGGCCGATGTGACCGCCCATGTCGTCGAGATGCTCGCGGACGTCGGCCGTACCCACGACCCGCGCACCCGCCGTGGTATCGCCTGGCTGCTGGCCGAACAGGAGCCCAGCGGAGCCTGGTTCGGCCGCTGGGGCACCAACTACATCTACGGCACGGGCTCGGTGCTCCCCGCGCTCGCCGCGGCCGGCATCCCCGCCTCGCACGCCGCGGTGCGCCGGGCGGTGCGCTGGCTGGAGCGGGTGCAGAACGACGACGGCGGCTGGGGCGAGGACCAGCGCTCCTACCAGGACAAGGAACGGTGGGCGGGGCGCGGCGCCTCGACCGCCTCGCAGACCGCATGGGCGCTGATGGCGCTGCTCGCGGCCGGTGAACGGGACGGCGAGGCGGTGCGCCGCGGAGTGCGCTGGCTGACCGGGACCCAGCGCGAGGACGGGTCCTGGGACGAGCCGTACTTCACCGGCACGGGCTTCCCCTGGGACTTCTCCATCAACTACCACCTCTACCGCCAGGTCTTCCCGCTGACCGCACTGGGCCGCTACGTCAACGGGGGACCGGCCGGCGCGCCGGTGGGGTCCTGATGCCGGGGCGGCTCCCGGCGGACGCGGAGCCACCCCTGCTGGTCGCCTGTGCGCTGGGCATCGAGCGGTTCGCCCTGCGCCGCGGCGACCGCGGGGGAGCGGCGGACGGAGCAGTTCCGCGGCTCGTCACCCTCCGTACCGGCATAGGCCCCCAGGCGGCCGAACGCGCCCTCGCCCATGCGCTGGGTGCGGGCTCGGTCACCGAGCGTTCCCCCGTCGTCGCCAGCGGCTTCTGCGCCGGCCTCGCCCCCGGGATGCGGCCCGGGGACGTGGTCGTCGCCGAGGCCACCCGCGGTCATCACGCGGACGCTCCGGAGACGCTCTGCCGCGACAACGGCCCGCTGCTCCGGGCCCTGCGACAGCGCGGGCTGACCGTGCACACCGGGCTGCTGCGGGGCTCCGACCACGTCGTACGCGGCGCGGAGCGGGCCGCGCTGCATGCCGCCGGTGCGGTCGCGGTGGACATGGAATCCGCCGCGACCCTCCAGGCCGCCCGGCGGGCGGGCAGCCGTCCGGTTGCGGCCGTCCGGGTGGTCGTGGACGCTCCAGAACATGAACTCGTACGCATCGGCACCGTGCGCGGTGGAATATCAGCCTTCCGAGTGCTGCGCTCCGTACTTCCCGTTTTCTACGAATGGCACCGTTCTTTGCTGCTCCCCTGGAGGTGAGCCAGATGGCCATGCCGCTCCGTCAGTCCATCCGGGTCGGAACCTATCTTTTTGAACAGAAGATGATCCGCCGGCGTGAGAAGTTCCCGCTCATCGTCGAGCTGGAACCGCTCTTCGCGTGCAACCTGAAATGCGAGGGCTGCGGGAAGATCCAGCATCCGGCGGGCGTGCTCAAACAGCGCATGCCGGTGGCGCAGGCGGTCGGCGCGGTGCTGGAGTCCGGTGCCCCGATGGTCTCCATCGCCGGCGGCGAGCCCCTGATGCACCCTCAGATCGATGAGATCGTGCGACAGCTGGTGGCCAAGCGGAAGTACGTATTCCTGTGCACCAATGCGATGTTGCTGCGCAAGAAGCTGGATGCGTTCACCCCCTCGTCGTATTTCGCTTTCGCGGTGCACATCGACGGCATGCGTGAGCGGCACGACGAATCCGTCGCGAAGGAAGGCGTCTTCGACGAGGCGGTGGCGGCGATCAAGGAAGCCAAGCGACGCGGCTTCCGGGTCACCACCAACTCCACCTTCTTCAACACCGACACCCCGCAGACCATCATCGAGGTGCTCAACTTCCTCAATGACGATCTGCAGGTCGACGAAATGATGCTGTCGCCCGCCTACGCCTACGAGAAGGCCCCCGACCAGGAGCACTTCCTCGGCGTGGAGCAGACCCGTGAGCTGTTCAAGAAGGCCTTCGCCGGCGGCAACCGGCGCCGCTGGCGGCTCAACCACAGTCCGCTCTTCCTGGACTTCCTGGAGGGCAAGGCGGACTTCCCGTGCACGGCGTGGGCGATCCCCAACTACTCGCTGTTCGGCTGGCAGCGCCCCTGCTACCTCATGAGCGACGGGTACGTCCCCACCTACCGGGAGCTCATCGAGGACACCGACTGGGACAAGTACGGCAGGGGCAAGGACCCGCGCTGCGCCAACTGCATGGCGCACTGCGGCTACGAGCCGACCGCCGTCCTCGCCACCATGGGGTCGCTGAAGGAGTCCCTCCGGGCGGCCAAGGAGACCATCGCGGGCAACCGCGGGTGACCACCGGCCCGGGGTGAGCCCACGCACCACGGCTCACCGAGGTTCCGGTCCGGCCCGTGCCCCCTGCACCGCGCAGGGGCCGGGCCGGCCCTCGTCAGCCGAACCAGTAGAGGGGGACCGAACATGACGATGCTGGAGCACATCCGGCAGCCGCGCGACCTCAAGGCGCTCCCCGCGGAGCGCCTGGCCGAACTCGCCGAGGAGATCCGGCACTTCCTCGTCCGGGCCGTCGCCCGCACCGGCGGCCATCTGGGGCCCAACCTGGGCGTGGTCGAGCTGACCCTCGCCCTGCACCGCGTCTTCGACTCGCCCGCCGACCGCATCCTGTGGGACACCGGCCACCAGTCCTACGTGCACAAGCTCCTGACCGGCCGGCAGGACTTCTCCAAGCTGCGGGCCAAGGGCGGCCTGTCCGGCTACCCCTCGCGCGCCGAGTCCCCGCACGACGTCATCGAGAACAGCCATGCCTCGACGGTGCTGGGCTGGGCCGACGGCCTGGCCAAGGCCCGCCAGGTGCGGGGCGGCAACGGCCATGTGGTGGCCGTCACCGGCGACGGCGCGCTGACCGGCGGGATGGCCTGGGAGGCGCTCAACAACATCGCCGCCGCCAAGGACCGCCCGCTGATCATCGTCGTCAACGACAACGAGCGCTCCTATGCCCCCACCATCGGCGGCCTCGCCGACCACCTCGCCACCCTGCGCACCACCAACGGCTACGAGAAGTTCCTGGCCTGGGGCAAGGAGGTGCTCCAGCGCACCCCGGTCGTGGGACAGCCGCTCTACGGGTCGCTGCACGGCGCCAAGAAGGGCTTCAAGGACGCCTTCGCCCCCCAGGGCATGTTCGAGGACCTGGGCCTGAAGTACCTCGGACCGATCGACGGGCATGACACCGCGGCCGTCGAATCGGCGCTGCGCCGCGCGGCGGGCTTCCACGGCCCGGTGCTGGTGCACTGCCTCACCGAGAAGGGCCGCGGCTATCCGCCCGCCCTGGAGGACGAGGCGGACCACTTCCACACGGTCGGTGTGATGGACCCTCTCCCGGCCGATGCCGGGAGGTGCCCACCGACCGCCGCACCCGTCACCCTGCCCGGCGCGCCCTCCTGGAACTCCGTCTTCGGCGACGAGATGGTCCGCATCGGCGCCGAGCGCACGGACGTCGTCGCCCTCACCGCGGCGATGCTGCGGCCGGTCGGGCTCGGGAAGTTCGCCGAGGCCTACCCCGACCGGGTGTGGGACGTGGGCATCGCCGAACAGCATGCGGCGGTGTCGGCGGCGGGGCTGGCCACCGGCGGGCTGCACCCGGTCGTCGCGGTCTATGCCACCTTCCTCAACCGGGCCTTCGACCAGATCCTGATGGATGTCGCACTGCACCGGTGCGGGGTCACCTTCGTCCTGGACCGGGCCGGCATCACCGGCACCGACGGCGCCTCGCACAACGGCATGTGGGACCTGTCGGTCCTGCAGGTCGTCCCCGGTCTGCGGATCGCCGCACCGCGCGACGCCGGCCAGCTGCGCGCCCAGCTGCGCGAGGCGCTGGACGTGGACGACGCACCGACCGTCGTCCGCTTCCCCAAGGAGCCGGTGGACGAACCGGTGCCGGCCGTGGACCGGATCGGCGGGGTGGACGTCCTCCACCGGGCGCCGCATCCGGACGTCCTGCTGGTCGCGGTCGGCGTGATGGCTCCGGTCTGCCTGGGGGTCGCCGAGCTGCTCGCGGCGCGCGGTGTCCGGGCGACCGTCGTCGATCCGCGCTGGGTCAAACCGGTCGACGCCGTCATCCCCCGACTCGCCGCTGACCACGCCATGGTGGCCGTCGTCGAGGACAACTGCCGCACCGGCGGCGTGGGCTGGGCGGTCGGCCAGGCGCTGCGGGACGCCGGCGTGGACGTGCCGTTGCGCACCTTCGGCATCCCCGAGCAGTTTCCGGCGCACGCCAAGCGCGGTGAGCTGCTGGCCGACCTCGGCCTCACCCCCGCCGAGATCGCCGGACACATCAGCGCCGCACTGGCCCGTAAGGAGAGCCCCTCGTGACCGGATTCGATCTGACCGAACTGCTCGCCGAGCGCGGTGGCGAGCGCTACGAGCTGCACTCCCGCCACCTCAACCACCAGCTCCCGCGGATGCTGCACACCATCGGCTTCGACAAGGTCTACGAGCGGGCCGAGGGCGCCTACTTCTGGGACGCCGACGGCCAGGACTACCTGGACATGCTCGCGGGGTTCGGCGTGATGGGCCTGGGCCGGCACCACCCCGTCGTCCGCAAGGCGCTGCACGACGTCCTGGACGCCCAGCTCCCCGATCTCACCCGCTTCGACTGCCAGCCGCTGCCCGGCCTGCTCGCCGAGAAGCTGCTGGCCTGCGCCCCCCACCTCGACCGGGCCTTCTTCGGCAACAGCGGCACCGAAGCCGTCGAGACCGCCCTGAAGTTCGCCCGCTACGCCACCGGAAGACCGCGCATCCTCTATTGCACCCACGCCTTCCACGGCCTGACCACCGGCTCGCTCTCCGTCAACGGCGAGGACGGCTTCCGGGACGGCTTCGCCCCGCTGCTGCCCGACACCGCCGTCGAGATGGGCGATCTGGACGCGCTGGAGCGGGAGTTGAAGCGCGGCGATGTGGCGGGCTTCGTGGTCGAACCGATCCAGGGCAAGGGTGTCCACCCCACCCCGCCCGGATTCCTGCGCGCCGCCCAGGAACTGCTGCACCGGCACAAGGCCCTGCTGATCGTCGACGAGGTGCAGACCGGCCTCGGCCGCACCGGTGACTTCTTCGCGTATCAGCACGAGAGCGGTGTCGAGCCGGACCTGGTGTGTGTGGCGAAGGCGTTGTCCGGCGGCTATGTCCCGGTCGGGGCGACCCTCGGCAAGGACTGGATCTTCAAGAAGGTCTACTCGTCCATGGACCGGGTGCTGGTGCACTCCGCCAGCTTCGGCGCCAACGCCCAGGCGATGGCGGCCGGTCTGGCGGTGCTCTCGGTCATGGAGGACGAGCAGATCGTCGCGGGCGCCCGGCACACCGGCGAGCTGCTGCGCTCCCGGCTGGCCGCGCTGGTCGACAAGTACGAGCTGCTGCACGACGTACGGGGCCGGGGCCTGATGATCGGCATCGAGTTCGGCCGCCCCACCTCGCTCGGCCTGCGCAGCCGCTGGACGATGCTGCAGGCCGCCCGCAAGGGGCTGTTCGCGCAGATGGTCGTGGTGCCCCTGCTGCAGCGGCACCGTATCCTGACCCAGGTCTCCGGCGATCACCTCGAAGTCATCAAACTCATTCCCCCGCTGATCATCGGCGAACGGGAAGTGGACCGGTTCGTCGAGGCGTTCACCGCCGTGATGGACGACGCCCATGGCGGCGGCGGACTGCTGTGGGACTTCGGGCGGACGCTGGTCAAACAGGCGGTCGCCAACCGCTGACGACGCTGGTGGGGGAGGCGATGGTCGCCGCGAGGACGGTCCGGGCCGTCAATGACATGACGGCCCGCTGGGCGCACGAGGTGGTGGGGGAGCGCGGCACGGTGCTGACCGCGGCCGGGGTCTGGCCGCTGCTGGCCCTGCTCGCCGGGCCGGCCGCCGGGCCCGCCCGCAAAGAGCTCGCGGAGGCCCTCGGCACCGATGCGGAGCACGCCGTGGGCGAGGGCGGTGCGTTGCTCGCCGCGCTCGCGGCGGCGGACGGTGTCGATCCCGCGGTGGCGCTGTGGGCCCGGCGCACTCTCGCACTGCGCCCCGCCTGGCTGGAGAGCCTGCCGGACGGGCTGCGCGGCGAGCTCACCGGCGATACGGCCGCGGACCAGGGCGCGATGGACGCGTGGGCGCGGCGGCACACCGGGGGCCTGATCGAGCGGATGCCGGTACGGATCGGTCCGGGCACCGTCCTGGTGCTGGCGAGCGCGCTGCTGGTGCGCACCACCTGGGAGGAGCCGTTTCGGGAGGGTCCGTCGCGTCCGTCCGAAGGGCCGTGGGCGGGGCGGGAGCTGACGGCTCTGAGCCGCTCCGGAACGGATGTGGAGCAGGTGCGGGTCCACGGCACTCCCGCCGGTCCGCTGACCGCGGTGCGGGTCGCCGGTGACAACGGGCTGGACGTCCATCTGCTGCTCGGTGAGCCGGCGGTGCCGGGCAACGAGGTGCTGCGGCACGGCGTCGCGGCGCTGGACGGGGCGTACCCGGCGGTGTCCGGCGCGGCGCTGACCGATGCCGCCGGGCCGGGGCTGCGGGTGACCACGGTGCCGAGCTACGACGGCGCCCCGTGCCTCGACCTCACCACCACGCGGTTCACCGTCGATGCCGAGCACGACCTGCTGGACCGGGCGGAGCTCTTCGGGCTCGCCACCGCCACCGACGCCTCCCGCGGGCACTTTCCCGGCATGTGCGAGCAGCCGCTCGCGGTGTCGGAGGCCCGCCAGGCGGCGACCGCGACCTTCGGGCCGCTGGGCTTCCGGGCGGCCGCGGTCACGATGGTGCCGTTCGGCTTGGGCTCCGTGCCCCCGCCACCGCCGTATCGGGCACAGCAGATCTCGGCCCGCTACGACCGGCCCTTCGGCTTTCTCGCCGTCCATCGGGCCTCGGGTCTGGTGCTGGCCGCGGGGTGGGTCACGGAGCCGTGAGCGGGCCGGCGGTGGTCAGTCCGTCAGCAGCCGGTCGCGCAGCCGGTCACGGGTGGCGGGCGTCAGCTTCAGGCCGTCGGTGAGGTACTTCTCCGTCGATCCCCAGGTCCGCTCGATCGCGTCGTAGGCGGCCGCGAGGTAGTCGGTGTGCGCCCCGAACAGCGGCGCGAGCAGCTCCATGACCTCCTGCGACATCCCGACCGCGGAGTTGTCGGAGCGGCGGATCTTGTAGCGCCGGTGGGGGTCGTTGGACTTGAGGTAGTCCGCCTCGATGGCGTCCCGCTCCACCCCGATCGCGAGCAGGGTCACGGCGATGGACAGGCCCGCGCGGTCCTTGCCGGCCGCACAGTGCATCAGCGCGGGAACGCTGTCGTCGGCCAGCGCATTCAGCACCCTGGCGTGGTCCTCGGTACGGGTGGTGATGATGTGGCGGTAGGTCTTGGCCATACGGGCCGCGGCCTTGCCGTCGCCGAGCGCGGCACGCAGCTGGTCGAGCTCGCCCTCGCGCACCATCGTCCAGAACTCCGCGCCATCGGCCGGATCGGTGAGCGGGATGTTCACATTGCGCACGCCGGGCAGCGTGACGTCGGGGCCCTCCAGCTTGATGTCCGAGGCGTTGCGGAAGTCGAAGACGGTGTGCAGCCCGAGACCGGCCAGGAACGCGGCGTCCGCTTCGGTCGCGTGGGCGAGGTGCCCGCTGCGGAACAGCCTCCCCTCCCGTACGCGACGCCCGTCCACGGTCGGCAGACCGCCCACATCGCGGAAGTTGCGGACCTCCGTGAGCTCGGGCTGGGCCTGTGGGACCTGCGGCGTCTGCTGCGTCACGCGCGCTCCTCGGGTTGGTTCGCCGGCGCCGCTCGTTCGGCGAGGCGGGGCACCTCCGACGATACGACATGAGTGCAATAGACAATCAGGTCTTTCGGGTGCGCCCCGGAGCGTGGTGAAGCGCGGCGAAGCGCGGTGGCGCGCCGAGGGGAGCGGGGCGTGATCGATCTTTATTCCAACTTGACAAGAATTTGACCTGGTGGCATTAATCACCCCTCGTCAACCCCTGGTTACGGTGGCGTAGGTCACTTCATGAGGTGAAGGATGTCCTGACGTGGCAGACGATTCGAAGTACTTCAGCAACGGCGCCCATGGCGCCATCGGGTCGTACGCAGCCGTCGGGGACAGCTTCACAGAGGGGGTCGGGGATCCCGGCCCTGACGGGGCGTACATCGGTTGGGCGGACCGCTTGGCGGTCCTCCTCTCGGACCAGCGGGCGGAGGGGGACTTCCGCTACGCGAACCTCGCGGTCAGGGGGCGGCTCCTGGAGCAGATCGTCGAGGAGCAGGTGCCCCGGGCCAAGGAGCTCGCCCCCGCCCTGGTGACGTTCTGTGCCGGCGGAAACGACATCCTGCGGCCGGGCTCGGACCCGGACGCGGTGGCCGAGCGGTATGAGGCGGCGGTCGCCGATCTGCGGCAGGAGGTCGGTACGGTCCTGCTCTGCACCGGCTTCGACACCCGCGGCATCCCCGTCCTCAAGCATCTGCGCGGCAAGATCGCCACGTACACGGCGCACGTCCGGTCCATCGCGGACCGGCACGACTGCCCGGTCCTGGACCTGTGGTCGTTGAAGTCGGTACAGGACCGGCGGGCCTGGGACGGCGACCGGCTGCACCTGTCCGCCGACGGTCACACCCGGGTGGCACTGCGTGCGGGGCAGGTGCTCGGACTGCGGGTGCCGGCCGACCCGGACCAGCCGTGGCCGCCGGAGGCGGAGCGCTCGGCCGCCGAGGCGCGGCGGGACAACATCCACTGGGCGCGGGAGCATCTCGTTCCGTGGATCGGGCGCCGGCTGCGCGGCGAGTCCTCCGGCGATCACGTCGAGCCCAAGCGGCCCGATCTGCTGCCGCTCTAGGGCGGCCGCGGCCCGTCAGCGGCCATGGCATGACGGAGGCCCCGTTTCCGCCGAGGCGGAGCGGGGCCTCAGCGTGCGAGGGAGGCGTACGGCAGATCCGCCCAGACGACCCGGCCCCGGCCGCTGTCGGCGGGCCGTGAGCCCCAGCTCTCGGACAGCGCGCCGACGAGGAACAGGCCTCGTCCGCACTCCTTGTCCACGCTGCCGGGCTGGACGTGCGGCGCCGAATCCTGTGGGCCGCCCTGGTCCGTGATCTCTATGCGTATGTGCGCCCCGAAGAGTGCGAGTTCGCACTCGACCTTCTCGCTGTCGGTGTGGCGCACCGCGTTGGTGAAGAGCTCGGAGACCACCAACTCCACATCGTCGCAGACGTGTTGAGCCGCGCCCCACTCGTGCAGCAGCGCACTGACGCGTCTGCGTGCCTCGGGCACGGAGGTGCGTAGCGCCGGCAGGTGGAACGCGTCCTGCGGGTACTGGGCGACGAAGCCGCCACAGCGCCCTAACGAGGGAGCGTTGTTGGAGGAAGCCACACCGTAACTATGTGCGATGCCGGTCACCGATGGCAAGGATCACTCTGCAATTTGCAGAATCGTAAGGTGCAGTCTGTTCGTGCTGTTGACGGCATGACACACTGCTGAACACTGAAGTCAGTTGGAGGCGATCGGACGTGGCGGACCCACGGTCGGCAGGTGCACCGACCGTCCTGCGGGTGGTGCTCGGCAAGCGGCTGCAGGACCTGCGCGAGAAGGCGGGACTCTCGTTCGAACGGGCCGCCGCGGCCCTCGATGTGACCCACGCCACGATACGACGCATGGAAAAGGCCGAGGTCGGCCTCAAACTCCCCTACGTCGAGAAGCTGTTGGCGACCTACGGCGTCACCGACGAGGACGAGATCGAGGGCTTCCTCTCCCTCGCGCGCGAGGCCAACAAGCCCGGCTGGTGGCACCGGTTCCGGGACGTCCTCCCCGAGTGGTTCAGCGCGTTCGTCAGCCTGGAGAGCGAAGCCAACCTGATCCGGGCCTATCAACCGCACTACGTCCCCGGCCTGTTGCAGACCGAGGACTACGCCGCCGCCGTCCTGCGGGCGGGCATGCCGCACGCCTCCGCCGCGGACATCGACCGCATCGTCGCGCTGCGCATGGAGCGGCAGTCGCTCCTGACCCGTGACCACGCCCCGATGCTGTGGGTGGTCATGGACGAGACCGTGCTGCGGCGGCCGATCGGCGGGGCCGAGGTGATGCGCGACCAGGTCACCCGGCTGATGGAGGCCACCGCACTGCCGAACGTCCGGCTGCAGGTCATGCCCTTCTCCGCGGGCCCGCACCCCGCCATGTACGGACCATTCCACATTTTCCGCTTCCCGATCCCGGAACTCCCGGACATCGCCTACGCGGAAAGCCTCGTCGGAGCCGTGTACTTCGACCAGCGCAACGACGTCTCGCAGTTCCTGGAGGCCCTGGACCGGATGTGTGCGCAGGCCGCGCCGGCACACACCACCGAGGCCATTCTGGGTGGCTTTCGCAAGGAGATCTGAACCATGGATCGCATACGCATCTACAACGGCATGCCCGCCAAGGAACTGGGCACTGAGGGCTGGCACAAGCCGTGGAGCGGCGGAAACGGCGGCGAGTGCGTCGAGGCCATGCGGCTGGGCGACGGCCGGATCGCGCTGCGCCAGTCGACCGACCCGGACGGACCGGCGCTGATCTACACCCACCACGAGATGGTGAGTTTCATCGAGGGCGCGAAGGCCGGCCACGCCGACTTCCTGCTCGCCGCGGCGCCGGGCCGGCGCACCGAGCGGAGGACGGCATGAGCGAGCAGGAGATGCCGCAGGGGGCGCCGGACGGGACGGTCCCGGAGATCGGACCGTACGTCCAGGGGCCGGAGCCCTCGGGCTTCTCGGCCGAGGAGATCGACACCGGCCGGCCGCATCCGGCCCGGATGTACGACTACTACCTCGGCGGCTGGGACAACTACGAGGTCGACCGGGTGGCCGCGGAGCGCGTCATCGAGGTCCACCCCCAGGTCCGGCTCAGCGCCCGCGCCAACCGGGCCTTCATGCGGCGGGCGGTGCGCGAACTGGTCGCCGGCGGCATCCGCCAGATCATCGACCTCGGCACCGGCATCCCCACCTCGCCCAACACCCACGAGGTGGCCCGGGAGACGGCTCCCGACACCCGGGTCGTGTACGTCGACAACGACCCGATCGTCGCCACCCACGCCGGGGCCCGGCTGACCAATACCGAAGGCACCGGGTTCGTGCTCGGCGACGTCCGCGACCCCAAGGCGGTGCTGGACCACCCCACCGTCCGGGAGCTGATCGACTTCGACCGGCCGGTGGCGGTGCTGCTGGTCGCCGTACTCCACTTCGTCCGCGACGACGAGGATCCCGCCGGCCTCATCGCCACGCTCGCCGAGGCGCTCCCCGCGGGCAGTCATCTCGTCCTGTCCCATGCGACGGGTGAACCCTACGAGGCCTATGAGGCGGGCCGCACGGACGAGCAGGCGCGCGACGGCGTCGTGAACGTCTACAAGAGCGCCACCGCCACCCTCAATCTGCGGTCGAAGACCGAGATCGAGCCGCTCTTCGGGCCGTTCGCCCTGCTGGAGCCCGGAGTGGTACGGGTGCCGCTGTGGCGGCCGGACGGCGCGGTGCCCAGCGCCCTGGAGCTCAACAACACCATTTTCTACGGCGGGGTCGGCCGCAAGGGCTGACCGGGACCGGCCGGACCCGTGGGCCCGGCCGGACGGACTACGCGCCCGCGGGGGAGACCCGGGCGTCCGGCGGACCTGCCAGCCGCTGCCCGTCGCCGGGCGGTGCGGTGGGGGTGGCCGGCGCCGTCGCGGTGGGAGCCGACCGCAGGTCCTCCGGTTGGGCGAGGCGGGTGTGGGTGCCCGGCGAGGTGCATGCGTACGCCCCTGCCATGGCGCCCAGCCGCGCGCACTCCTCGAGATCCCGGCCCGCCAGCCGGCCGTAGAGGAACCCGCAGGTGAAGGCGTCGCCCGCGCCATTGCTGTCGACGACAGGGCCGGGCGGGACCGCGGCCGGCACCAGGCGTGGGGTGCGGTCGTCGGCGCTGAGGAGGTAGGCGCCGCCCGCCCCGGCCGTCGCGATCACCGCCTCGGCGCGTCCCTCGTGCAGGATCTCCCGCATCACGGAGCCGATCCGCTCGCCCGCCCCGGCCGTACTGAGGAACACCAGGTCCGAGCGGAGCGCGAACTCCCGGTGATGGTCCGTCAACCCGTCCCAGTCGTGCAGATCCGTGGAGACGGGGATGCCCAGCGCCTCGATGTCGTCGTACAGAAAACGGGCGAAGTGCATGATCGACAGATGGACGTGCCGGGCGCGGCGCAGCGGCGGGAGGTAGTGCTCGGGCGGCATCCGCAGATCGAGCGGGTCACGGCCGTCGTAGAACGACATCCGACGGCCGTCGGAGGCCACGAGGTTGACCGCGCGCCGGGTGCCGTGCGGTGAGAGCAGTGGCCGGAAGTCGACGCCGGTACCGGCCAGCCGCTCGCGGACCAGAGTGCCCGGATGGTCGTCGCCGAGGAAGTCCACGAATCCCGTGGTGAGCCCGAGCGCCGCGCAGCCGAGCGCGACGCCGGTGCCGGTGTGCCCCGCCTCTTCGTGGAGAGGGGGCACGGCATAGGAGTCGGCGAGCGGTACGGGCAGCGCGCCGACCGACACGATGGTGTCCACGCCCGACCCGCCGACGACGAGTACGTCGTAGGCGTCATACGGCTCAGAAACCTGCTGGAATGTCACAAGCGTCCCTGAATCCCTTGCTGGTGAGGCGAATCCCTTGCTGGTGGAACCGTTTGCGGACGACATGCGTCCGCTGCCCGGAGTCTAGACGCACGCTCGGCTCATCACGGGATGTCAGGGACTCCGGTGACACGAGGGAGGAAAGGGATCACAAGAAGCCGCGCCGGTGATCAGTGGCCGGTGCGGAACGGGCGATGAAGCGAGGCCCACGGGGCTGCCGGGATGTGCCTCGAACCGGTTGGCGGAAAGACCCGTTGACAGGGATGGTGAGGGCACTGAAGCCTGAGTGCCGTCGGTGATCAGGTTCCGTGGACGGCGAGCGGCGAGCGGGCCCGCCGTACGCATCCCGGCATGGCGAGCGGACCCGGGACCGGGACGCATCCGGGACAGGGACGAACGGGTCGTCGGCGGGCCGGCGGGGGAGCGAGGCGGACGTGGCAGAGCACTCCAATGGCGGGCACACCGCGGTCGTGATCGGCGGCGGGCTGGCCGGGATGCTGGCCGTCACCGCCCTGGTCGGCCAGGTCGACACGATCACCGTCGTCGAGCGCGACCGCTACCCGGAGGGGCGGACCTTCCGCAAGGGCGTCCCGCAGGCCCGCCATCTGCACATCCTCCTCAGCGGCGGCCTGCGTGCGCTGGAGGAACTGCTGCCCGGTACCGTCGCCGCGCTCGGCGAGGCGGGCGCCCGCAGCCTGTATCTCCCGCGCGATCTGCTCACCCGCACCCCCACCGGCTGGCAGCGCCGCTTCGACGAGCGCCGGCATCTCACGCTGAGCGTCACCCGTCCGGTGCTCGACACGGTGGTCAGGGAGCGGGCACTGCGGGCCGCCGCCGGCTCGGCCACCCGGGTGGAGGTCCTGGAGGCGACCGAGGCCGTCGGGCTGACCGGGGACGCCGGCCGGGTGCGGGGAGTGCGGGTCCGGCCACGGGACGGTGAGCCGGGCGGACGGGCCGAGCGGGTGCTGCCGACCGCGCTCGTGGTGGACGCCTCGGGCCGCGGCTCCCGCACCCCCCAGTGGTACGCCGAACTGGGCCGGGCCGCGCCGCAGGAGGAGACCGTGGACGCGGGGCTGGCCTACGCCAGCAGGATGTACCGCCCCGAGGACCCGGCCACCGCGCCCGACGCGGGCGTCAATGTGCCCGGCTGGCCACAGTGCCCGCGCGGCGCCGCGTATGTGCCGGTCGAGGACGGCAAGTGGATGCTGACGCTGTCCGGTGTGCGCGGGCACCACCCGCCGACGGACGCGGCGGAGTTCACCGCCTTCACCGCCACCATCGGCGACCCGTACGTCCATGAACTGCTCGCCCGGGCCGAGCCGCTCTCGCCGGTGCACGGCTTCCGCGACACCTGCAACCGCCGCCGGCACTACGAGCGGCCCGGTGCCCTCCCCGAGGGATTCCTCGTCCTGGGGGACGCCGGCTGCACCTTCAACCCCGTATACGGCCAGGGCATGTCGGTCGCCGCCCTCGGGGCACTGGCCGTGCGCACCACGCTCGCCGACGGCGGCGGTCTGCGCCCCGGGATCGCCGCCGAGGCGCAGCGGGCGGTGGCCCGCACCGTGGAACCCGCCTGGCTCGCCGCGGTCGGCTCGGACCGCCCGTACGCGAGCCCGGCCGACACCAAGGCGGGCCTGGGGGAGCGGCTGTCCACGTGGTACATCGACCGGCTCTTCGCCCGGGCCGCCATCGACCGGGTCGTGGGGGCGGCCTTCCGGGACGTCTTCTGCCTCACCGCGCCGCCCACCCGTCTCCTCGCCCCGCAGATCTTCCTGCGCACGGTCTTCCTGCCCCGCCGTCCCGGCCTCCCCAGCCCGCCCGTGGTCGTCGAAGGGGTGTGAACCGCCGGGTGACCGGCCGGGTCCGTGCCCGGCGGCCGTCCGCCCGTGGGCCGGGGCGCCGGGCCCCGGGTGGCCGTCGCCAGGGACGCCCGGTCGTGGGGCAGGGCTGCCGAGCCCGGCGCCCCTCCCATGGATGCGACCGAGTTGCCGGGCGGGCCGGGGTCTGCGGCGGCGCCCGGAAAGGTCACACCCTTACTCCGGAATGTCATGGCCGGTCGCGCCGTTTGTGTCTGCGGGTGATGGTGTGGAGTGTCCGGGTGTCGTGGTGCGGAAACCGTACGGCGGCGCCGCGTGGCGCGGCGTACCGGAACCCGCCGCTCATGCGGTCCGTTCACTTCGCGACTGCCCCGACCATGGAGGTGCCGTGACCGGTTCCAGACCCCGTCGCACTCGACTCTCCGCGCTGCGGCCCGCGGGCTTCGGCGCCGTGCCCACCGGGGAGCGGCTGGCCAGAATGCGCAGGTCGCCGCAGTTCGTGGACGGCCAGTTCCGCAATCCGGTGGAGACCAGGCAGCTGCTGAACGGCTCTGCGGTGCCGATGCTGAAGACCCAGCTGAGCCGGGAGGGGCGGCTGCGCCGGGCGCCGGTCGGCCCGATTCCGGTGTACCGTCCGACCGCCGCGGACGGCGCTGAGCCGCCCGCCTCGGGGCTGCGGCTCACCTGGATGGGTCATTCGAGCGTACTGGCCGAAATAGACGGGCAGCGGGTGCTCTTCGACCCGGTCTGGGGCGAGCGCTGTTCTCCGGTCACCTGGGCCGGGCCGAAGCGGATGCACCCGGTGCCCATCGCGCTGGACGAGCTGGAGCCGGTCGACGTCGTGGTGATCTCGCACGACCACTACGATCACCTCGACATGCCGACGGTCCAGGGCCTGACCGGCACCGGCGCGGCCTTCGTCGTGCCGCTCGGTGTCGGCGCCGACCTGGAATTCTGGGGCGTGCCCGCCGAGCGGATCACCGAGCTCGACTGGCACGAGTCCACCCGCATCGGCGGGCTGACCCTCACCGCCACCCCCGCACAGCACTTCTGCGGCCGCGGTCTGCGCGGCCCGCAGCACACCCTGTGGGCCTCCTGGGTGGTCGCGGGCCCCGAGCACCGGATCTACCACAGCGGCGACACCGGCTACTTCTCCGGCTTCGCGGAGATCGGCGCCGCGCACGGCCCGTTCGATGCGACGATGATCCAGATCGGCGCGTACAGCGACTTCTGGCCGGACATCCACATGGAGCCCGAGCAGGGGGTCCGGGCCCACCTCGACCTCCAGGGCGATGGGGCCGGCGGCGTGCTGCTGCCGATCCACTGGGGCACGTTCAACCTCGCCCCGCACCCGTGGGCGGAGCCCGCCGAGTGGACCCTGACCGCCGCCCAGAAGGCCGGGGTCACCAGCGTCCACCCGCGGCCGGGCGAGCCGTTCGAACCCGCCGATCCCCCGGCCGTCTACCCGTGGTGGAGGGCGATCGCCATGCCCCCCGCCCATGGCTGGCCGACCTGGCCGCCGACGGTGGCCCCCACCGATGTGGACCTCGTCGCGGATCGCTGAGGGCGCGGGGCGGCAGCACCCGGTGACGAGGCGCACCGTGGCGACGTCGACCGGCGGCACGATCAGTGACGGGAGTTCGATGCGGACGCCCGGCCGCATCGCCGGCCGAGGGGCGGCCCGCTGATCGGGAACCGGGAAGCCGGGGCGGTGTGACGCGGCCCCGTCGACCCCAGCGGGCGCACTGTCCTGGCGGGGCAGGGTGAGCAGGGCCAGGAAGAACCTGGTCACGGGGTGTGGTCCTCGGTTCCGTGCGTGTGGTGTCGGCCGGTGACCTTGGACGCGAGCAGCCGGCCGGGCCGGGACCGGGAGGTGCCGGTCGGGGCGTCGGCGTCGACGGTCCCGGCGAAGGGCAGGTTCAGGCGCGGCGGCTTGGCGAGGGACTGCTTCCAGGTGCCTTCGACTTTCACGTGCCTTCGACAAACATGACGTGCGGTCTTCCTGCGTGTCAGGAAGCCCTGATGGCGGGCCGGGGACGGGGGAGGGGCAACGGAACCGCGGTGGACGGAAGGCGAGTTGACTGGCCCGAAGAGGTTCGGAGGGCGGTCGGTTCCGGTCCCCGATCGCGCCAGATGACTCCGCGGCGCGCGTGGGCGATCAGTTCCTCGACGGCGTGCAGTGGGTCGCCGAGAGGCGAGGGTGAGCCGTGGTGGTGCGCCGTCGGTACGCCGCGCTCGTGCAGGGGCGGGTGAGCGGGGGACGGCGCGTGTCTCGCCCGCGAGCGCCGTTCGCGAGCGCCGGGAGATGCTCTTCGGACGGTCCCAACTCGCGCTCCATGAACGGCCGTTCGGATTAGGCCGTACTGGCGTGCGCATGGCGCCCACTCAGGGAGGTGGCGAGGGGTAGCGAAACCCCGAAGTGGGCCCGGACCCCACCGGTGCAACAACTAGCGTGCGTGCCGCGAACTGCCAACGGCCGATCCGGAGGGCACCGATGCCTACCGCATTCCCCCAGGGGACCCAAACGTCCCAGGAGGCTCAGAGATCCCCAGGGCCCCAGGGTTCCCCGGGGGTCGCCGCCGTCCCCCCTTCCGCCCGGCGACGGGAGCGTGAGGGCGGACGACACGGCCGGGCCTCGTTCCCGGAGTCGGCAGCCGACTCGGCGATACGTGCCCGCCTGGTCAGGCTCGCCGCCGTCCCCTGCCTCCTCGTCGCCGTCATCTGCACGGCCGTCGCCGCCTTCGTCGTACAGGCGGGCGGCGCCCGGCTCACCGGTCGCGAGTGGGTGGTGCTGTGCGGCGGCCTCGCCCTGATCTGCGTCATCGTGCTCACCGCGAGCGCCGCCGCCAACGCCGAGGCCCGCGCCGCCGTCGCCCGCTACGCCCGGCTGCGCCAGGTCTGCGCCCGCAGCCAGTCCGACCTGTACGACCTGCTGGACCGTGTGCGGCAGGGCGAATGGATCCAGCGCCGCGAGCCGGAGCAGAGCGTCGTGCCCGTCGGCGACACGCTCGACCTGCTCGCCCACGAGGTGGCTGCCGCGGGCCGGGCCGCCGAGTCCGCGGTCATCGACGCGGTCGCCATCGCCCGCAGCAACGCCAGCGGCAGCGAGCAGAAGGTCGAGGTCTTCGTGAACCTCGCCCGCCGTCTGCAGTCCCTGGTGCACCGTGAGATCGAGCTGCTGGACGAGCTGGAGAACCAGGTCGAGGACCCGGACCTGCTCAAGGGCCTGTTCCACGTCGACCACCTGGCCACCCGGATCCGCCGGCACGCGGAGAACCTCGCCGTGCTCGGCGGCGCCATCTCCCGCCGCCAGTGGAGCCGGCCGGTGTCCATGACCGAGGTGCTGCGCTCCTCGATCGCCGAGGTCGAGCAGTACCCGAGGATCAAGCTGGTGCCGCCGATCGAGGGCACCCTGCGCGGGCATGCCGTCGCCGACGTCATCCACCTGCTCGCCGAACTCGTCGAGAACGCCTCGATCTACTCCGCGCCGCAGACCCCGGTCCTGCTGCGCGCCCAGCTCGTCACCGCCGGTCTCGCCGTCGAGGTCGAGGACCGCGGCCTGGGCATGTCGGCGGACGAGCAGAACCGGATGAACGCCCTGCTGGCCGACCCCGAACACGTCGATGTCGCCGAGCTGTTGAGCGACGGCCGCATCGGGCTGTTCGTGGTCTCCTCGCTCGCCCGGCGGCATGGCATCGTTGTCCGGCTGCAGAGCAACATCTACGGCGGCGTGCAGGCCGTGCTGATCGTGCCCCAGGAGCTGCTCGGCAAGGAATCCGCCGACGGGGACGCGGACGGAGCGGATGCGCCGCAGGCCGGATCGCCGGACACCGACCCGGCACGCGAGCACGACGGGGGTTACGACGGGGGCTTCGTCGACGACCCCGTGGAGCGGCACGGGCGTCACGAACGCCCCCGGTACCACGACACCGTGGAGCGTCACGACCCCGTCCCGAGTCCCGACCGCCACGACTCCGTCCCGAGTCCCGACCGCCGGACCGTGGCGATCCCCGGCCCCGCGCCCGCCCCCGATCATGCGCTCGACCGGGCACCGCGCGGCGACGGCGACCGTACGGTTTCGGTTCCGGCCCCGGCCTCGGTCCCGGCCCCCCGCCCCGTCCCTGCGGACACCGATCCCGACAACGGCGCCGCTCGTCGTCGGCTGGTCCGTGCATCGGGCGTCTACACGCCCGAAGTCCCGCTGACCGAAGTCCCGTCGGCCGAGGCGCAGTTGCCCGAGCCGCACCCCCTTGACGCCGCTCCCGTCGCCCGCCCCGCCGACCCCGGCCCGGTCGTGCTCCCGCCCGCCCCGCCGGCCGTGGACCACCACGCCCGCCCGCGGCTGCCCCGGCGGCGCAAGCAGACGCACCTCGTCCCCGAGCTGCGCGGCGACCCCGTCCTGCCGTCCACGACACCCCGCGCGGGCCCGGAGCCCGAGCACGACCCCAACCTGATGGCCGCCTTCCGGCGCGGCTTCAGCCTCGCCGACGACACCTACGCCGGCGACACCGCCGGTGGTAGCGGCACCCCCCTGGCCCAGGGCGGCGACACCAGCAGCCCGGCAAGCAACGACCTGCTCTACGACCGTGACCGCGATGCCACGATGGCCCGCCCCCGAGGAGACGACCGCAACCATGGTGAGTGATGTGCGTGCGCAGGCGCATTCGCAGCTGCAGGGAGGCCAGCACACCGATCTGTCCTGGCTGCTGACCGGGCTCGTGCAGCGGGTACCGCACGCCCGGAGCGCGCTGCTGCTGTCCTCGGACGGCCTGGTCAAGGCCGCCCACGGCTTCGACCCCGACAGCGCCGACCATATGGCCGCCCTGTCCTCCGGCCTCTACTCCCTCGCCCGCAGCGCCGGTGTGCGCTTCGGGGAGGGCGACGACGTGCTGCAGGTGGTCGTCGAGCTGGAGTCGACCTTCCTGTTCGTCTCCACTGCCGGATCGGGTGCGTGCCTGGCCGTGCTCGCCGGCCGCGAGGCCGATGTGGCGGTACTGGGCTACGAGATGTCGATGCTGGTCAAGAGCGTCCGGCCCTACCTGTCCACCCCCGCGCGCCACCAGACGCCCGCGGGCGGTCGTTGACCATGACCGTGCGTCGCCGACGGCGGCAGGGCGGGGAACCGTGGTACGACGACGCGGCGGGCCGGCTGGTCCGCCCGTACACCGTCAGCAACGGCCGGACCCGTCCGACGGCGCACTTCGACCTGCTGACCATGGTGATGGCCACCGGCCGACGGCCCGTCTCCTGCCAGGGCCCCGACTACGCCCAGGTGCTGGGGCTGTGCTCCGGACCGGTCTCCGTCGCCGAGATCGCCGCCCACATACGGCTGCCCGCCGTGGTCACCAAAGTGCTCCTCGCCGACCTCGTCGACTGCGGGGCGCTCACCGCGCGGGCCCCCGCGGCCGTTTCGGCAGGGCCCGCGTCCCGTACCGACCGAGCCCTGCTGGAGGCGGTGCTGAATGGACTTCGCAAACGACTGTGACCCCCTGAACCCGGGGGACCCCTCGACCGACCTGTTCCCCACCGCGCTCAAAATCCTGGTCGCGGGGGGCTTCGGCGTCGGCAAGACGACCTTCGTCGGCGCGGTGAGCGAGATCGAGCCGCTGAGCACGGAGGAGCTCCTCACCCAGATCAGCGTGGGCACGGACGATCTGGCGGGCGTCGAGAACAAGGACACCACCACCGTCGCCATGGACTTCGGGCGGATCACGCTCGGCCCCGCGCACATCCTCTACCTCTTCGGGACGCCGGGGCAGCAGCGTTTCTGGTTCATGTGGGACGAGCTGTCCAACGGTGCCCTCGGCGCGGTCATCCTCGCCGACACCCGGCGCCTGGACCAGTGCTTCGCCGCCGTCGACTTCTTCGAGCGGCGCGGCATCCGGTTCATCGTCGCCGTCAACGAGTTCGACGGTTCCTACCACTACGACCCGGACGAGGTCCGCTCCGCCATAGACATCCCCCCGGACATCCCCGTCGTGCTCTGCGACGCCCGCCAGTGCAGCTCGGCCACCCAAGTCCTGGTCTCGCTCGTCCAGCACCTGCTCACCCCCGCCCTCGCCGCGACCCCGGAGCTGCCATGAACCACCCCGCCTCCCGCGTCCCGTACGTCTCCTACGACCCGACGCGCCATCTGCTGCTCACCCCGCAGGACGACGAGGCCCCGGCGCGTGTCGCGCGGCTGCGCGCCCTGGGGATCGGTGAGTCCCCGCTGCCCGCCTTCGACGAGTTCGCCCGCAAGCTCGCCCGGACCACCCGGGCGCCGTACTCGATGGTCAACTTCATCGACGAGCGACGGCAGTACTTCGCCGGTCTCTACACGCCCGCCCAGGACCAGGCCGTCGAGCTGGGACCGGCGCCCGCCAGCGCCCAGCCGGGGCGGGTGATGGACCGCGACCACGGGTACTGCCCGCATGTCATCGTCCGCCGCAAAGCCCTGGTGCTGGAGGACGTCTGCGACTATCCGCGGTTCGCCGGCAATCCCGTCGTGGACGAGATCGGCATCCGCTCCTACCTCGGTGCGCCGCTGATCGACCGCACGGGGACGGCGCTGGGCACCGTCTGCGTCGTGGACCTCGAACCACGCCCCTGGGGCCGGGAGGGGCTGGAGACCATCAAGGCGATGGCCGCCGAACTCGTCGACCAGATCCACCACATGGAGAAGCAGCAGAGCGACGCCTGAGGCGGCTTTTCGGTACGGAACCCGGCCCCGGTGCCCGGTGCGGACGGCTCTTGGGCCGGACGCCCGGCCCGGGGCCGCGGCATCGGCCGACCGCCGGTGACCGCGCGCCCCGGGCCGGAGCCCGCCGCTCATCGGGGCCGGGCGAACCATGAGCGCGGGGAGCCCGGTCCGGTGCGCTGGCCCGGCACCGTGGCCGTGGTGTCCTCGGCCCGCCCGGTGGGGGCAGGGGCGTCGAGGGGGGCGTCGTGTCCCTCCTCGGGCCACTCCGAGGGCTCCAGCCGCAGCAGGTCCGCCAGGCGGCTGGACCACTCGCCCCGCGCCCGCCCCAGGGCCAGCTCGCCCAGCCGCAGCAGCTGGATGTCGGAGGTGCCGGCCGGCGCGAAGATGTGGTGGGCGTCGCGCAGGAAGCGCTCCACCGGCCGGTCGGTGAACAGCCCGCACGCGGCATGGATGTCCATCGCGTCGCGCGCCGATTCGAGCGCCGACTCCACATTGACCAGCTTGGCGTTCATCAGCTCCGCGTCGCACGGCAGCCCCTGGTCCAGCAGATGCACCGCGTGGTACGCGGAGAGCCGGGACAGCAGCAGGCGCGACTGGATCCGTCCGAGCTTGAGCTTGATGTTGCCGAGGTCCGCCAGCGGTTTGCCGTAGCGCTGCCGTTCGGCGCAGAACGCCGTGGTCTCGTCCAGCACCGCCTGGTGGATGCCCAGCGAGACGGCGGTCAGATTCGGCCGTCCGTACAGCACGCTGGAGGAGTAGGCGACCGACAGCCCGTCGCCCTCCCGGCCCAGCAGATTCGCCGCCGGGATACGGCAGTTGTCGAAGAACAGCTCGCCGAAGCTGAAGCCGTGCAGCCCCATCGTGGGCCGCTGCGGTCCGACCCGGAAGCCGGGTCTGTCGGACTCCACGAGGAACGCCGACAGGCCCGTGGAGCCCTCGCCGGTGCGGACGACCACGCCGTGCAGATCGCCGACGTGGCTGTTGCCGACGTAGATCTTCCGGCCGTTGAGGACGTAGTCGTCGCCGTCGCGGACCGCGGTGGAGGTCATGCCCAGCACATGGCCGCCGGACTGCGGTTCGGTGACCGCGATGGTCGGCAGGCAGTCGCCGGAGGCTATGGCCGGCAGCCAGGTCTTCTTCTGCTCCTCGTTGCCGAAGTGGACGATCTTCGCGACGCCCAGCTGCGAGGCCTGCACCATGGCGCCCATCGCGGCGCTCACCCGGGAGAGCTCCTCGATGATCAGGGTCTTGGCGACATGGCCCGCGCCCATTCCGCCGTACGCGCGGTGCACGGTCGCGCCTATCCAGCCCTGCCGGGCGATCAGGCGCGAGAGGTCATGGCAAACGGAACGGTTCGCCTCCATTTCTGCCACCCGGGGGCGGACCTCCTTCTCGGCGAACTCCCGCACCTGGTGCCGGAGTGCCTCATGCCGCTGGTCCGTGAAGTAGCGATGCAAGACGAGCCCCTCCTTCGCGATCTCCCCCGTGCTGGTCGCATCACGCCTGGGACGGCACCGGCGGTGCCGTCCGCAGCGAACGTTCCGGAAAGTGATCTTTCGCTTACCCCGTGCAATACCCGTTGGCATACCTACTGCGGGGCGCATAAAACATCAACTGGGTGCATTTAAGTGAAGAGTTGAGGCGCGAAGCAGCAGCGCACTCCCCCTGGTACGAGAGTGTCCGTGGCGCGGTTCCGAGGGCTCCTGGAACCGCGCCACCCCACGCCTCCCGCCCGCCGCGACGGGGGTGCCGACCGGCCGTCGCGGCGGGCGGTGCCGTCAGCGGGAGACCTCGCAGCAGGACTCGCGGCGCTGCTGACGGCCCACCTCCAGCCAGTCGGTGCCGGTCTGCCGCAGCGGGCGGGTGGCGGGCGCCGGGAAGGCCGCGGTCAACTCCCGCTGCTCGAAGAGCCGTCCGCCGCGCAGCACCGCCGAGGTCCGCACCAGCGAGTCGAAGTCCTCGAACGGATCGCCGTCGACCAGCGTCATATCGCCGAGCTTGCCGACCTCCAGCGTCCCCAGGTCCTCTTCCGCGCCGAACACCCGGGCGGGCAGCGCGGTCGCGGTGCGCAGGGTCCGGCTCACGCTGAGACCTCCGCGGTGCAGCGCCCGCAGGCACAGGTGCAGGCCCAGCCCCACCGGCACCAGCGGCTGGTCCGTGCCCAGTGCGACCAGCCCGCCGCCGTCCAGCACCCGCCGGTAGACGCCGACTTCGGTCGCGATGTCGGCCAGCTGTGCCGGAGTGGGACGATGCCCGGCGTTCTCCCGTACGACCGCGGTGTCCCAGGGCGGCATCAGCCGGGTCACCCGCAGGTCCTCGGCCAGCGCCGGATCGGCACCGAGCAGCGCGGCCGCCGAGAACGGCGTGGCGAGGAGGTGGAAGTCGGTGCCGGTGTAGATCTCCTCGACGTCCTGATAGGCGTGCCCGGAGCTGCTGACGGCATGACCGAACTCCAGTCGCTGGGTGGCCTGCAGATGAGTCGTCAGGTCCTGGCCGAGCTGCACGCCCGGGGAGAGCAGATGACTCCCGGCCCGGACCCCGAGCTGCTGGTGGGCGAAGCGCGCGGCCTCCTCCATCACCCAGCCCGGCGCCCGTACATACGTCTTGACGAAGTCCCAGTCCAGGGCCGCACCGCGCGCCAGCGAGCGGCGCAGCCCCTCCCGGGTGCGGTGCGCCCGCCCCATGCTGTACGCGACCCGTCCGCCGTCCAGCAGCTCCCCGCAGGTCAGCAGGCGCGGTCCGGCCAGCACCCCGGCCGCCACGGCCTCCCGGATACGGGCCTGTTCATAGGAGAAGCCCCCGCAGGAGACCGCGGTGGTGATGCCGTAGGCGAGCTGCAGCGCGGTCTGCCGGCCTCCGTAGGTCGTCTGCCACGGGTGCGTGTGGGCGTCCCACAGGCCGGGCAGCACGGTCCGCCCGGAGGCGTCCACCCGCCGGGCCGCGCCGGGCCGGGCCGGGCGGTGCGCCTCCACCGCGGTGATCCGCCCGTCCCGCACCACCACGTCGACGTCCTCGCGCACCTCGTCGCCGGTGCCGTCCCAGAACCGGCCCGCGTGGACCACGGTGTCCCGGGCGCGCGAGGGGCGGTGGCCGAGGGGCAGCGGAACGGTCCGCGCCGCGCCGCCGGACACCGCGATCAGCCGCAGTTTCCCGGCCGAGAGGTACAGGAGGGTGCCGGAGTCGCCGGACCACGACGGATGGTCGGCGCTCTCCTCGGTCAACTGCCGCGGCGCACCGTCCGGCGTACCGTCGGGCCGCACCGGCAGCACCCACAGCGCGGACTCGGCGATCACGGCGAGCCAGTGCCCGTCGGGCGACCACACGGGCCCGGAGTCGTAGCGGTCGGCGATCGAGACATGCTCGGCGACCGGATGCAGCCGGTCCTTTCCGGTCTCGGTGTCGACGATCCGGATGACGTTGTAGCCCTCGCGGAAGCGCCGGTTGAGGCGAGTGCGGTCGCAGTAGGCGAGGTATCGCCCGTCCGGTGACCAGCTGGGCCGGCCGGGCAGCCCGCCGGCGCCCATCGGCGCGGCCAGTACCTTCTCCGTGCCGTCGGACAGGGTCCGTACGACCAGGTTCCCCGACATGTCCAGCGCGGCCAGCCGCCCGCCGTCCGGCGACAGCGCGGGCTGCACCCGGCCGCCGGCGGCCAGCACCGTCTCCTCGCCGGAGGCGATATCGCGGCGGCGCACGGCGAACAGCCCGTCCCGGTCGTCGGCGTAGAGCAGCGCCCGCCCGTCGCGCGACCAGCTCGGCGCCAGGACATAGCGGGTGGCATCGGCCCGGACGATCCTGCGCGGGGACCCGCCCCCGGAAGTGGGCGCCAGCCAGAGGGAGTTGAGCGCGGCGAAGGCGACCGTGCGGCCGTCGGGCGACAGCGCGGGCAGATGCACCCCGCGCACCGGACCGGCCGCCGTCCGCTCGAAACCGTAGTCCTTGACGCGGTAGCGGGGGCGGTCCAGCGGCAGCCGCGCGGTGAACGGGATGGTCTCGGCGCGCTGCGGGGCGTCGGCCCGGACGATCCGGAACTGCCCGCCGACCGTGAGCAGCAGTGCGTCGGGCGAGACCCAGCGCGGCGGCACCGGCTCCACATCGCCGTCGACCGCGACCCTCGCACCGTCCACCACCAGTGCGCAGGTGGGGCCCGGATAGTCCGTGGTCCGCAGATAGGCGAGCCGCCCCGTGGGGGACAGCGCCGGCACCATCACCTGCGCCGTCGCCGTCTCGGTGTGCTCGGTGCGCACCGCGCCCTGCCCGTCGGCCGGCACGGAGGCGACGGTGCGGGAGACCAGCGCCGCGCCCGCCACCTGCCCCCGTACGAAGACGATCCGCGAGCCGTCGGGCGACCAGCAGGGGTCGAAGTCCTCCCAGGAGGCATCCTGATGGGGGCCGTCCTGACCGGGCAGCCCGGTCACCCGGCTCAGCCGCCGGGTCCTCACTTCCAGTACCCAGATCCGGTACGGGCTGCCGGTCACCGCATCCCCGCCCCGCTCCGAGGCGAAGGCGATCCGGGTGCCGTCGGGCGACCAGGCCGGGCCCCGGTCGTCCCACGGGCCGTCGGTCAGTTGTTGGAGGCCGGAGCCGTCGGCGGCGAGCGTCCACAGGTGGAAGGTGCCGCCCCGGTAGGCGCAGACGGCGATCCGGCGGCCGTCGGGGGAGAACACCGGACGGGTGGGTTCCAGGTCGGGTGGGGTGAGCGCCACCGCGTCGCCGCCGGCCCGCGGCAGCGACCACAGGACGCTCTGGACCTCGGCGATCAGCCGGTCACCGGCCGGGGAGAGGGAGGCGGCGCCATTGGTGGCTGCCGTGAAGGACAGGGCGGCGCCGCGCGGGCCGGCGTCCTGCGCCAAGGCGGTCGGAGCCGTGACGCCGGCCAGGCCCGCCGCGGCGGCGGCCGAGGCGGTGCCCTGCAGGAATCTGCGGCGGGACAGCGGTGTGGGGCGAAGGGGGGAGTTCTCGACGCGGTCCTCGAAACGGTCCGTGGTGTCCAACGTTCCTCCTGCGAAAGGGAGTTGCGGCACAAGGTCGGCAAAGAACCGGCTGATCGTGTCACGCCGCCCGGAGAACGGGGCAACCACGCCACGCGCGCCCCATGGCGCACCGCCGTCTCGCGCGGAAGAGTGGGCGCCGACGACTCGTCAGCCACCGCCCCGGCAGTCAGGAGACGACGCCATGCAGCAGGACTTCCACCAGGCCCCGGACGGCGCCCGTATCGCCACCTACACCTGGCTCCCGGAGTCCGGTCACCCGCGCGCCCTGGTCCAGATCGCCCACGGCGCCGCGGAACACGGGCGGCGCTACGACCGCTTCGCGCGCTTCCTGACCGGCCGCGGCTATGCGGTCCTCGCCTCCGACCACCGCGGCCACGGTGCCACCGCCCCCTCCACCGGCGGCCGCGGCGTGGTCGGCGAGGACGCCTGGCGGGCGATCGTCGGCGACCTCAAGGGCATCGGCGACCATGCGGCCGCCGCCCACCCCGGCATCCCGCTGGTGCTGCTCGGTCACAGTATGGGCGCCATGCTGGCCCGCGACTACGCCCAGGAGTACGGTGCCGACCTCGCCGGTCTGATCCTCACCGGCGCCTTCCGCACCCTGCCCGGCCTGGACATCGACGGCGCCCTCGCCGAGCTGGACCGGGAGATGGCCGAGCACGGCCGCCAGGCGCTCTCCTCCTTCATCCCGCGCACCTTCCGCTTCTTCAACGACGCCTTCCCCCACCGCACCGGCTACGAATGGCTCTCCCGCGACGCCGCCGAGGTGGACGCCTACGTCGCCGACGAGGACTGCGGCTTCCCGTTCTGCGCCGGCCTCGCCGCCGACTGGGTACGCGCCATCCGCAAGATCAACGACCCGGCACACCTGGCCCGCATCCCGCGCGGACTGCCGGTCCACATCGCCGTCGGCGACCAGGACCCCTGCCATCAGCGGATGACCCTGATCCATGAACTCCTGGAGGACTTCCGCTACCTGGGTACCCGCGAACTGACCTGGCGGGCCTATCCGGACGCCCGCCACGAGATCCTCAACGAGACCCATCGCGACGAGGTCCAGGACGACCTGCTGGCCTGGCTCGACAAGCACGTCTGAGCCGCCGCCGCGCTCTGCGGGGAGCGCGGCGTCCGGACGTCAGGACCGTCCCCGCACAAACCCGGCGATCCGCTCGCGCAGGCCCTGCGGGTCGAGGCCGTGCGCCGCCAGGTGCTCGTCGATCTGCCCGTACCGGCGCAGCTCCTGGCGGCCGACCCCGAGCCCCAGCAGCCGGTGCGGCCGGTCCTCCAGCGCCTCGCCCGCCGACCGCGTCGAGGTCCCCGCCAGATACGGCTCCACGATCACCACGTCCGCGGCCTCCGCGGCCCCGGCCGCGGCGCGCAGGGCGGCGGCGTCGAAGGGCCGCACGGTCGTCGCGTAGAGCACGGTCACGTCCAGCCCCTCGGTCGCGGCGAGCACGTTGTCCAGCATCGGGCCCACGGCGATCACCACCCCGGCGCGCCCCTCCCGCAGGGTCAGGAAGCCGGCTCCGTCCACGGTCCGGGGCGCGGCGTTGGCCTGTACGGACAGCCGGACGTAGACCTTGTCGTCACCGGCCGCCGCGGCATGCCGCAGCAGTGTCCCGGCCTCGTCCGGGTGCCCGGGAACATGGACGGTCCAGCCGTCCAGCGTGTCCAGCAGCGCGATGTCGCCGGGCGCCATATGGGTGAATCCGCCGCTCGGCCAGTCGTAGGAGGCGCCCGCGCTGACCAGCACCCCGCCGACGCCCTGATGGCCGAAGTCCAGCTTCACCTGCTCGAAGGGGCGCTCCACCAGGAAACTGGCGAAGGTGTGCAGGATCGGGCGGAGCCCGGTGAGCGCCAGCCCGCCTCCCACCCCGATCAGCAACTGCTCCCGGATGCCGACGTTCACGACCCGGTCCGGGTGGCGCTGCGCCGCCTCGGCGAAGCCGGCCGTCCCGATGTCGGCGAGGACGACGGCCAGCCGCGGATCCTCCTCCAGCAGCCCCGAAGTGACCGAGGCGAAACGCTCACGCATGGTGTCCATCACTGAAACCCTCTCGAAGTCCTGGTCCGTATGGGGGAGACGGGGCGGTCCCGCTCAGGCGCCCTTGGGCTCGACCCGGGCGATCACCGCATGCGGACGGCCCGGGTGCGGAGCGGTGAAGGCGTCGTGGAGCGCCTGGTGGTCGCGGCCGTCGACGGTGGTGACGGACCAGCCGGCGGCCTCGAAGCGGGACGCGATCCCGCCGCGCCATCCATGGGTGGCGGAGGAGTTGTCGATGACCAGGGTGTGCAGCCGCTCCAGGCCCGCGGCGCCCGCGTAGGCCAGTGCCTCGTGGTTGCTGCCCTCGTCCAGCTCGGCATCGCCGATCAGCACCCAGACAGCCGGCTCCGTACGGCCCTGTGCCCGCAGCCCGAGCGCGGTGCCGACGGCCAGCGGCAGCCCGTGGCCGAGCGAACCGCTGCCGATCTCGACACCCGGCACCAGCAGCCGGTCGGGGTGGTGGCCGAGCGGGGAGTCGTACCCGCCGAAGCCCGGCAGCCACGCGGCGGGGAAGAAGCCCTTGGCGGCCAGCACGGCGTAGTAGGCCATCGGGCCATGGCCCTTGGAGAGCAGGAAGCGGTCCCGGCCGGGGTCCCCGGCGGTGGCGGGGGAGACCCGCAGCACCCGGTCGTAGAGGACCCAGAGGGCGTCGAGCGTGGAGGTGGCGGCCGGTCCGTGCTTCTCATCGCCCGTCATCAGGCCCATCAGGCGCGGCAGTTCCGTGAAGGGCGCGCCGTCGGCGCCGGGCCCGCGTCCGGCCGGGACGCCGTCCCCGGGCACCGTCGTCCGGTCCCGCGCCGCTGTCGTCGTCAGGTTCGTCATACGACAGAGCCTGCAACCTCAAGCGCGATTGAGGTCAAGCGCCGGGCCGCGGACCCGGTGGTCCGCGGCCCGGGCTGCCGGGGTCAGACCTGCCCCGGCTTGAAGACGTCCTGCTCAATGAGGATCTTGTCGATCCGGGCCTTGTCCACCCGGTTCGTCACCTCCTCGACCTCCTGGCGGTCGCGGATGCACTTGGCCAGCGTGAACGCCGACGACACCACGAAGACCAGGCCGATGGCGAGGAACCCGCGCTCCCAGGGCCCCACCGGCAGTTTGATGATGCCGATCACCAGCGCCGCCAGCGACAGCCCGAAGGAGATCGCGGCCTGCACGAAGAAGGCCGTGGTCGTCGGCCGCTGAATCGATGGAGTAGTCATGCGCGTAGCGTGGCGGCGCGGTGACCGCGCTGCATGAGTACGGGTACTCATCTCTCCTGCCGGTCGTACCCGCGCCGACGCGGAATGTGGCAGCACCCACCCTCTGACATGCGGTATTGTTCTCGTGCGCGGTCAGCCGGGGATTTCCCGGCCGGCACGGGCAACGGGACGTGGCGCAGCTTGGTAGCGCACTTGACTGGGGGTCAAGGGGTCGCAGGTTCAAATCCTGTCGTCCCGACTTGTTTTTCTGCAGGTCGGAGGCCGTTTCCGGTAATCGGAGCGGCCTTTTCGCATGTCTGGACAGAGCGGCCGGGGCGGTAGGCGGAGGGGTCCTTCGGGGCCCCTCTTGATCGTTTTCAGAGGCCGTCGTCTCACGATTTCCTGCACACGCTGTTGATCAAGGCCGGCCGAGTACTTCGGCCGGCTCACCCGCGACCGGGCGACCGCGACCGCCGTGGCCGGGCCTCGGATCAGGCAGACCCGCGCCCAGCGCATCCGGGAGGGGCTGGCACAGCGAGCTGACCGGACGCCTGAGCGCGAGGCAGCCGCAGTCCGAATGAGCCGCGGCTGCCTCGCGTGTAAACGGTGAGCCGGCATGCTGCCGAGCTGCCTCACTACCGCCCCCGGTCAGCATCGGTCGCAAGTGCTGCGCGGGCCGCCACCACGAACTCCTTCAATGCCGTGCGGACTTCGTCCATGAAGTCGCCGCCATGCGGACAGGGCGGCCCTCGTCGTCCACGAGTCCGGAGATGTCCCCGACGAAGGCGGTCGTGTGGAGCTTGTTGAGTTCGGCGATCGCCTCATTTGCCGCGTCGCTCACAATCTGCGGCCCTTCCAGGTCCACTTCTGCCAGCCGGTGCATGAGGCGCGGGAAATGCTCGTCCAAGGCGAGGCAGAGCGGCCCGAGGCCGACCTCTCCAGTGTCCTCATCCACGAGATCCAACACGGCCTGCACCGCTTCACGGCTGCCGGTCAGGAAGTCGCTGTAAACCTTCCGCCTCGGTTCGCGAAGCGCCAACTTAGCGTTGCCCCTGAGCTGAACCTTCGTCTGCCGGTAGGTGAGAAACGCACCCAGCGACGCAACGCCGCCGGTGATCCCAGCGCCGAGTACCGCTGCAAGTCCTGAGTCCATGCGCTCATGATGCTTGTGCCGCTCGCTACAGAAAGCGGCGGGGATTGATGCGCGAGGTCATGCGAGCAGCAGATGCCCGTAGTCAGCCAGCACCTCGCGCGCCTCCGGCACGTCCTCGAACCCCTTCAGACGGTGCAGCACGGTCCGGGCCCGCTCCGCCGTGCGCTCCGAGGACAGGTCTCCGGACGTGTCGATGACCCTGCGGGCCTCTTCGGCGGCTCGCTCGGGCTCGTTGGCGTCGACGAGAGCGACTGCCAGCCACGAACGGTACAGAGCCACCTCCCGGGCGTGAGTGGCGTCGTAGCGTCCCAGCACGTCCTGGAGCAGCGGTACCGCACGCAGCGGCCGGTGCAGCTCGGTGAACACCCGGGCGTCCATGACCTCCAGCTCCTCGCGGTTCACCCAGTACGCCCACGAGGGAGCGGGAGCGCCGTCCGTGGCGTCCAGGGCGGCGTGGGCCTCCCCGAGCGCCCGGAGAGCCGGTTGCTGCTCTCCGGCGCGCGTGTGCGCCCACGCCACGCGGTCCAGGAACAGGGCGCGCGTCGCGGCCGGGGCGTCCGGTCCGGCCTCCACCACGGCCGCCTTTGCCAGCTCCAGGCCCTCGCGCTCCCGGCCACTGTTCGACAGGTGGTAGCCGAGGCTGCCCGCGAGCTGGGCCACGAGCACCGCGTCACCAGCCTGCCGGGCGGCGGAGATCCCCAGCCGGTACGCCCGTTCCGCGTCCTTGCCGTGCCCGGCGTCCGAAGCGATCCAACCCGCGATCTGCCCCAGCTCCCCGATCTGCACCAGCAGTCCCCGCCCGGTGCTCTCGGAGCGGCTTGACTCACGGAACAGGCGTACTGCGGCGTGCAGTTCACGGAAGGCGGGGACGATCAGGTCCCCGCCCGATAACACGTCGTCGGCCAGTCGGAGACCGTGCACGCGGGCTGCCAGACCCTCCACGGTGGTGGCGCCGATCCGACGGCCGCACGGGGACGCCGCCAGGAATTCCAGCGCGTCCCCGTTGGGCAGCAGGTCCGCCAGGGTGGCCGCGACTCCGGGAAGTGTGGCCTTGGCGTCACCTCGGGCGTAGGCGGCGGCCTGCTCCAGCTCGTGGAGCGGCATCCCGAGCACCTGGGCGAAGGTGGGCAGCCACACGTCCGGGATGCGCTCGCCACGCTCCCACCGCGAGACCTCGTTGCGCGTGATCGACTGGGCGCCGGAGCCGGCACACAGCACGGCAGCGAACTGCCGCTGCGATCGGCCGGAGTGCCGCCGCAGGCTGGCGAGATAGGCGCCGAATTCCCGCCGCCGGTCAGTGCTTGTCATGTTGGCCCCCTCCGTATCCAGTGTGGCCCCTCCCTGGCCCCCTGGTTGGTGATCACGCGCCCCGGTTTCCTGAACGCACAGCGCCCCGGCGACCGTGCGACCGGCCCCGGGGCTCGGCCGATCTGAGGAAGCAGACCGACATGCCGCAACCTACAACGCGGGCCCGCCCCACTGGGCGCCCCGGGTACAGCGAAATCCTGCCTCGCCGGCCCGAGAGTGCCGGGACCGCCCGGCTCCTGGTGCGCGTCGCACTGGCCGCCTGGAACCTGGACGACTTGGCCGAGGACGGCGCCCTGATCGTCTCCGAGTTGGTGTCCAACGCCGTCCAGCACGCCCGGCGCGATTCCATCCGGGTGGTTGTCGAGCGCACAGCCCTGCGGACGGTCCGGGTGGCCGTCGCGGACTTCTCCCGTGCGCGGCCCGTACCGCGCGCGCCGGGAGACGGCGGGGAGGACGGGCGCGGCCTGCTTCTCTTGGCGGCGCTGGCGGCCGATTGGGGCACGGATGAGCGCCGCTGGGGGAAGGTCGTGTGGGCGGATCTGGAAGGACGAGGATGAGCAGCGGACAGCGGACCCCCTGGGTGGGCGACCTGATCCATGACGAGGACGCCGATCGGCGAGGCGTGGTCACGGACGTACGCGGCGGCTCGCTGTGGGTGCTGCGGCCGGAATGCGGGCCGGGGCAGTGGACCTCGGAGCGCCCGGAACGGCTGACCGTGGTGACGCCCCGCGAGTAGATGCGGGAGGGAGCGGGTCGTTGAGACAGGTGGGCACATCGGCCGGGGTCGATGGACGGACGAGGTTTTCGCCGTCGACCGGCCCCGGCCGTTTGTGTGCGCGCCGGTCTGGGGCGCCTGGGCGGGCGGTGGTTCAGGGGCCGGGGCTTGGCGACGTGTCGTGGTGCGGGGTGGGTGCGGGGGCGGCGGCTTCGGGCATGGCGGGTTCGTGCAGCGTACGCAGCATCAGCCATCCCAGGGCGGGCAGGGCGATGAGCGGGGCGAGCGCGGTCCGCAGTGATGTGGCGTCGGCGGCGGCGCCGATGAGCGGGGCGGCGAGGCCGCCGATGCTGACGGTCAGGCCCAGGGTGACGCCGCCCGCGGTGCCGACGCGCCGGGGGAGGTAGTCCTGGCCGAGGGTGACGTGCAGGGAGAAGGGCACGTACAGGCCGGCCGAGGTCAGAGCGGTGAACAGGTACAGCAGCGGGCCGGGGACCAGGACGATGCCGGCGACGGCGGGGACGGTCAGGGCGTAGGCCCAGCGGACCACCGTGATACGGCCGTAGCGGGTGGCGAGCCGGCCTCCGGCGACGGTGCCGACCGCACCGCCGAGATAGAGCACGAACAGGGCCGCGGTGCCGGCGAATTCCCCTCCTCCGGTGCGCTGGCGCGCGTACAGGGAGAGGAAGGAGCTGAGGCCGACGAAGACGATCGAGCGGCACACGACGGCGCCGGACATCTTGAGGAAGGCCGGCCAGTCGTCCTTGCCCGCCGCGCGGGCCGCTGCGGAGGCGCTGGCCGCGGCCGGGGCGGAACGGCCGAGGCTCCGCAGTGCGGCCACGCACAGGGCGGCGCCGGCCAGGGCCGGGACGACCAGCAGGGGAGAGGCGCGCAGACCGCCGGTGGCGATGACCGCGGAGATCATGAGCGGGGCGGTGGCGAAGCCGATGTTGCCGCCGAGGGAGAACAGGCCCATGGCGGTGTGGCTGCCGCGGCTCGCGAGACGGGCGATCCGGGCCGACTCGGGGTGGTAGGCCGCCACCCCGATCCCGGCGACGGCGACGACGGCCAGCGTCAGCGCGTAGGAATCGCCGATGCCGCTGAGCGCGACGCCGACGCCCCCTGCCAGGGTGCTCACCGGCAGCAGCCAGGGCATCGGCCATCGGTCGGTCAGCGCGCCGAACAGCGGCTGCGCCACCGAGGAGAGCAGGGAGGCGGCCAGCACGATGCCGGAGGCCGCGGCGTACGCATAGGCCCGCTCGGCGAGGAAGAACGGCACGAGCGCGGCCACGGCCCCCTGGTAGATGTCCACGCAGGCGTGGCTCAGGGACAGCAGCTTGAGGGAAGCGGTGGACCGGACTGCGGTCTGGTGGGTTGACACCCTTGGATCGTCACCGCCGCCGCGGCTGTCCCGCTTCCGATAAAATGCCAAGACATGCCGAATATCCGCCACACGCCCGCCGCGCCGACGCACACGCTGGCGCTGGCGGCCGGGGAACGCATCGACGCCCACCGCCATGACGACCACCAGATCGTCTACGCGGGCTCCGGCGTCCTGGCCGTCACCACCGACGCCGGCACGTGGTTCGCCCCCGGCACCCGCGCCCTCTGGGTCCCGGCTCGTACCGTCCACGCCCACCGCGCCTACGGCCACCTCGACCTGCACACCCTCGGCCTGCCCGTCGGCGACAACCCCCTGCGGCTGGACGCGCCCACCGTCCTGACCGTCAGTCCCCTGCTGCGCGAGCTGATCCTCGCCTACACCCGCGACCCCGCCGACACCGGCCCGGAACGCCGCCGCCTGCGCGCCGTCCTCCTCGACCAGCTCCGCGCCTCGCCGCAGCAGCCCGTACAGCTGCCCTCGCCCACCGATCCGCGGCTGGCCGCCGTCTGCGACCTGCTGCACCACGACCCGGCCGACCCCCGGACCCTCGCCGCGCTCGGCGCCCACACGCACACCGGGGAGCGCACCCTCAGCCGCCTCTTCCGCTCCGAACTCGGGATGACCTTCCCCCAGTGGCGCACCCAACTGCGCCTGTACCACGCCCTGAAGATGCTGGCCGACGACACCTCCGTCACCACCGTCGCCCGCCGCTGCGGCTGGTCCTCCACCAGCGCCTTCATCGATGTCTTCCGCCGCGCCTACGGCTGCACCCCGGGCGCGCACCACCGCCTCGGGTAGCCGCGCGATGTCGTCACTCAACTCCGGGTTAAGCCGGAAACTCCCTACTGTCCGTAAGTGGACTGGTGCACCGTGTTCCCTTCGTGTCAGGATGAGGGCGATAATTCCGGTGCCTTAACTGTTCGTTGGGGCCGATCGATGGGGGACGGCGGGCATGAGCGTGGGGGGCGACGGCCGGTCCGACGCGGCGGGCAGCACGCTCGCGGAGCGGCTCAGCCATCTCTTCGCGAACATGCACCCGCCGGGGGCCCCGTACACCAACGCCTTTGTGGCGGAGGAGATCAGCGGCGGGGACGAGGAGTACGGCGGGGTCAAGGTCACCGAGCAGTACCTGTCGATGCTGCGCAACGGCAGGCGTACGAACCCGAGCCCGGAGCTGCTGCGCGCACTGGCCAAGTTCTTTGCCGTACCGGTCGGTTATCTGCTGGGGGACCTCTCGCAGCCGCAGGCCGCGCGGGTGGAGGAGGAGGTCCGCTTCCTGGCCGCCATGCGCGACCAGCGGGTGCGCGCCATCGCGTTGCGCTCGGTGGGGCTGCCGCCGGAGGTGCAGGACAGTCTGACGACGATCATCTCCCAGTTCCGGCAGCAGATGAATCTGCCGGTCGATCCGCCGGAGCGGGGCGGTGACCGGCACGGTGAGTGAGCTGACGCGGACCGCTGAGCGCGGCCGGATTTTCGCTTCCTGGGAGCGGGCCGGAGACGAGGACGGGACGAGCATGCGAGTGGGGCAGATACGCAGGCGGTGCAAGCGGCTCATCAAGGAGCTGGCGCTGCCCGCCACGACCGATCTGCGCGGGATGTGTGACATCGTCGCCGCGCGTGTGGCGCGGCCCGTCCATCTGGTGCCGATGAGCCTGGGCGGGGTGGTCTCGGGGATGACGGCCGTCACCGACGACGGCTACTGGGTCTTCTACGAACTGCGGACCTCCCCCTGGCACCAGGCCCACATCGTGCTGCACGAACTGAGCCATCTGCTGCTGGGGCACGGCCAGGACCCGGCGGTCACCGAGGACGCGCTGAAGCTGTGGACGCCCTCGGTGGACGTGGCCACGGCCATGCGCCGGATGGGCCTGACCATGGGCTTCGCCCGGCACCACGGCTACGACAACCTCGCCGAGCGGGAGACCGAAGTGCTCGGCACGCTGCTGATGGAGCGGGTCGCGCCGTCCGCGGGCGAGCGCGAACTCCCCTTGGAGGGACAGGCGGCAGAGCTGGCGGCCGCGCTCGGGCCCGCGCTGCAGCACCTCCGGCGACGGGAGGAGACGCCGTCCGGTGCCGGGGGTTCCGACGGCGTCGGTGCGGGCGCGGCGGGGGACGGGGGCCCGCGTGTTTGACGTCATCTATCTGTCGTTCGGCGTGGCCGCCTGGCTGATCGTCGGGTACAAGGCCCGCGCCTGGTTCCGCGACCGCAGCAATGCGGACCTGGGACTGGCCTGTGTGATGACCGGCGGTGTGGCCACGGTCTTCCTCTTCTCCGCGCCGAGCCTCTACCGCGCCTTCGACCGGCTGACCGGCGTGGCCAACCTCGCCATGGTCTTCCTCTACTCCTCCGTCGTGGTGTTCGCCGCGGGTGCACTGGTGCTGCTGCTGCGCTGGACGGCGGGTGAGGGCGCGGCCGCGCGGGCCCGTGCGCGGACCAGGGCGCGCGCCGCCGTCGGAGGAGTGGCCGCGCTCTGGGCGGTGGCGATCGCCGGATTCGCGGTCGGCAGGCCGGACGCCGTCGAGCACCCCCGCGACTTCAGCACCGCCTACACCGACTCGCCCGGCGTCATGCTCTTCCTGGTGCTGTATCTGGCCATCTTCGGAATGAGCACGGCGGCCCTGGGGACGCTGTGCCCGCGGCTCGCCGCCCGCCTCGGCCGGACGTATCTGGCGCGCGGTCTGCGGTTGCTGTCCGCCGGGTGCTGGCTAGGCCTGGGCTACTGCGCCTGCAAGGTCATCGGCTTCGTCCTGTCCTGGACGGGCCACCCGGCGCTGTGGCTCTCCAACGGTGTGGCCCCGCTCAGCGCCTCGGTCGCGGCGCTCATGGTCCTCGCCGGATTCGCGCTGCCGGCGGCCGGTCCGCGGGTCGCCGCCTGGCGCCGGCTGCGCCGCCTCTCCCCGCTCTGGCGGACCGTCACCGCCCGCTCCCCGGAGGTCACGATGGAGGCCTCGGCGTGGGCCGTACGGTGGCCGTTCGCGGACCTGGAGTGGCGGGCCAACCGGCAGATGGCCGAGATCCGGGACGTACAGCGCGGTATCCGCCGCCATGTGGAGTCCGACGCCGTCGACATCGCCCGGGAGCGGGCCCGCGCGGTCGCCCTCGACGACCGGCAACTGGCGGCCGTCGCGGAGGCCGCCGCCCTCCGCCGCGGCCTGGAGAACCGCGCGGTGGGCCATGTCCCCGCCCACGGGGCCGACAGCGTGGTGGTCTCCAGCGGTACGGATCCGGCCGAACTCACCGCGGAGTACGAGCATTTGGCGCTGGTCGCGGACGTCTACCACTCGCCGCTGATCGAGACCGTGCTCACCGAGCTGCGGCAGCGGAGCGCGGTGGCGCGCACCTGAGGAACAGCTCCACAGACGGGGTGGCCCGGCACGGGGGTCCGGGCCGCCCGATCCACCCAGCGGCACCGGTCCACGAGGGCCGGTGCCGCTGTCGTCGCACGGGGTAGGGGGGCCGGGGCTTCGGCGGACAGGCCCTACAGTCGGGATCATGCCGAACACCGCCGATACCGGCTCCGACGCCCCCATCGACGTGACGCCGCTCCTCGACGATCCGTACACCGCCTACGCCGCGCTGCGCGAGGCCGGCCCGGTGCACCGGATCACCGGCGCCGACGGGAACCCCGCATGGCTGGTGACCCGTTACGACGACGTCCGTCGGGCTCTCGCGGACCCACGGCTCTCCCTGGACAAGAAGCATGCCGCGCCCGGTGGTTACCGCGGCTTCTCCCTGCCGCCCGCGCTGGACGCCAATCTGCTGAACATGGACCCACCGGACCACACACGGATCCGCCGCCTGGTGGGCAAGGCCTTCACCCCGGGCCGGGTCGAGGCGCTGCGGGAGCCCGTACGGAAGACCGCCGACGAGCTGCTGGACGCGATGGCGGACCGCGGCCGAGCGGATCTGATGACCGATTACGCGGGTCCGCTGCCGATGACGGTGATCTACGATCTGCTCGGCATCCCGTATCGCGACCGCCGCGACTTCCTGGCCTGGTCGAACGCCCTCTTCACACCGGATCCGAGCCGGCCGGAGCTGATGAAGGAGGCGATCGGGGCGATGCTGGAGTTCTTCACCGGCCTGATCGCGGCCAAGCGTGCGGAGCCGGGCGACGATCTGCTCTCGGACCTGGTCGCGGTACGCGACGACCGGACCGGTGGCGAGGACGACGGAGCGGGTGGCGAGCGGCTCACCGAGGACGAACTCACCTCGCTCGCGTTCCTCATCCTCTTCGCCGGATACGAGAACACCGTCCACCTCATCGGCAATGCGGTGCTCACCCTGTTCGACCACCCCGAACAACTCCGCCAGTTGCGGCACGATCCGGCCGAAATCCCTTCCGCCGTGGAGGAGTTCCTTCGCTACGACGGACCCGGTCCACTGTCGATCCGCCGCTTCCCCAAGGAGGACCTGGAGATCGGTGGCGTACGGATCGCGGCCGGGGAGAGCGTGCTGTTGTCGATAGCGTCCGCGAACCGTGACCCGGCGCGCTTTACGGATCCGGACACTTTCGACCGCGGCCGGGACCTCTCGGGGCACCTCGGGCTGGGACACGGCATTCACTACTGCCTCGGCGCCCCGCTGGCCCGAATGGAGGCGACCATTGCCCTGGAAGCGCTCCTCGGCCGCTTCCCGGGGCTGCGTCTGGACGTCCCGCGTGGCGATTTGAGGCATCGCAGGAGCCTGCGCTCGCGTGGCTTGATTTCGCTCCCCATCGCCTTCTGAGCGACGAACGAACAAGTTTTTGAGGCATAACCGTTCGCTCATGAGGTAGAAAGGTCTCAGAGACCCGCCCGGTGTGCATCCCCCGTCGCACCGGGCGGGTCCTTCTTTGCACCGGTTGCAGTTGCGACACGCCGGGTGCCGGGCAGCCTGCGTGGTCCGTCTGGCTCAACTGTGCTGCGGGGTGCGGCACCGCTTCTTAGCGTGACGGCATGGCAATTGACGCGCGTGTGTCCAAGAAGGCAGCGGCGATGACCCTGATCGCCGCCGCCGCAGTGTCGCTCACGTCCATACCGGCCGCGGCGCACGACTCGACGGCCCGTCAGCCCGCCACGGCCGGGGCCGGGGTGCAGGCTGCCGCCGCCCCCGGCGTCCCGAGGCTGCCCGGCGGTCTGTCCGCCCTGTCCTGGATGGTGGCCGACGCGGACACCGGCAGTGTGCTGGCCGCGAAGAGCCCCCATCGCAAGCTCCCCCCGGCCAGCACCCTCAAGACGCTGTTCGCCGTCACCGTCCTGCCGAAGTTCTCGGCCGGCACCGTACGCCGGGTCAGCTCGGCGGACCTCGCGGGCATGGGGACCGGCAGCAGCGTCGTCGGCGTCCGGGAGGGCCGCCGCTACACCGTCGCCGACCTGTGGCGCGGGGTCTTCCTGCGCTCCGGCAACGATGCGGTACACGTCCTGGCCGCGATGAACGGCGGCTGGCGGAACACCGCGGAGGAGATGCAGGAGACCGCCCGCAAACTCGGGGCGCGCGACACCACCGTCAAGTCCCCGGACGGTTATGACGCACCCGGCCAGGTGTCCTCCGCATACGACCTCACCGTGTTCGCCCGCGCCGGGCTCGTCAACGACGACTTCGCCCGCTACTGCGCCACGCCCCGCGCCGCGTTCCCCGGCAGCGGCGGCACGACGATGATCGAGAACACCAACCGCATGCTCGTGGGTTCGCACGGGCTGTCCCGCTACCCCGGCATCATCGGCGTCAAGAACGGCTACACCAGCAAGGCGGGCAACACCCTGATCGCCGCCGCCCGGCGGAACGGCCGCACCCTGCTGGTCACCGTGCTGAACCCGCAGTCCAACGCGAGCAACGCCGTCTACAAGGAGGCCGGTTCGCTGCTGGACTGGGGTTTCGACACCGCCGGCAAGGCCCAGCCGGTGGGCACACTGCATGCCCTGCGCACCATCCTTGACGGCAGCGCACTCCGCCCGGTGGCCGCCCAGGCCGGCGCGGCCGAGGCTCGCGGCGGCTCCCCCCGGCGCTCCGCCCTCGTCCTCGGGGCGGGCGGTGCCGGGGTCGCGGCCATGGGACTGGGCGCCCTGTTCGGCCACCGGCGGCAGGCACGCGGACGCGGCGGACGCGGCCGGCGCGGCGGGCCGGAGGGAGGCACGGCGTAGGCCCGGCGGCCGGTGTCCCACGGCGCGTGGTGTACGGCAGACCCGTGGTGTACGGCAGAGAGGCGGCGGCTCCGCTCGTCCCGGCGGAGCCCGGCGTCATCCCCCGGCGGTGGGGCGGTCTCCGCTCCCGCCGTCGGTGGGGCGGTTTCCGGTCGCGTTCCCGCGGGCCCGCAGCCGCGGCGCGTTCGCCGCCGCCGGTACGGAATCCGCGCCGGTCAGACGTCCCGTCAGCTCGCCGGACCAGGAGATCAGGCCCGCGATGTCGATCCCGTGGGGGGCGGCGTCCGCGTACGGGGCGAGGGCAGCCGTACCCCGGTCGAGCAGCGCCGTACCGCCCGCCGCATTGCCCCGTGCCGCATGGGTGAGCCCCACCGCGAGCTGGGCGAGCCCCCGCCACAGCTCCCGCTCCGCCTCCGGCGCCGTCTTCCAGGCGTCCTCCAGGACTTCATGGGCGTGGAACGGCATCCCGTCGTCGAGCAGCCGCTGCGCCTCGGCCAGCGTCTGCGCGGGCGTCCGGGACACCCCCTCCGGCTGCCGTGCCACGCCCGGGGAGCCGTAGGGCAGCGGCCGGCCGAGACCGTCGCGCGGGCGGGCGTTGCGGGCCCGGCCCTCCTCGTCGCGGTCCCGGCGCGGTGCCCGCTGCGAGGTGGCGGCGGCCCGCGGCCCGCTCGACTCGTCCTCCGCCGCCGGTCCCCCCGCCGCCGGCTCCTCCGTCCCGGCCCCGCAGTGCTCACAGACCGCGCTGTGCGGACGTTCACGGATCCGGCCGCAGGCCTCGCACACCCGGTCCAGCCAGCAGGCCGGGTCGCCGCCCTCGTCTACGGGGGGCACACCCGGCTCGTGGGAGATGCCGGGGTCGTCGTGGGGTCGCTCCGCGTCGTTCACCCTTCGATTGTGCGCCGTACGGGCGTCCCGCGTCGTCGGTGGGGTGCACGCCCCTACCGAGAGGCCGCGGGCCCGCCCGCTGCTCCGCGGGCCCGCCCCTGCGCGGTGCGGGCGGCGTCGCTCCCGGCTCAGTCCGCGTCGACCTCGTAGAAGCAGAGGTGGTCCTTGATCTGTGCCACCTCGGGACGCGGTTCGGGGTAGGCCCACACGATGTCCTGCGGCCCGTCGGGAAGCGACCAGTAGGAGGCGGTGCCCTTGAAGGGGCAGACGGTGTGCGTCCCGGACGGTGTCAGCAGGTCGGTGCGGACGTCCTCGGGCGGGAGGTAGTACCGCACGGGACAGCCGGTCTCGTGGAGCAGGAGCGGACGGCGGGTGTCGGCCAGCAGCCGGCCGTCGATCGTGACGCGGACGTGGTCGGTGCCCTGCTCGACCTCGATGTGATGGCCCCTGGTGGCGGTCATGGTGGCTTCCCCTCGGTGAGTGGTGAAGATCCTCGCCCTTCCAGGATGGCACCGGGCGGGACCGGTCGACGCGGTCGGCCCGACCGTCGGCTCGTCCGTCGGCCCGGCCGATGCGGGCTCCGCGGACGGGGCCGGGACCGGGGCGGCGGCCCGGCCCCGTCCGCGGCCGTTCACCGGTGCGGCTGCACCGCGCGGATCCCGTGGCCCGCCCACGCGGGCGCCGGCCCGAGGAGCTCCGCGAAGTACTCCCGGCTGGCGTCGGGCAGCGGCGCCGCGCTCCCGGCGGTCTGGTCGACGTGCAGGGTGAACAGCTCCTCGGTGGCCACCGGGGAGCCGGACGGTGCGCCGGCGAACATCTCGTGGAGGAGGCGCAGTTTCTTGCCGTCGACGCCCAGCACGGTCGTGCGGACGGTGAGTTCGCTGCCGCGGGCGACCTCGTGCAGGTAGCGGACGTGGGCCTCGACCGTGTAGAGGGAGCAGCCGGTGCGGTCCCGGTAGGCCGCGTCGAGGCCGGCCGCGTCCATCAGGGCGTCGGTGGCGAAGCCGAAGATCAGGACGTAGTAGGCCTCGCTGAGGTGGCCGTTGTAGTCGATCCAGTCGTCCCGGACGGTCTGGCGGAAGAGCGGGAGCCCGGCGGGCCGGTGGCCGGTCATCGGCGGGTGCTCCCCAGCCGGCCCGTGGCGCGGAGGACGTCGATGACGCCCTGGTCGCGTTCGGCGACCAGGTCCGCGTACGTACGGCCGTCCGCCGCTTCCGCGCAGCCGTCGACCATCGCGTCGCGCAGCTCGCGGTCCAGTTCGGGAGCCGCCAGCCGGGTCCACGGCGACTTCAGGGACGGGCCGAAGTGGTCGAGCATATGGGCCATTCCGCCCTCGCCGCCGGCCAGCGCGAAGGTCAGGCAGGGGCCCATGAACGCCCAGCGCAGCCCCGGTCCCTCGGTGATCGAGGCGTCGATGTCCCCGACCGAGGCCTCGCCGTTCGCGACCATGTGCAGCGCCTCGCGCCAGAGGGCCTCCTGGAGGCGGTTGGCGATGAAGCCGGGCAGCTCGCGGTCCATGGTGATCACGGACTTGCCCGCCAGGTCGTAGAAGCGCGAGGCCCAGGCGACGGCGTCACGGTCCGTCCGCTCGCCGCCGACGACCTCGACCAGCGGGATGAGGTACGGCGGGTTGAAGGGGTGGCCGACGACCAGACGGCCGGGGCCCTCGACCGCCGTCTGCATATCGGTCATCGGGTAGCCGGAGGTGGAGGAGGCGATGACCACGCCCGGACGGGTCGCGGCGGCGAGCTCGGCGAGCAGGGAGCGCTTCAGCTCCAGGTTCTCGGGGGCGCTCTCCTGGACGAAGTCGGCGTCGGCGACCGCCCCGGCGAGAGTGGGGGCGAGCGTCAGCCGGTCCGGCGAGGCGCCCTCGGCCAGGCCTGTCTGTTCCAGGGCGGGCCAGGCGGCGGCCACCAGGCGGCGGAGCTTCTCCTCGGCGTCGGCGGCCGGGTCCCAGGCGGTGACGCCGTAGCCACGGGCGAGGAAGTGGGCGACCCAGCCGCCGCCGATCACTCCGGCGCCGATACAGGCGATACGGCGTACGTCCTCAGGGGCACAGGGGGCGGGGGTGGTTTCGGGCATGGGCAGCGGCTCCTCGTGGAGAGGCGGGAAGGGCGGGCGGTGAGCGGTCAGGAGCGCGGCTTCAGGCCCAGCCGGGCACGTGCCTGGTCGGGGGTGGCGACCGTGGCGCCGAGCAACTCGGTGATCTGGACGGCGCGTTCGACGAGGTGGCCGTTGGTGGCCTTGACGCCCTTGCTGAGGTAGAGGTTGTCCTCCAGACCGACCCGCACATTGCCGCCGAGGAGGATCGACTGGGCGACCCAGGGCATCTGCATGCGGCCGAGCGCGAAGCTCGACCACTGCGCGCCCTCGGGCAGCATGTTCACCATCGACTGCAGGACGCCCGGGTCGGCCGGGGCGCCCCAGGGGATGCCCATGCAGAGCTGGAAGACCGTCGGATCGTCCAGCAGCCCCTCGGCCAGCAACTGCCGGGCGAACCACAGCTGACCGGTGTCGAAGATCTCCAACTCGGGCCGTACCCCGAGCTCCTGGATGCGGCGGGCGCCCGTCCGCAGCATGTCGGGCGTGGAGACGTAGAGGTTGGAGCCGTCGCCGAAGTTGAGGGAGCCGCAGTCCAGGGTGCAGATGTCGGGCAGCAGTTCCTCGACGTGCGGCAGCCGCTCCAGGCCGCTCACCAGGTCCGTACCGGGCAGCTGCCGGAGCGGCCGCTCGGGGTCGATCACGAGGTCGCCGCCCATGCCCGCGGTGAGGTTGAGGACGACGTCGGTGCCGGTCTCCTTGATCCGCTCGACGACCTCGGCGTACAGCCGCGGGTCGCGCGACGGGTCGCCGGTCTCGGGGTCGCGCACGTGGATGTGCACCACCGCGGCGCCCGCGGCCGCCGCCTCGACGGCCGACGCGGCGATCTGCTCGGGCGTCACGGGGACGTGCGGGGAGCGGTGGACGGTGTCGCCGGCGCCGGTGAGCGCGCAGGTGATGATGACCTCGTTGTTCACGGGGTTCCCTTCGGTGGGGTGTCGTGCCTCGGGGCTCGGTGCGGGGGAGCCGGTGGGGAGCGGCGGACTCAGCCGGCGGGGGCGGCGGTGAGTTCGCTGTCGACGAAGGCGAGCAGGGCGGCGTGCATCGTGTCGGGGCCGGTGCTGTCCGGCGCGGTGGCGAGCACCTGGGTGGCCAGGCCGTCGATCAGGGCGGTCAGCCGCAGGGCGGCGAACTCGGGATCGACGGGGCGGAAGACGCCCTGGCCGACGCCGCGGCGTACGACCTCGGCGACGGTGGTGCGCCACTGCCGGTAGTAGTGCTCGTGCAGCCGCCCCACGGCGGTGGAGCGGGCGGCCTGGGCCCACAGGTCGAGCCAGACCAGCCACTGCCGGCGCTGCTGCTCGGTGCGCGGCGTCTGCAGGGCGATCAGATGCAGCAGCTCGCCGCGGGCGTCGGGCGCCGCGGCCAGGCCCGCGGCGCGGCGTTCGGTGTCCTCGTCCATGCACCAGCGCACGGCCGCCTCCAGCAGCTCGTCGCGGCCGGGGAAGTGGTAGTGCACGGCGGCCGGACTGGTGCCGCAGGCGGCCGCGATATCGGCGACCCGTACGCCGTGGAAGCCGTGCTCGGCGATCAGCCGGACGGTCTCCCGCACGATCTGCAGCGGCCGGCCGCCCTCGGGGACGGCCGCCGGCTCGCGGTCGGGCGGCGTCGCGGGCCGCTCGGGGGCGCCGAGCAGCCAGCCCGTGTCGACCTCGCCGATATCGGCGATACGGACGATCTCGGCCAGGGTGAAACGCCGGGTGCCCCCCAGCGACCTGGACAGTTTCGACGGGTCCATCACGATCCGGCGGGCGAATTCGCGGTGGCTGCAGCCGAGCTGGGCGATCACTCGACGGACACGGTCCGTGACATCGCCGGCGTCGTCGGTGATCCGGGTTCCGGGGGCGTCCTCCATGGTCCGGGACCGTAACAGCGCGTTGAGATCATCGCAACGGCCGGAGGGCGAGGTAGTGGCATGAATCCCTGGTATTGCCGCGTTCGCGGGAGAGTGTTGCGGATGTGCTGACACATGAGTCAGTCTGCTGTCCGACGCTGTCGCGAGGAGGGCGGGCGAAGGGGCTGGACACGCCGCAATCCGGGTGAATGTGGCAAAGTGACGACATGGCTGACCGGGGAGCGAAGCGGCCCACCGTGTCGGTGCCGGACGACTGGCCCGCCCACCCGGACCTGACCCTGGCCCTCAACGGCATGGGCGGCTTCGACTGGGACCTCGACAGCGGGCTGATGCACATGGACGCGCCCGCCCTCGAGGTGTTCGACATGTCCCCGTCGGAGTACGACGACCGCCCGGCCACGCTCGGCTGCCGCGTCCCGGCCCATGAGGCGGCCCGGCTGGACGCCCTGGTCGCACGGGCGCTCAAGGACGGCAGCGACTCCTACGGCGCCTACTTCCGGGTCCGGCTGCGCGACGGCGAGCTGCGCTGGACCCACAGCCAGGGCAGCATCCGCCGCGACAGCAGCGGCCGACCCCGCCGGATCATCGGGGTGGTGCGCGACGCCAGCCACGAATACACCCACGCGGCGGAGCGGCTCGCCGTCGACGAGGAGCGCCGTCGGCACACCAGCGTCGTCGAGCGCACCACCGCGGCCCTGGCGCACGCCCGGACGGTCGGTGAAGTGATCGCGGTGCTCGCCGATGAGCAGGGGCTCAGCCGGCTGGGCGCGGAGAACGTGATCCTCGGGCTCGTCGAGGCGGGACGCATCCGGCTGGTCTCCGAGGGCAAGGCCGGGAGTTTTGTACCCGATCTCGAGTACACGCGGGTGGGGGACGAATTCCCGATGAGCGAAGTGGTGCGCACCCTCACTCCGCGTTACGTGGGCAGCCGCGCGGCGTTCAAGCGCGACTACCCCCGGCTGTGGCCCGCCATCGAGCCGCTGAACGTCCACTCCGCCGCCTATCTGCCGCTGATCGCGCAGGGCCGCCCGATCGGCGTGATCGGCCTCTTCTTCGAGCGGGAGAGCGACTTCCGGGACCAGGAGCGCAACGTCCTGGTGGCGCTCGGCAGCAGCATCGCGCAGAGCCTGGCCCGCGCCATGCTCTACGACCAGGAACACGATCTCGCCGCCGGCCTCCAGCAGGCCATGCTGCCGCGCCGGATCCCCGGTGTCGCCGGCGCGCAGATCGCCGTCCGCTACCGCTCCGCCCGGATGGGCCGGGACATCGGCGGCGACTGGTACGACGTGATCCCGCTGCCCGACGGCCGGGTCGCCGCCGTCATCGGCGACGTCCAGGGCCACGACACCCAGGCCGCGGCGCTCATGGGCCAGCTGCGGATCGTGCTGCGCGCCTACGCCGCCGAGGGGCACGCCCCGGCCACCGTCATGGCCCGCGCCTCCGCCTTCCTCAACGAGCTCGACACCGACCGCTTCGCCACCTGCACCTACGTCGACGCCGACCTGAGCACCGGCGCGGCCCGCATCGTCCGGGCCGGCCATATCGACCCGCTGCTCCGGCACGCCGAGGGCATCTGCCGCAGGCTGCCGGTGGCCGGCGGGCTGCCGCTCGGCATCGCCTCCGAATTCCGCCGGCTCGACTACCCGGTCACCACGGTCCTGCTCGCCCCCGGCGACACTCTGCTGCTGTGCACCGACGGCATCGTCGAACAGCCCGGCACCGACCTCGACGACGGGATGCGCGAGTTGGCCCGCGAGGTCCGCCAGGGCCCCCAGGACGTCCAGCAACTCGCCGACCGGCTCTGCGAATCGGCGGACGAGCGGACCGGTGAGGACGATATGGCGCTGCTGCTGCTGCGCCGCCTCGGCGCCCCCGAGCACGACATCGTCGGACGGTTCCGCCAGCACATCGCGCCCGCCGACCCCGAAGGCCTGTCGGCCGCCCGGCACATGATCCGGGCCGCGGTCCGTGCCTGGGGCGCGGCGGAGCGGGCCGAGGAGATCGAGCTGGTCGCCGACGAGCTGATCACCAATGCGCTGCTGCACACCGACGGCGAGGCGGTCGTCAACATCCGTATGCCGCACAGCGTCGGACGGCTGCTGCGGCTGGAGGTCGAGGACCACTCCAGCAGCCTGCCGCGGCGCCGCGAGCCGGGCGAGGCCGGAGTCTCCGGCCGCGGACTGCTGCTCGTGGACCGCCTGGCCGATGTCTGGGGTGTGGAGCCGCGCGGCAGCGGAAAGTGCGTATGGTGCGAGTTCAACTGCTCCTGACCGGGGAGGCGGCGAACCGCACCGGCAGGGGCACACAGCGGGAACGGGCGCCGAGCGATCGGCACGGTCAGGTGAGGACGGCTCTATGGGATCGCGGGCTGCGGAACAGCGGCAGGAAGCCCGCCAGTTGGCGGCGCGCCTCTCGGCGGATGGCGTCCGCAATGTGGCGCTGACCTGGGTGGACAATGCGGGCATCGCCCGCGTCAAGACCGTCCCGGCCGAACGGCTCGCGGCCGCGGCCGAACGCGGGGTGGGGATGTCGCCGGTCTTCGACGTGTTCACCTCCGACGACGCCATCACCGCATCCGAGCACCTCGGCGGCCCCGACGGCGACCTGCGGCTCTTCCCCGACCTCGACCGCGTCACCTCGCTCGCCGCTCAGCCCGGCTGGGCCTGGGCGCCGGCCGACCGCTACGACCAGCTCGGCCTGCCGCACCCCGCCTGCCAGCGGCAGTTCGCCCGGCGGATGACGGAACGGGCGGCCACGGCCGGCCTGGAGCTGCGGATGGGCTTCGAGACCGAATGGGTGGTCACCCGCGCCCCCGCGGGACACCCGGCCCCCACCGGCGCGGACGAGCCGCTCGACTACCCCTGCGCGGGCCCCGCGTACGGCATGACCCGGGTCGTCGAGCTCTCGGACTACCTCCGCGATGTCACCGAGGCGCTCAGCGTCCAGGGCATCGACGTTCTCCAGCTCCACCCCGAGTACGCCCCCGGCCAGTTCGAGGTCACCACCGCTCCGGGCGATCCGGTCCGCGCCGCCGACGACGTGGTGCTGGTGCGCGAGACCATCCGCGCCGTCTCCGTCCGGCACGGGCTGCGCGCCTCCTTCGCCCCGTCGGTCGTCGCCGGCCAGGTCGGCAACGGCTGCCACCTCCACCTGAGCCTGTACCGCGACGGCACGAGCCTGCACCGCACCCCCGACGCCGCATGGGGCCTGGCGCCGGACGCCGCGGCCTTCCTCGGCGGCGTCCTCGCCGCCCTGCCCGCCCTGCTCGCCATCGGCTGCCCCTCGCCCGCCAGCTATCTGCGGCTGCAGCCCTCCCACTGGGCCGGCGTCTACCAGTGCTGGGGCGTCGAGAACCGGGAGGCGGCGCTGCGTCTGATCACCGGCGCCCCCGACGACCCGGACGGCGGCCATGCCGAGGTCAAGACCTTCGACGCCGCCGCCAACCCGTACCTCGCGGTCGGCGCGGTCATCGCCGCCGGACTGCACGGCATCGAGTCCGCGACCCAGCTGCCGCAGCCGCAGACCGGCGACCCCGGCGTGCTCGGCGTCCGCGAGCGCGCCCGGCGGGGCATCGTCCGGCTGCCGGCCACCCTCACCGAGGCGGCCGACCGGCTGGAGAAGTCGGCCCCGCTGTACGAGGCGATGGGCGAGGTGCTGCACGGCGCGGTGCTCGCCGTCCGGCGCGCGGAGGAAGCGCACTTCGCCGAGAGCGAGGACGACGCGATCGCCGCCGCCACCCGCTGGCGCTGGTGAGGCCGGCGGCTGCCGCGCGGATCGCCCAGGAGTTCTCCGGCTGGGCGCCGGAGCTCACCGCGCCGATGGCGAGGCGCGGTCCGTACCGAGGGCGGTAAGGGGCGACCGGCCCCAGCGCCACTTCCCGCCCTGCCGCCCGCGGGGTCCCCGCAGCATGCTTTACTGCGCCGCGTGGCCCCTACAACGACCCCCGAGAAGAGCGAAATACCCCTGCGTTCCCGGATATTCGCCGATCTGACCCCGCTGCGCCTCTCGCCGGACTACCGCCGCCTGTGGTGCGGCAACACCATCTCCTGGATGGGGCAGCAGATGACCGCGCTCGCGGTCTCCCTGCAGGTCTACACGCTCACCCACTCCACTTTCGCGGTCGGTCTGGTGGGCCTGTGCTCCCTGGTCCCCCTGGTCGTCTTCGGGCTGTACGGCGGCGCCATCGCCGATACCGTCGACCGCCGCACACTGGGCCTCTACAGCGCGGCGGGGGCCACCGCGATGTCCCTCGTGCTGGCCACCGCCGCGGTGGCCGGATATCACCGGGTCTGGCTGCTCTACACCGTCGTCGCCTGCCAGGCCGTCTGCTTCGCGATGAACTCACCGGCCCGCTCGTCGATGATCCCGCGGCTGCTGCCCCCCGAACAGCTGCCGGCCGCCAACGCTCTCAACTCTCTGACCAGCAACCTCGGTCTGATGGGCGGGCCGATGCTGGGCGGTGTCATCGTCGGCCTGTGGGGCTATCAGGCCGCGTATCTGATCGATGTGGTGGCCTTCAGCGGCTCGCTGTACGCGATGTGGCGACTGCCCTCCATGCGACCCGACCAGGGGGAGGGGCCGCGGCGCCGAGCCTCCGTACTGGACGGCCTGCGCTTTCTCGCCACCCGGCCCAACCTGCGGATGACGTTCTTCTCGGACCTGGCGGCGATGGTGCTCGCCCAGCCGCGCGCCTTGTTCCCCGCGGTCGCGGTGCTCTGGTTCGCCGGGGACGCCAAGACCGTCGGCCTCCTGGTGGCCGCGCCCGCGGTGGGCGCCGTACTGGGCGGGCTGTTCTCCGGCTGGCTCGGCGGAATCCGCCGGCACGGCCTGGCCATCCTGATCGCGGTGGCCGCCTGGGGCGCGGCCATCGCCTGCTTCGGACTCTCCCGGCACCTGTGGTTCGGCCTGTTCTTCCTGGCCGTCGCCGGTTGTGCGGACACCGTGTCGATGGTGTTCCGCAGCACGATGCTGCAGGCCGCGACGCCGGACGCGATGCGCGGCCGGCTCCAGGGCGTCTTCATCGTCGTGGTCGCCGGCGGGCCGCGGCTGGGCGACTTCCTCGCCGGATCGGCGGCCGACCTGACCTCCCCGGCCACCGCGGTGATCGGCGGCGGCCTGGCCTGCGTCCTGGTGGTGACCGGACTGGGCCTCGGCCGCCGCGCCTTCGCCCGCTACGACGCCCGCGATCCGCAGCCGTAACTGGCAAGGGCACCGGGGCCGTCCGCCGCGCGACGCGCGTCTTTGCGCAGGCGGGCGGCCCTGCTGCCGTTTCTCGGGGGGCTGGTGTGCCGACGCCTCGTAGCGCAGCGGCCGCTGTACGGGGTGCGTCGCCGAGGCGCGGAGGGGCTTGGGCGATGCGCGGGGAGGGCCGGTCCGTCCGGAGCGGACGAGGAGGCGGATGATGCGGCCGACGGCGAGGCCGGCGGCGAGAGCACGGAGGAGTACCCACTCCTTGCCACTCTCAACTTATAGCGCACTGGGGGGCTTGCGGCAAGGCCCCGGTGGTGGGACAGAATCGCGGGCCGAGGCCAGAACCTGCAGAAATGGGAGATTCGCGAAGTGCGTGTGTTGTTGTCGGTTCATGGGGCGTGCGGTGACGTCGAGTCGGTGGTGGGACGCGCGGTGCCGGCCCGGGCACGCGGTGCCGGGGTGCGGGCGGGTGCACCGTCGGCCGTCGCGACAGCCTCCTCGGACCGGAGTTGATGACATGAACCCCCTGACCACCAGTGCGTTCGACCTCCCCGACCGTCTTGCCCCCAAGGCCGACCCGGCGCTGATCGCCGACGACGAGCGGCAGTTCGCGGCCATCGCGGAGTGCCTCGACCAGTCGATCGCCGAACTCTCCGACCGCCTGGAGGCCGAGCGCAAGGCGCCCGGCGGCGCCGGCCGGGCGGCGATGGACCGGGACACCGAGGTCCACCGGCTGACCGGCCGCCTGCGTGCCCTGCGCCGCTTCGGTCTGGACCTGTGCCTGGGGCACTTCGTCCGGGCGGACGACCCCGAGCCCGTGTACATCGGACGCCTCGGCCTCACCGACAGCGCGGGACGCCGGCTGCTGCTCGACTGGCGTTCCCCCGCGGCCGAGCCGTTCTTCGCGGCGACCCACGCCAACCCGATGGGCCTGGCGAGCCGCCGCAGGTACCGCTGGACCCGCGCCCGGATCAGCGACTACTGGGACGAGGTGTTCACCGCCGACGGACTCGACGGGCACGCCGCGCTCGACGACCAGTCCGCGTTCATCGCCAGCCTGGGCGGCAACCGGTCGGCCCGGATGCGCGATGTGCTCGCCACCATCCAGGCCGACCAGGACGCCGTCATCCGGGCGGGATCCCGTGGCGCGCTCGTCGTCGACGGCGGCCCCGGTACCGGCAAGACCGTCGTCGCGCTGCACCGCGCCGCCCACCTCCTCTACGCCGACCCCCGACTCGGCCACCGTCGGGGCGGCGTGCTGTTCGTCGGTCCGAGCCGCCCCTACCTGGCCTATGTCGCCGATGTCCTGCCCAGCCTCGGCGAGGAGGGCGTGCAGACCTGCATCCTGCGCGACCTCGTTCCCGAGGGAGCCGGAGCGGGCGTCGAGCCCGACCCGCGGGTGGCCCTCTTGAAGTCGTCGGCGGACCTGGTGAAGGCGATCGAACCGGCCGTGGGCATCTACGAGGAGCCGCCCACCGAGGGGATGACGGTCTCGACCCACTGGTCCGATCTCTGTCTGAGTCCCGACGACTGGGCGGCGGCGTTCGACGCGGTGGAACCGGGTACTCCGCACAACGAGGCGCGCGACCAGATCCGGGACGAGCTGCTCACGATCCTGATGGACAAGGACGACAGCGAGGCCCCGCCCGACCTGCTCCGCAGATCGCTGCTGCGGGACCGGGAGCTGATCAGGACCCTCAACCGTGCCTGGCCGATGCTCGAAGCGACCGACCTCGTCGGAGATCTGTGGACGGTGCCCGCCTACCTGCGCAAGTGCGCCCCCTGGCTCGCCCCTGACGACATCCGCCGACTGCAGCGCACGGACGCCCAGGCCTGGACGGAATCCGACCTGCCGCTCCTGGACGCGGCACGGCAGCGGCTCGGCGACCCGGAGGCATCGGTGCGCAAGCGTCGGCACGCTGCCTCCGTCGCCGCCGAACGCGCGCGCCGGGCCGATGTCATCGACGGTCTGCTGGAGGCCGACGACGACGGGGAAGGCGCGGTGACGATGCTGCACGGACAGGACCTGCAGGACACCCTGATCGACGAGGGTGCGCTGCCCGGCGCCGAACCGGACCTGCTCGCCGGCCCGTTCGCGCACATCATCGTGGACGAGGCGCAGGAACTGACCGACGCCGAGTGGCAGATGCTGCTGCTCCGCTGCCCGTCCCGGAGCTTCACCCTCGTCGGCGACCGCGCCCAGGCCCGGCACGGGTTCACGGAGTCGTGGCAGGAACGGCTCGAACGGGCCGGGCTCGACCGGATCACCGTGGCCTCGCTGAGCATCAACTACCGCACGCCGGAAGAGGTCATGACGGAAGCCGAGCGGGTCATCCGCGCTGCGCTCCCGGACGCCAATGTGCCGGCCTCCATCCGCAGCAGCGGCGTCCCCGTCGTCCACGGATCCGTCGCGGACCTCGACCCGTTCCTCGACACCTGGCTCGCAGAGCATGCCGACGGAATCGCCTGCGTCATCGGCGACCCCACGTTCCGGGCGACGTCCCGCGTCCGGTCGCTGACGCCGGAACTGTCGAAGGGGCTCGAGTTCGACCTGGTCGTCCTCATCGACCCGGAGACGTTCGGCCAGGGCATCGAGGGAACCGTCGACCGCTACGTCGCGATGACCCGCGCGACCCGGCAACTCGTCGTGCTCACGAGCTCCTGACGACGGGGCCGGGCTCGCGCCGCACCCGCACCGGCCGGACCCGGTGCGGGTGCTCGGCGGGACGAGCCCTGGAGACCTCTGCCAGGGGGCGGCGCAGGGTCTCGGCCCCGCCCCCTCACCCCTACAGGAGTTCCGGGGTGAGGTCCGGCTCCTCGAACCCCTCGTCGTCGAAGGGGTAGAGGGGCCGCAGCACCTTGTGGTGCCCCAGCCGCAGCAGGTCCTGGTCCACCGCGCCCGGGGTGAGCGCCAGCAGCCAGTCCGCGGCCATCGCATGGAGCTCCGGCTCCAGGTATCCGATCTTGACGACCACCAGGTCATAGGCCAGCGGGTCCAGCGACCCGAAGTCCGCCCGGGTGTGGAACGGGCGCCGCCGCTCGGTCAGCACCACCGTCACCCCGCCGCGGGTGACCGCCGCGGACCGGCCGCGCCCGTCGTAGGCCGGATTCTCCCGCCGCCCGCCGGAGCCGGGAGCGACCGCGTCCTCCAGGGCGGTGACCGTGCCGGTCAGTTCGCAGGGCTGCGCGTACGGGCCGGTGCCCGCGCTGAACCGGCCGCCCACAAAAAGCGTGACCTCGGCACCCGTCCCGGCGTCGAAACAGGCCGCGACCGCCTCCGGGTCGGTGATGCCCGGGTGCAGCGCGGTGACCCGGCCGCTCGCCAACTCCTCGTGGGCCAGCAGCCGGCCGAGCATATGGGCGAGGTCGCCGGCTCCGCCCGCGGTCGGGTTGTCGCCGGAGTCGCTGATCAGGAACGGGCGGGCGGGGGAGGCGACGGCGCGGGCGATGCAGGCGTCCGCGTCGCCGGTCGGGCCGACGAAGACGAAGTCCCGGCGGGCGTCCCAGTACGCGCGGGCCAGGGACCCGGCCTGTGCCACGGCGAGTTCGGGATCGTCCGCGGTGACCACCACGGCGGCCCGGCAGCGCTCCTCGTCGGCCCAGGCGTACCCCACCCAGAGCGCCGCGTCCACGACCCCGTCGAGTGCCTCGACCGAGGCCAGCCGGCCGTAGAGCGAGGCGGCGGGCTCGCGCCGGGTGCTGGTCTTCTCGCCGGGGAGGAGGACCGGAATCTGCACCCAGGCCCGGTGCGGGCGCCCCGTCCCCCGGACCAGCCGCCCGACGAGCTTGCGGGCGGCCCGCTCCCGGGTCAGCCAGGCGTCCTCGTGCGGGGCCATCCGGTGCGCGGTGAGCAGATCGAGCTGCGCGGCGAAGCGCCGCGAGACATTGCCGTGCAGATCCATGGCGGCCGAGATCAGGGTGCCGGGTCCGGTGGCGGCCCGCACCGCGTCGGTCAGATCGGCCTCCGCGTCGTCCAGCCCGACCACGCTCATCGCGCCGTGGATGTCGTAGACCAGACCGTCCAGCGGCCCCGACTCCCGGATGCGGCCGGTCAGTTCATCCTTGATGCGTTCGTAGGTGGCGCGCTCGACCGGCCCGCCGGGCACCGCGACGGCATGCACCAGTGGCACCCACTCGACCAGCTCGGCCAGTTCGCCGTCCGGGCGGGTCCAGGCGTAGCGGTCCAGCAGGGCGGCTCCCCGGGTGACGCGGAAGTCGTCGTACGCCGAGCGGTGCGGGCAGAACTGGCTGGATTCGATGGCCATTCCGCCGATGCCGATGCGGAACCGGCGGCTGGTGGCTGAGGGCATGGGGCACACCTTCCGTGGGGCGGTCCTGGGGCGGGGCCGGCGGGCCGTGGGTCAGCGGCTTCCGGCGGCCGGCGCGGGCGGTTCGTCCGCGGGGGCCGGCCGGCGCAGCACGGCATGGCCGGCGCCCAGCAGCCCCGCGTCCGGGCCGCAGACGGCGGCGTCGATGGTGAGTTCGCTGGTGGCCATCGGCAGACAGCGCTCGTAGAGCATGCCGCGTACGGCCGCGACCAGCGGCTGGACCCGGGAGAGCGCGCCGCCGAGGACCACCGCTTCGGGGTTGAAGAAGTTCACGACGACGGCGAGCACCGCGCCGATGTCCCGGCCGGCCTGGCGCACCAGCGTGGTGGCATGCGGCCGGCCGTTCTCGACCAGCCGGAGGATGTCGGTCGTCGAGTCGACGGCGAGGCCCGTGCGGCGCAGCGCGGCGGCGATCGCGGCGCCGCTCGCCACGGTCTCCAGGCACCCGATGTTGCCGCAGGAGCACGGGAGCCGGGCCGCCTGGTCCACCCGGACATGGCTGATGTCACCGGCCGAGCCGCGCGCCCCGCGGTGCAGCCGGCCGTCGCTGATGACACCGGAACCGATGCCACGGCCCGCCTTGACGACGACCAGATGGCGCCGGGCGGGGTGGGCGGCGCGATGTTCGCCCAGCGCCATCATGTTGGCGTCGTTGTCGAGCACCACCGGCAGACCGAGGCGGTCCGCCAGCCGGTCGCGCAGCGGGAACAGGTGCCAGCCGGGCATCCGGGACGGGGCGATGATCCGCGCGCCGTCCGCGTCGACCGGCCCGGGAAAGCCCACCCCGACGCCGCGCACCGTACGTCCGGCCGCCCGCTGCCGCTCGGCCAGCACCGTCAGTTGCCCGACGAGCGCGTCCAGGGCGGGTCCGGGCCCCGCGGTCAGGTCGAAGGCGCGCTCGGCGAGGTCGAAGGCGTCACCGGTCAGCCCCACCGCACCGGTACGGAGATGATGGCTGCCCAGGTCGGCGGCGAGTGCCACGGCGCCCCGGTCCGCGACCCGGAGGAGCCTCGGGCGCCGGCCGCCGCGCGAGGCGCCCTCGCCGGATTCGGCCAGCAGCCCGGCCTCGACGAGTTCCTGGACGCGGAGGGAGACGGTGGACGCGGCGAGCCCGAGGTGGCGTACGAGGTCGGCGCGGGAGGCGGCGGTGCCGTTCGCGACGAGTTCGAGGACATGTGCGGCGGAGCCGGGCCGCTCCTCGGAGGCGGTCATGGGGCGCCTTTCGGCTCGTGGGGGAGGTGGTGGCGCGCGGCGAGAGGGGGCGACGGGCAGGCTGTGCCGCGGCATGGAACGGTCCCCTCCGCGGCACGGACTTCCTTCGCCGATCGAAGGAAGTCCAGGAACCAACTGGCCGCCAGTAGAACGCAGTTGATGTGGTTTCGCCAAGGTCTTGACTTCTTTTCCCGGCCCTCCGTACTTTGCTCGCACTCCTCGACCGGCGATATCCCGGAGGCGGTATGGGTCTGCGCAGCACACGCATCCGCGGGCCCCTGGGGCGTACGGCCGCCGCCGTCCTGCTCGGCATCCTCGCGCTCGTCGGCTGCGACCCGTCTGGCAACGTTGTCACCCACCTCGGCGCCACCGGCGGGACGCCCGTCGAGGGCGGCACGGCCACCATGGCCCTGCCGCCCGCCGCCACCCCCAACTGGATCTTCCCCATCGGCGCCCCCGGCTACCTGGCCTCGTACAACAGCGCCATCCAGAACCTGCTGTTCCTGCCGCTGTTCGCACCCGAGCGGAAGGGCGACGGGCTGACCATGGACTCGCCCCGCGGCCTCGCGCGAGCGCCCCGTTACAGCGACGGGAACACCACCGTCAGCATCACGCTGAAGAAGGGCTACACGTGGTCCGACGGCAAGCCCGTCACCACCCGCGATGTGAAGTTCTGGTTCGATCTGATCCGGCACAACAAGCAGGACTGGGCCGGATACACGCCGAAGCTGATGCCGGACGACGTCACGGCCTTCGAGACCGTCGACGACCGCACCTTCCGCCTCCGGCTGGACCGCGCCTACAACCCGGCGTGGTTCACCGCCAACGAGCTCCAGGACTTCGTCGCCCTCCCCGCACACGCCTGGAACCCCGGCCGCCAGAGCCCCGAGCGGACCTTCGCCCGGCTGATGCGGCATGCCGGACAGTTCTCGCGGTTCGCCACGGATCCGCTGTGGAAGACCGTCGACGGGCCCTGGCGCATCGAGAAATGGACCACCGGGGGACAGGTATCCCTGGTCCCCAACAGGTCCTACCGCGGGCCCGACCGGCCGCATCTCGACCGCGTGGTCCTCAAGCCCTTCACCACCGCCGACTCCGAATTCAACGTGCTGCGCGCCGGCGGTGTCGACTACGGCTACATCCCGCCCGCCGTCATGGCGCAGTCCGCCACGTTCGAGGAGCGGGGCTACCGCCTCGACCCGTGGGAGGGCTGGGCGGTCACCTATATCGTCCTCAACTTCCAGCACCCCACGGCCGGACCGCTGCTGCGGCAGGCCTATCTGCGCCAGGCGCTCCAGCACCTGATCGACCAGAAGTCGATCTCCCGGGTGATCTGGCACGGCAGCGCCGCTCCCACCCTCGGCCCGGTCCCCGCGGGCCTCCTGGACCGCGACCCGTATCCGTACGACCCACGGCGGGCGAAGGCGCTGCTCGCCGCGCACGGCTGGGCCGGCCGGGACGGCACGCTGCGCTGCGCACGGCCGGGGAGGGGCGCGGGGGAGTGCGGCGCGGGTATCGAGGCCGGTCAGGAACTACGGCTCACCCTGCTCTCCCAGTCCGGCTCGACCGAGACCTCCAACACCATGCAGGCCATCAAGTCCGCATTCGACAGGGCCGGTATCGCCCTCGACATCCGGCAGCAGCCGCTGAACACGGTGCTGGGCACCACCGTGCCCTGCCGGACGTCCGAGCCGCGCTGCGCGCAGTGGCAGCTCGGCTTCTTCGGCACCCAGGGCAGCTGGTACTTCCCGCCCGACCCCAGCGGTGAACGGCTCTTCGCCACGCACGCCCCGTCCAACATGGGCAACTGGTCCGATCCGCGCACCGACCGGCTCATCCGGGCCACCGAGTACTCCGACGCCCCGGCCGCGATGCGCACCTACGGCCGGGAGGTGGCCCGTCAGCTCCCGGTCCTGTGGACCCCCAACCCCGCCTATCAGGTCTCCGTCATCCGCAACGACCTGCGGGGGATCGACCAGAACCCGACCCTCTCCCTGGCACCGCAGAACTGGTACTTCGTGAAGAAGGGCGGGGCCGGCCGGTGACCCGCTTCCTGGCCAGACGCCTCGCGCAGGCCCTCGTCGTGCTGCTGCTGGTCTCCGTCATCGTCTTCGTGCTGCTCCACCTGCTCCCCGGCGGACCGGCCCGCGCCATCCTCGGCGTCCAGGCCACCCCGGAGTCCGTCGCCCACTTCAACCACCAGCAGGGGTACGACCGTTCCTGGCCCGAGCAGTACGCCGGATACCTGGGGCGGCTGCTCACCGGCGACCTCGGCGAGTCCTACAAACTCAACCGGAGCGTGGCCGGCCTGCTCGCCGAACGGCTGCCCAAGACCGCCCTGCTGGCCGGTCTCGCGCTCGGGCTCGCCGCGCTGTCGGCCGTCCCGCTCGGCATCCTGCAGGCCGTACGCCGCGGCAAGGCCGCCGACCACCTCCTGACCGGTGCGGCCTTCCTCGCCTACGCCACCCCGGTGTTCTTCCTCGGCCTGGTGCTGCTGCTCGTCTTCAGCCAGCAGCTGCCCCTGCTGCCCGCGGAGGCACCGCAGGCCGACACGGTCGGCGGCATCCTCGCCGACCCGCTCGCGCTTGTCCTCCCCGTCGTGACCGCGGCCCTCGGCATCATCGCCGCGTTCAGCCGCTATATGCGCTCCGCCGTCCTCGACAACCTCGGCGAGGACTATGTACGCACCGCACGCGCCAAGGGCCAGTCGGAGGCCCGCATCATGGCCCGGCACGTCCTGCGCAACGCCCTGATCCCGCTGGCCACCCTCCTCGGCCTCTACCTCCCCACCCTCTTCAGCGGCACCCTCGTCATCGAGTCGATGTTCAACTACCCGGGGATGGGGCTGCTGTTCTGGAACGCGGCCCAGAGCTCGGACTTCCCCGTCCTGCTCGGCGTCACCCTCGTCGTCGGCGTCGCCACCGTCCTCGGCTCCCTGATCACGGATATCGCCTATGCCGTCCTCGACCCGCGCATCAGGAGCGTCACGTGACGACCACCGCCCCCGACGCCACCCGGCCCGAAGCGGCCCCGGCAAGCCCCCGCCCGGCCCGCCGTGCGCTCGCCCTCTTCGCCCGCAACAAGCTCGCCCTCGCCGGCGCCCTGGTGCTGCTCGCCCTGCTCGCCTTCTGCTTCCTGGGCCCGCTGCTCCACCCCACCGACCAGATCCACACCGACCTCTCCCAGGCCAACCGCGCCCCCGGCGCCGGCCACCTGCTGGGCACCACCGACCTCGGCTACGACCTGCTCGGCCGGCTGATGTACGGCGGGCGCACCTCACTGGAAGTCGGCCTGGCCGCAGGCCTGTTGGCGACCCTCTTCGGCACGGTCTACGGCTCGGTCGCGGGCTACTTCGGCGGCTGGACGGACGCCGTGATGATGCGCCTCACCGACGCCGCGCTCGCCATCCCCGCGCTCTTCCTGCTCGTCGTGGTCGCCGCGATCGTCACCCCCAGCAAGCCCGTCCTCATCCTGATCATCGCCTCCGTCGCCTGGCTCTCCCCGGCCCGGCTCATCCGCGGCGAGGCGCTGGCGCTGCGCGGCCGCGACTACATCCACGCGATGCGGCTGATGGGCGGCGGCGGAGGGCGGGCGGTCTTCCGGCACATCGTCCCCAACGCCGTCGGCACCGTCCTCGTCAACGCCACCTTCCAGGTGGCCGACGCCATCCTCTACGTCGCCTACCTGTCCTTCCTGGGCCTGTCCGTCCCGCCGCCCGCCGCCGACTGGGGATCGCTGCTCTCCGCCGGGATCACCTACACCCAGGTCGGCTACTGGTGGCTGATCTTCCCGCCGGGCCTGGCGATCGTGCTGGTCGTCGCGGCCTTCCACTGCATCGGGGACGGTCTGCGGGACGCCTTCGACGTACGCCTGCGGAAGAACTGACGTGGCGTCGGGAAACGGAAGCGAGGACCACCCCATGACCGACCCGCTCCTGCGGATCGAGGACCTGCATGTCGAGATCACCGGCCGCGGCCGCACCGTCCGGGCCCTCGACGGCATCGACCTCGACCTCGCCCCCGGCGAAGCGCTCGGCATCGTCGGCGAATCCGGCTGCGGCAAGACCCTCACCGCGCTCGCCGTCCTCGGTCTGCTGCCGCCCGGCGGGAAGATCACCGGCGGCCGGATCCTGTGCGGGGGCACCGACCTCGCCGCCGCCCCGGAACCCGTTCTGCGGGAGGTCCGCGGGAACACCGTCGGCATGGTCTTCCAGGACCCGCTGAGCTCCCTCAACCCCACCCTGACGATCGGCGCCCAGGTCGCCGAACCCCTGCTGCTGCACCGGCGGACGACCCGGGCCGAAGCCTGGGACCGGGCCGAGGAGACCCTGCGGCTGGTCGGTATGCCGCGGCCCGCGGAACGGCTGAAGAGCTACCCGCACCAGCTCAGCGGCGGGATGCGGCAGCGGGTGGCGATCGCCATGGCACTGGTCTGCGCGCCACGGCTGCTGATCGCCGACGAACCGACCACCGCCCTCGACGTCACCACCCAGCACCAGATCCTCGAACTCCTCGACGAGCTGCGCGCCCGCCTCGGCATGGCGCTGATCCTGGTCACCCACGACCTCGGAGTGATCGCCCGCCGGGTCGACCGGGTCGCGGTGATGTACGGCGGCCGGATCGCCGAACGGGCGCCGGTCCGACCGCTGTTCGCCGGCCCACGGCATCGCTACACCCAGGCGCTGTTCGCGGCCCGCCCCGAACTCCCCCGGCAGCGGGCGGGCGGGGGCAGCGGGAGCGGCGGGCCCGCCCTCGGCGGCACCCGGCTGCCGGCCGCCCTTCCCGGCCTGCCGCCGTCCCTCGTCACCCGGCCCGTCGGCTGCCGCTTCGCGCCGCGCTGCGGTTTCGCCACCGACATCTGCCGGGCCGCCGAGCCGGAGCTCACCGACGGCCTCGACGGCACGGCGCCCGCCACCGCCGCCCACGCCTTCGCCTGCTTCCACCCCGCGGGCCCGGCCGCCGGCACCGGCCCGGCCGAGGAGCCCCGTCCCGCCGCGCCCCGGGTGCGGACGGCGGAACCGCTGCTGCGGCTCACCGACGTCAGCAAGACCTACCCGCTGCACGGCGGCCTCTTCACCCGCCGCGGGCCGGGCCGGAAGGGCGCCGCGGAGGTCAGCGCGGTGGCCGGCGTCTCGCTCACCGTCCGGCGCGGCGAGACCTTCGGGCTGGTGGGGGAGTCGGGCTGCGGCAAGTCCACGCTCGGCCGGCTGGCGGTCGGCCTGGAGGCGCCGACCGCCGGCACCGTCCATGTCGCCGGCCGGGACCTCGGCACCCTCGACAAGCGGGAGCTGCGGGCCCACCGGCGGCATGTCCAGCTGATGTTCCAGGACTCCGCGGCGGCCATGGACCCACGGATGCGGGTGGGCGCCGTGCTGCGCGAACCGCTGGTCGTCCAGGGCATCGGCGACCGCGCCGAGCAGCGGCGGCGGATCGCCGGTCTGCTGGACGACGTCGGGCTGCCGCGCGGCGCGGTCGACCGCTATCCGCACGAGTTCTCCGGCGGTCAGCGCCAGCGCCTCGGCCTGGCCCGTGCCCTGGCCCTGGCCCCCTCCCTGGTCGTCGCCGACGAACCGGTCTCCGCGCTCGATGTCTCCGTCCAGGCGCAGATCCTCCACCTCCTGCGCACGCTGCAGCGCGAGAAGGGCATCGGCTACCTCTTCATCTCGCACGACCTGGCGGTGGTGCGGCACCTCGCGGACTCGGTCGGCGTGATGTACCTCGGCAAGCTCGTGGAGACCGGCCCCGCCGCACAGGTCCTCGCCCGCCCGCTGCACCCCTACACCCGAGGGCTGCTGGACAGCGTCGACGTCCCCGACCCGGACGCCGCCCCGGCCGGCACCCCGCTCGGCGGCGAGGCCCCGTCGGCCGCCGCCCCGCCCTCCGGCTGCCGCTTCCGCACCCGCTGCCCGCTCGCGACCGGCCTCTGCGCGACCACGGAGCCGCCGCCGGCCGAGCCGGAGACGCCGGGGCACCGGGTGGCCTGCCACTTCCCGCTCACCGGAGAGGCCCTCAGTAACGGGTGAGGGCGGTCGGCCCGTAGGCCGTGCCGACGGCGATGTGCGGGCGTGCGGCCGGCCGGACCCAGGACAGGATCCGTGCCATCGCCCCGGCCGGTACGGAGACACAGCCGGCCGTGGCGCCCCTCCCGTTGACATGGAGGAAGATCCCGGCGCCGCGGCCGTGCACCGGACGGTGGTAGTTGAAGCCGATGACCAGGGCCCGGGCGTACTGCGTGGGATGGTCCGCCAGCCGCTCGGACTCACCGGCCGCGCAGTCCGCCGGCAGCGGCGCCACCCAGCGGTTGTAGGAGGCGGAGGCGTTGTCCTCGCACCACCAGGAGTCCCCGCCGACCCTGCGGTACGGAACGGCGCTGCCGGGCGGCGGCGGGAGCGTCCCGAAGGCGAACGGCAGGTCGTACAGCCCGGTCGGGGTGGTGGAGGTGCCCTGCACCCGGGTACGGCCCTCGGTCAGCCCGCCGGACCCGAAGCGGGCGGGCGCCCAACCCGCCTGCCGCCAGCGGCCGTTGTGCCGCTGCCACCACCGCACGGTCCCGGTGGTGGCGCCCGTCGTGGGCGCCAGCGCGGTGATCAGCTGGTCGCCGCCGCCGGTGTCGGCCATGAGGACGGGAAGGGGGATGTGGTGGGCGGAGGAGCCGGCGGGCGCGGTGGCCGCCGGGGCGGGCGCCGCGAGCGCGAGCAGCGCCACGGCGGCCGCCGAGGTCAGCGCGGCGGCCCGGACCCGGACCGCGCCCCGGTGCGCCCGGCGGGTGCGCCCGGCCGGGTCCGTGGCGCCGGCCGTTGCCGGATGAGTCGTCCCTGTACGCGTCATGGGCATGACCGCAAGGTAGGGCGCGACGGGCTCGTCCGGCGCCGTCCGTTCAGGTCATATACGCCGCCCCCGGCCCGTGCGCAACCCGTCCGCGGCAATCCACCGTGCGGCGGGGCCATGGACGGGCGAAACTCGGGTACGGGGGCTCATGTGCCACTAGCCGTCTCAGTCTGGAGGCCCACAGTGCAGCGGCAACCGCAAACGCGCGGTGAGCGCACGCTCGACCGCGATCCGCAGCCCACGCCCCCGGATCCGGGAGGCCCGCCGCCCGTCCCGGACCCGCTCCCCGGCCCCCCGAGCCCGCCCGGGCCACCGAATCCCATTCCGCCGGAACCGTCGCCGATACCCCGTCCGCCCGGACCCGATCCCGACCCGGTCCCGGAGCCGTCCCCGGAACCGTCGCCGCTCTCCTAGGAGCCGCCCGGACCCGTCACCCCGCAGAGCGGGGTATCCCGCATCCGCACGAACAAGGAGGTGCTGATCATGGCCATCGCCACGGTCAACCCGGCCACCGGCGAGACCCTGAAGACCTTCGACGCCCTCAACGCGGGCGAGATCGAAGATCACCTGGTCCGGGCGGACCAGGCCTTCCAGGACCACCGCACCACCAGCTTCGGCTACCGCAAGGAGCGGATGCTCGCGGCCGCCGACCTGCTCGAAGCCGACCAGGACGGCATCGCCCGCACCATGACCACCGAGATGGGCAAACCGCTGGCCCAGGCGCGCGCGGAGGCGGCGAAGTGCGCCAAGACCATGCGCTGGTACGCGGAGCACGCCGAGGCGCTCCTCGCCGACGAGCACCCCGACCCGGCCGACGTCAGCGACTCCGGCGCGATCCGTGCCGTGGTGCGCTACCGCCCCCTCGGCCCCGTCCTCGCGGTGATGCCCTGGAACTTCCCGCTCTGGCAGGTCGTACGGTTCGCCGCACCCGCCCTGATGGCGGGCAACACCGGGCTGCTCAAGCACGCCTCCAACGTGCCGCAGACCGCGCTCTACCTGGAGGAGCTCTTCCGCCGCGCCGGGTTCCCCGAGGGCTGTTTCCAGACCCTGCTGATCGGGTCCGGTGCGGTCGAGGACATCCTGCGCGACCCGAGGGTCGTGGCCGCCACGCTCACCGGCAGCGAACCGGCCGGCCGCGCGGTGGCGTCCACCGCCGGTGACGAGGTCAAGAAGACCGTCCTCGAACTCGGCGGCAGCGACCCGTTCATCGTCCTGCCCTCCGCCGACCTGGACAAGGCGGTCCGCGTCGGGGTCACCGCACGCGTCCAGAACAACGGACAGTCGTGCATCGCGGCCAAGCGGTTCCTCGTGCACCAGGACGTCTACGACGCCTTCGCCGAGCGGTTCACCGACCGCATGGCCGGGCTGACCGTCGGCGACCCGATGGACGAGGACACCGACATCGGGCCGCTCTCCAGCGAACAGGGCCGCTCCGACCTGGAGGAGCTCGTCGACGACGCGGTCCACCAGGGCGCCACCGCCCTGTGCGGCGGCCGCCGGCCGCCCGAGCACGGCGCGGGCTGGTTCTACGAGCCGACGGTGCTGTCCGGCATCACTCCGGGGATGCGCATCCACCACGAGGAGGCGTTCGGCCCGGTCGCCACGCTCTACCGCGTCGCCGACCTCGACGAGGCGGTGCGCCTCGCCAACGACAGCCCGTTCGGGCTCGGTTCCAACGCCTGGACCCGCGACCCCGAGGAGCAGCGGCGCCTCGCCCGCGATGTGCAGGCCGGCGGTGTCTTCTTCAACGGGATGACCGCCTCCCACCCGGGCATCCCCTTCGGCGGCGTCAAGCGCTCCGGCTACGGGCGGGAGCTCTCCGGGCACGGCATCCGGGAGTTCTGCAATATGACGACGCTGTGGTACGGCCCGGAGGACTGAACCGGGGCCGGAAAAAGACGTCCCGGTGGACGCATGCGCCCAGGCGGTTTGCGTGATGAATCCGAGGGTGTACGTTCCGGTCAGGTCGAGTCGGCCAACGGCCAGGTTGGTCGGCTCGACCACTGTCGGTCTCCCGGGGCGGGGACACCTCCACTGTCGCCGCAGAACGAGTTGATGATCCGTCAGCACGCGTGGCTGCGAGCCGGACGTGCACACGAGATGACGGGCCCTCACCACACCTGACGGTCCACCGGACCCTCAGCACCCCGGCGCGGTCCGGCCCCTCACCACCTCGGCGCGCACCGGCCCCTCACAGCACCGCATCCTGCCCGTCCGGCACCGCGAACTCGCACCACAGGGCCTTGCCGGCGCCGCGCGGCTCGGCGCCCCATTCGTCCGCGAGCGCCTCGACCAGCATCAGGCCACGGCCCGAGGTGGCGGTCTCGCCGGGGCTGCGGCGCCGCGGCCACCGGCTGGAGCGGTCCTCGACCTCCAGCCGGATCCGGCGCGGGGTGCCCGGCAGCAGCTCCATGGAGACCAGGGCGCCGCTCTCGGTGTGCGTCAGCGCGTTGGCGATCAGCTCAGAGGCGGCGACCTCGATGTTGTGCACGACGGTGCCCGCCCGCCACTGGTCCAGCGTGCGGCGCACCGCGGAGCGGACCTCCGCGGTGCCCGACGGGTCGGCCTGATGGACGTGCAGCCGCAGCCGCGGGGTGGCGACGGTCCCGGACCCGGGCAGCCGGTGCAGCAGCAGGAGGGCCATGTCGTCCTCCGAGCCGGGGTCGGCCCACAGATGGTCCGAGAGCCGGTCGGCGAGCGCCTCCAGCTCCGTGGGCCCGGTGCGCACCGCCGCGGACAGCGCTTCGATGCCGGAGGTGATGTCCTGGCCGGGCTGTTCGACCAGGCCGTCGGTGCACAGCAGCAGTGTCGAACCGGGTTCCAGGAACAGCTGGGTCTCCGGGAAGTGATCGTGCCCGAAGACCGTGGCCAGACCGAGCGGCAGTCCACCGCGGACCTCGGGCCAGTCGATGTGCCGGGAGCTGTTGCTGATCAGCGGGCCGAGATGGCCGGCCCGTGCGAGGTGTAGCGCGCCGGATTCCATATCGGCCTGGATGTAGGTGCAGGTCGCGAACCGCTCGGTGTCCAGCTCCGCCAGAAAGCGGGACGCCCGTACCAGCACGGTCTCCGGCGAGTGCCCCTCGCTGGCGTAGGCCCGCAGGGCGATCCGCAGCTGGCCCATCACGGCGGCAGCATGCGTGTCATGGCCCTGGACGTCGCCCACCACCAGCCCGGTCCGCCCCTGGGGCAGCGCGATCACGTCGTACCAGTCGCCGCCGATGTCCCGGCCGACGCTCGCCGGGTGGTAGCGGACGGTGACCGCGCCGCCCTCGATGGGCGGGAGGCGGCGCGGCAGCATCGTCGCCTGCAGCCCCGTCGCGAACGCCCGCTCCTGGTCGAAGAGGGTCGCCCGCTGCACCGACTGTGCGACGACACCGGCCAGCGCCAGCGCCAGGTTCCTGGCCTCCGGCGACTGCACCGCGGGCTCGGCGTTGAACAGTCCCAGCGCCCCGATGACGGTGTCCTGCGCGACCAGCGGCAGGAACGCGGCACTGCCCGCCGGCAGCACCCCGGTGTACGGGCGCAGCCGCGGATAGCGGGCGATCAGCTCGCCGCGGGTGCCGAGGAAGACGGCGCGGCGCGAGCGTGCCGCGTCCGCCAGCGGCAGGGTGTCGTCCAGCCGCGAGGTCATCATGTCGTCGGGCACCTCGCCCTCCAGCCCGGCGGTGGCGATGACCTCGAACTGGTCGTTCTCGACCAGGCCGAGGACCAGCCCGTCGGCGCCGAACCGCCGGGCGCCGCCGCTGCCGGTGAGCACCCGGGTCACGTCCTTGACGGACAGCGCCCGTGCCAGCGCGGCGGTGGTCTGCTGCACCATCACGGTCTGCCGCTGCCGCTCCTGCTGGAGCGAGCGCAGCAGCGCGGAGTCCGCCAGCTCGCTGGTCGCCTCCCGGACGATGCCGATGACCCGGTAGGGGACCCCGTCCGCGGTGTGCAGGATCCGCCCCTGGGAGTGGGTCCAGCGCTGGGTCCCGTCGCGGCACTGGACCCGGAAGTAGGCCCCGTAGGACGAGTGACCGTCCAGCAGGGCCTGGGAGAGGGCCTCGTCCAGGCGCCGGCCCTCCTCCGGCGGCACCCGGGTGACCAGGGACGCCGGCGCGCCGTCGTATTCGTCCGGGCGCAGGTCGAAGACGTCCATGGCACCGGGGTCCAGGTCCATGGAGCCGCGGTCCAGGTCCCAGTCGAAGGTGCCCATCCGGTTGAGCGAGAGCCGTTCGCGCAGTCCGAGGGGCTCATGGTGCGAGACCCCGGGCGCGTCCTCCTCGACGAGGCGCCAGTCCCGGCCTGCCCGGGGGTCGTACTCCTCGTCGAAGGGGTCGGGGGGCAGGCCGGTCATGGGGTGCCGGGCCTCGTGGCCACGCGGTGCGGGGCGTGCGTCCGCAGGCGTCGACGGCAGCGCGGCAGTGCGGCAGGGGCCGGCGTCGCCGGGCCGAGCCTGCCTCGTGCCCACGGTCGTGGGCCGTTGACCGGGGCCGATATCCACCGGAACGCGGCCATGCGCTCACCCTAGGCGCGGGCCCGAAGCCCCGCATTTCCGGTGCGCCGGACGCCGTCCAGGGGTACGGAGGACGGGTGACGGGACGGGTGACGGCATCGACGCGGCCGCCGCGCCGTCACCCGTCCGGCGCTGTCCACCGTCCCGGGCGGGCGGCCGTCCCGGGCGGGCGTCGCTCCGGGACGGCTCCCGCCGTCAGGCGTGCGCCGGGGCCGCCGCCGCGACCGGCCGGGTCTGACGGGCCCGGTGCCGCAAAGTGGCCTTCCGCGTGGCGACATCGACGGTGTACGCATCGATGGTCAGCCGCGCGCCGGACACCTTCAGCACCATGAACCCGTGGTCGGCGAAGTTCTGCCAGGCCGCCGGGTGACCGAAGTGCGCCGTACCGTCCTCCGTCTTGGCCGACGCGCCGCACACCACCTGCCGGGTGCCGCCCGTACGGGCCGTCGGCTCCAGGATCTGCAGCGTGTGGTCATGGCCGGACAGAATCAGATCGGCCCGTCCGCACACCACGTTCTCGTACATGTCCTTCAGATGGACACCGCTGGTGTAGTTGCCGATCTCGAAACCGTCATAGGAACCGGCGCTGCCGTGCTTGCCGTTGTTGAGGTACGGGTGGTGCCCGATCACCACCTTCCAGCGGGCCCGCGAGGCGCGCAGCGCACCCTCCAGCCAGCTCCGCTGCTCGCGCATGTACGGCCCGTCCCAGCGGTAGTGCGGGTCGAGCTGGGCGACGTACGACGACCACGGGATGGTGTCGATCGCGAAGAACTCCACCAGCGGATCGGCGGCCGGCAGCGGCACGCTGTAGTAGCGGCTCGGCATGTACCAGCGCCGGGACGTGGCGGCATAGGCGACCTCCCGGTCACCGCGCGACGGGTCGCCGCCGCTGCCGGGGATCAGGCCCGAGCAGTCGTGGTTGCCCAGCACCATCAGCCACGGCACATCGATCCCGCTGTTCGGCTTCTCGAACTTGTCCTGGAACTCCGTGTCGTCATCGGACTCCGGGCCGTTCTCGTAGATGTTGTCGCCGAGTCCCACCGCGAGGCCGATGCCCTCGGCCCGGCAGACATCGCGCGCGGCGGCCGCCACCGCGTACTGCGCCTCGTCCCCGGTCCCCGCGTCACCCGTGACCAGAACGGCGAACTCGCCCTTCCCGTTGGGCTGTCGGGGGAAGGGGAAGGCCCCCGGGCCCTGGATGCGGGGCGTCGCGGACGCGGGCGACTGGGCCGGGGAAGGCAGCACCGCGAGCGCCGCACCGGCCATCGCGCCGCCCAGCAGCGTCCGCCGGTTCACCCACTGCGGCACGCGTCCCGTCGTACGTGGCGGCGGCCCCCCGGCCGTCGTCGCCGACCCGGTCCGCAGCCACTCCTGCTCGGTCATGTCCGCCTGCGGCGGGATCAGTTCGTCGTCACACATGTTTGGTTTCTTTCACGGTCGGCAGAGGTGATGGTGACGAAATGATGAAGCGGAGGTGGACGTATGGCGATCGCGTGCCGTCCTCCTACGCATCGGTAACAAAGCGTGTTTCAGGGGGTATCAGGGCGTGAGGGAATCGCCGGAGCGGGCGGTGGGAGCGAGGGCCGGCGCCGCCGCTCGGGCCCGTCCGGTGCGCCGCAATCACGGGCGCTTCGTCAGGCGGCGGAGGGTCCGGCCGAGATGGCGGACGTACTGGCGCTGGAAGACGGGGACCAGCGGGCCGGCGAGACGGGTGACGGCACGGGCGGGGCGGCTGAAGGCGGTCACGGTGAACCACACCGCACCGTCGCCGCGCAGCTCGGCGACGAACGCCTCCTCGCCGCACTCGGGATGACCCTCCCGGGCCCCGTAGGCGAAGCCGATGCGGTCCTCCTCGTCCACCGTCCACACCACGGTGCACGGGGCCCGCAGTCGCAGCGGACCGATGCCCAGTGCGACCTCGACGCCCACGCCCGGCGCGGCCCGCGGCGCGGTGGCCCGGATGCGGGTGCCGGCCGCGCGGTGCATCCGGAAGGTGGTGATCGCGTCGCCCGCCGCGGCCAGTACCGCCCTGCCGTGGCCGATCGGCAGCTCCTCGCGGAGGTGGTGGTAGCCGGCCGGCAGCGGGCCGCGCCGGGTGGCGCCCTCCTCGGGGTAGTTCAGATCGCTCATGGACTGCACTCCTTGGGGCGGGCGGGGAGGCGACGGTATGCGGAGAAGAACCGTAAGCGATCATCACCGCTCACGGACGCAACGTCCCGCGCTCACACCGCCTCTTGAGCGCCCGGCCCGGGCTCCCTTGAGTGCCCGGTGGTGTGTTGACCACGAGGGTCCACGCGCGAGCCGGCGGAGGTGCGGCGGGCTCGCGCGGGCAGGACGCGGCAGACAGAAGACAGACGGAAAGGCAGGCCCGGCCGCTATGCCGTGAGGCGCGGGGTCAAGCCGTCCACGATGAGGGAAAGTCCCGCCTCGAACGCCGATTCGGGATCGATCGGTGGCATGTCGGCCGGGAGGTCCGCGCCGTCGCCGGGGCCGGAGTCCGCCTGTTCTTCCAGGACGCTGCCGACCGTGAAGCGGCCGGCCGTCAGCATCGCCATCTGTGCGTCGTGCTCGGGCACGCCGGAGTCGACGAGGAAGGACATCTTGTGGCGGATCCGGTCGAGGTCCGCGGTGGGCGTGGAGCCGGCATGGAGGCGTGCGCCGTCGCGGCGCATCAGCAGAGTGCGCCTGAAGCTGCGGGTGTTCTCCAGGAACCATGCGCGCCAGTCGTCCTCGGGCGTCGGCAGCGGTGCGTTCGCATGGGGCGCCATCGCGGCCTGCGCCATGGCGGCCAGGAGGTCCTTCTTGGTGCGGAAGTGCCAGTACAGCGACGGCTGCTCGACGCCCAGTCGCTTCGCCAGTTGCCGCGTGCTGACGGCATCCAGGCCGACCTCGTCGAGCAGGTCGAGCGCCTCGGCTACCACGGTCTCACGGTTCATCTTCGTCACGTTGACAATCTATCGCTGATAGATAACTCTGAAAAGGAATCATTCACTGATAGATTTTGAAGTGGTGGAGACATGACACAGGGTTCGGGAACGCGATCCTTACGAGTCCTCATCGCCGGCGGCGGAGTCGCGGGGCAGGCGCTGGCCTTCTGGCTGACGCGGGGCGGCCACCAGGTGACCGTCGTCGAACGCTTCCCCGCGCTGCGGGCCACCGGCGCCCAGGTCGACCTCCGGGGTCAGGGCATCGAGGCCGTCCGCCGCATGGGACTCCTCGACGACGTCCGGGGCAAGCTCGTGGACGAGAAGGGCGTCGCCTTCGTCGACGCCCGTGGCAAGGCCAAAGCGACGATCATGGCCAACACCTCCGGGCAGGGCCGCCAGACACTGACGTCCGAGTACGAGATCATGCGCGGCGACCTGGTACGCATCCTCAACGAGGCGACCAAGCACGACGCCGAGTACGTCTTCGGCAAAAGCGTGGACGGTTTCGCGCAGGACGAGCACAAGGTCGTCGCGCACTTCTCCGACGGGTCGTCCGGCGAGTTCGACCTCCTGGTCGGCGCGGACGGACAGGGGTCACGCATCCGCCGGGCGATCCTCCCGGAGGGCTTCGACCCGTATTGGCGGGTCGGCATCCACATGGCGTACTGGTTCGTCCCGCGCATCGATTCCGACAGCGACATCCGGGACACCTATATGGTCCCGGGCGGCCGTCAGATCATGCGCCGCAGCCACAATCCGACCGAGACCCAGGTCTACTTCGTGCTGCGAGAGGAATCCGCGGAAGCCTCGGCGATCCACCGGGAACCCGTCGAACGTCAGCAGGAGTTCTGGGCGAGCCGGTTCCGCGACGCGGGATGGCAGACCGGGCGTTTCATCGAGGGCATGAGGACCAGCCCCTTCTTCTACTCCCAGGAGGTCGCCCAGGTGCGCACCGACACCTGGTCCAAGGGCCGCGTGGCCCTGGCCGGGGACGCCGCGCACTGTGCTTCTCCCTACAGCGGCATGGGAATCTCCGGCGGCTTGGTCGGCGCCTACGTCCTGGCCGACGAGATCAATCGACACCCGGACGATCTGCCGACCGCACTGGCGAACTACGACACCGTGCTGCGGCCCTTCGTCGACCACATCCAGGCCGAGGTCAATCCGCGACTCCTGCGCCTGGGCATGCCGATGACCCGGCGCGCTGTCGACGCCTTCCAGGCGGTCACCGCACTGGCTTGCTTCCTGCACCTCCCCGGCCTCGTCGCGCGCTGGTCGAAGGAGGACCGCGGCGGCAACTGGCAGCTCCCCCGAGCACGACACAGCTGAGTGCCGTCTCGGGCCTGTCTTCAAAGTCCCGCCTGCCTTGCGGGCGAACGACGGGACTCCGAAGACAGGCTCCAGGACACCTCCTGGCCCCCGTCCGGCGCCCCGTGCCGCCCCGCTCCCGCGGTGAACCGGGCCGCACCCTCCATGGACTCGGCCAGCACCCCTTGGCCGTAACGGAGCTCCGCGGCCATCGCGGTCTGCTCGTCGCTGCCCTCCTGGTCCAGCAGGGAGGCGCGGTCGCTGCGCAGACAGGCCTGCGGGAAGCGGGCGATCTCGGCCGCCAGCAGCTCCGCCTCGGCGCGCGCCGTCCCGGTCGGCACCACGCGGTGGACGAGACCGATGTCCAGCGCCTCGGCGGCCGCGACCGGACGTCCCGTCAGCACCAGGTCCATCGCCCGGCTCGCGCCGATCAGGCGTGGCAGCCGCACCGTACCGCCGTCGATCAGCGGCACCCCCCAGCGCCGGCAGAACACCCCGAAGACGGCGTCCTCCTCGGCCACCCGGAGATCGCACCAGAGCGCCAGCTCCAGACCGCCGGCCACCGCATGGCCGGCGACCGCCGCGATCACCGGCTTGCCGAGCCGCATCCGGGTCGGCCCCATCGGCCCGTCCCCGTCCGGGGCCACGCGGTTGCCGCGTGAGGTGCCGATGGCCTTGAGGTCGGCACCGGAGCAGAACGTCCCGCCCTCGCCCCACAGCACCGCGACCCGGGCGCCGTCGTCCTCGTCGAACGCCCGGAAGGCGTCGGCCAGTTGGGCGGCCGTCGCGCCGTCCACGGCATTGCGCGACGCCGGCCGCGACAGCACCACCGTCGTCACCGGTCCGGCGCGCTCCACCCGTACGGACATCAGGACCCGCCCCCGGCCGCACCCGCGTCCGGTGTCGTCGGCCGGGCGCGCTCCAGGATCGAGGCCAGATCGGCGCCGGCCGGCAGGGTGCCAAAGGCGTTGCCCCACTCCCCGTCGAGCCGCGAGGCGCAGAACGCGTCGGCGACCGCCGGGTGGCTGTACCGCACCAGCAGCGAACCCTGCAGCACCAACGCCAGCCGCTCCGCGAGCGAGCGCGCCATCAGCTGCGCCCGGTCCGGATCGGTGAGCCCGCCGAGCATCTTGCGGACCCCGGCCACCGCCGCATCGAGCCGGCGGTCGGCGCCCGCCGCGGTCTCCACCTCCGCGAGGAACGCCTCCAGCGCGGCCGGCTCCTTGCCCAGCGCCCGCAGCACATCGAGCGCCGCGACGTTTCCCGAGCCCTCCCAAATGGAGAGCAGCGGCGCCTCCCGGTAGAGCCGCGGCATGCCGGAATCCTCGACGTAGCCGTTGCCGCCCAGGCACTCCAGCGCCTCCGCCGCATGCGTGCTGCCCCGCTTGCACACCCAGTACTTCCCGGCGGCCAGCGCCAGCCGGCGCAGCGCCGCCTCCCCGGCGTCCCCGGCCTGCGACCGGTCGACCGCCGTCGCCAGCCGCATTCCCAGCAGCGTCGCCGCCTCCGACTCGACCGCCAGATCGGCGAGCACCGAGCGCATCAGCGGCTGCCGGTCCAGCTCCCGCCCGAAGGCCTGCCGGTGCGCGGTGTGGTGCAGGGCCTGCCGCAGTCCGGCCCGCATCCCGGCCGCCGACCCCAGCACACAGTCCAGCCGGGTCATGTTCACCATCTCGACGATGGTCCGCACCCCACGGCCCGGCTCACCGACCGGCCAGGCCACCGCCTCGTCGTACTCGATCTCGGAGGAGGCGTTGGAGCGGTTGCCCAGCTTGTCCTTGAGCCGCATCAGCCGCATGCCGTTGAGGGTGCCGTCCGGCAGCACCCTGGGCACCAGGAAGCAGCCGAGCCCCTCCTCGGTCTGCGCCAGCGCCAGGAAGACGTCGCTCATCGGCGCCGAGGTGAACCACTTGTGGCCGGTGAGGCGGTAGCTGCCGTCACCGGCCGGCACCGCGCGGGTGGTGTTGGCCCGTACGTCGGAGCCGCCCTGCTTCTCCGTCATCGACATGCCCGCGATCAGGCCCGACTTGGTCAGCGGCGCCCGCAGTCCGAAGTCGTAGCTGCGGGCGGCGAGCAACGGCTCGTACCGCGCGGCGAGTTCCGGTGCGGCGCGCAGCGCGGGGACGGCGGCGTACGTCATCGAGATCGGGCAGCCGTGCCCCGCCTCGGCCTGCGACCAGACGTAGAACTTCGCGGCGCGCACCAGATGCGCCCCGGGGCGGTCGTCGGCCCAGGGCGCGGCGTGCAGACCGTGCTCCACCGCGACGGTCATCAGCTGATGCCAGGCCGGGTGGAAGGCGACCTCGTCGATGCGGTGTCCGAACCGGTCGTGGGTGTGCAGCCGGGGCGGCTGCTCCTCCGCCCAGCGCGCCTGGTCCTGCACCGCCGCGGAACCCGCCAGCGCGCCGAGCTCCGCCACTTCCCGGGTGCCCCACTCGGCGCCGTCCCGGCGCAGCGCCTCCAGCAGGGCCGGCTCGTCCGCCGTGCTGAACCCGGTCAGCGGCGGGGCCTGATTCACGACTTCATGGGTGACGGTCATACCCTGACGTTACAGAAACGGAACAGCCGTGGGAAGACTGTAATGCCGACGGCCGGCCTCGCTAGAATTCGGGGCACATATGAACGACGACGACACCGGCACTCCCGGCCGCACCGAGGCCGCCGCCCTCGCGCTGCGGCCGCTCACCGCACGCTCGATCGTGCTGAGCACCCTCCTCGGCCATCACCCGCCGCGGCTGCCCGCGCGCGCCCTGGTGCGGGTCGGCGAGCTGTTCGGCATCGCCGAGGGCACGGTCCGGGTCGCGCTCTCGCGCATGGTGGCCGCCGACGACCTGCGGCAGGCCGACGGCTCCTACGCCCTCACCGCGCGCCTCCTGGCGCGCCAGGCCCGGCAGGACGAGAGCCGCGCACCGCGAGTCCGGCCCTGGGGCGGGGACTGGGAGATCGCCGTGGTCGCCACGGCCGAGGGCCGGCCGCCCGCCGAGCGCACCGCGCTGCGCCAGGCCATGGCCGCGCTGCGCCTGGCCGAGCTCCGCGAGGGCAGCTGGCTGCGCCCCGCCAACCTCGACCGCACCCGCCCCGCCGTCGCCACGGAGCAGTGCACCTGGCTGACCGGCACCCCGGACGACGACCCGGCCGCGCTCGCCGCCCGGCTGTGGGACCTGACCGGCTGGGCGGCGCGCGCCGACGCCCTGACCTCCGCACTGGAGCGCGCCGACACCCTCGCCGACCGCTTCACCATCGCGGCGGCCGCGCTCCGCCATCTCCTCTCCGACCCCCTGCTCCCCGCCGAGCTCCTGCCCGAGGACTGGCCCGGCGGTCAACTGCGCGTGAGGTACGCCGAGTTCGAGACCGAGCTGCGCGAGCTGCTGCGGCAGTACCTGGCCGACGAGCCCACCCGGCAGGCCGGTTGACCGCTCCGGTGCCGGACGGGAGCCGCCGCCGGCACCGAGCTGCTTCCCGTCGCCTCGGCCGGGCCCGCCCCCAAGCCGTACCACCGCTTCAGACCCGGTGCGTACCGGCCCCCGCCGCGTCCGCACCCTCCGGCGCGGGCGCCGGTCCCTTCCTGCGGCGCAGTTCGTACCCGGCCAGCGCCACGGCCACCGTCAGCAGGCTCAGCCAGAACTGCGCGCGGCTGTCCGGCAGGAACGCCATCGCCCCGATCACCGACGCCATCAGCGCCACGGTCACCCAGCTCAGCCACGGGAACAGCCACATCTTCAGCGTCAGCCGCTCCGGCTCGGTGCGCTCCAGCTTCCGTCGCATCCGCACCTGTGCGACGGCGATCGCCAAGTAGACGAACAGGGCAATCGCGCCGTAGGAGTTGATCAGGAACTCGAAGACGACATCGGGCGAGATCCAGGCCGCGATCACCGACAGATAGCCGACCGAGGTCCCGGCCAGCAGGGCCCGGCGCGGCACCCCGCTCCCGCTGACCTTCGTGAAGCCGCGGGGCGCGTCCCCGTGCCGGGTGAGCGCGAACAGCATCCGGGAGGACGTGTAGAGCGCGGAGTTCAGGCAGGACAGCACCGCGATCAGTACCAGGGCGTTCATCACCGTGCCGGCCGCGGGCACCGCAAGACGGTCCAGCACCGCGGCGTACGGACTCACCTCGATCGCCCTCGACGTCCAGGGCACCACCGTGACGACCAGGAAGACCGACAGCACATAGAAGGCCACCACCCGCAGCACGATCGAACGGATCGCGTTCGCCACCGCCCGCTCCGGTTCGACCGACTCGGCGGCCGCGATGGTGACGATCTCCGTGCCGGTGAAGAACCCGATGCAGGGCACGACGGCGGCGAGAACCGCGCCGACGCCCTCGGGCGCGAACCCGCCGTGCGCGGTCAGATTGGCCAGCCCGCCGGGGGAGTGCGGCCACAGCCCCAGCACGAACAGGGTGCCGAGGAAGAGGAACACCACGATCGCCAGGACCTTGACCGATGAGAACCAGTACTCGAACTCGCCGTAGGAGCGGGCCGAGACCATATTGGTGGCGGTCAGCAGCGTCATCAGCACCAGGCTGACCGCCCACAACGGAACACCGGGAAGCCACAGTTGGACGATCCGGCCGCCGGCCACCGCCTCCACGGCGACCACGATCACGAAGAAGTACCAGTACAGCCACCCGACCGTGAACCCCGCACGGAGCCCCAGGGTCTCGCGGACATGGGCGTAGAAGGAGCCCAGGGCCGGGCGGGCGACGGTCATCTCGGCCAGCATCCGCATGATCAGTACGGTGAGCACGCCGGCCGCCAGGAAGGACAGCACCGCCGCCGGACCGGTGGACCGGACGACCACCCCGCTGCCCACGAACAGCCCGGCCCCGATGACCCCGCCCAGCGCGATCAGCCGCATATGGCGGCGTTCGAGCCCCTGCCGCAGACCGCCCGGCCCCGTCGCCGCCCCGGTCCTCGTCGTGCCGTCGTCCCGTACCGTTCCCGTGCTCATGGCAGCCGACGCTAACCGGCCAACCATGCGGGACTGTTGCCGCAATATGTCAGCGGGCGGGCCGCCGCGGCGGGCCGTGATCGGCGCTCACAGTGGCAGGACGCACACCGGGACCGGCGCGGCGAAGGGCTCGCCCGCGCGCCGGAGCGACCCGGTCCGGGCATCCACCGCGAACACCGTCACCGACCCCGACTTCTGGTTCGCCGCGAACAGCCAGCGCTGATCCGGCGAGAAGGCGATGTGCCGGGGGAAGTCCCCGCCCACCGGCACGGTGTCCAGCAGCCGCAGCCGTGCCCCGGCCGCCTCCACGGCGTAGCGGGTGAGGCTGTTGTGACCACGATTGGCGAGATAGGCGAAGCCGCCGCCGCGGGTGACCAGGATCTGCGCGGGATAGCTGGTGCCCGGACCGGTCCCCGTGGACTGCGGCGCACCGGGCGTCAGCCGCCCGGTGCGCCGGTCGTAGCGGCAGACCACGACCGTGTTGTCGACCTCGTTCGCCAGGTAGGCGAAGGCACCCGAGGGGTGGAACGTCAGATGCCGGGGACCGGCCCCGGGCCGCAGCGCCGCATACGACACCTCGGTGAGTTCACCGGCCGACTCGTCCAGCCGGTAGGTGTAGACGGTGTCGTTGCCGAGGTCGACGGCGAGCACATGCCGGCCGTCCGGTGCGGTGACGATCTGGTGGGCATGCGGACCGTCCTGGCCGGGGCCGGGCGGCGGCTGCAAGTGGCTTACCAGGTCCGTCCGTTCGCCCAGGGCGCCGGTGGCGCGGTCGACCGGATGCACCGCGACGCTGCCGGAGAGGTAGTTGGCGCTGAGCAGCCAGCGGCCGCCGGGGTGCACCGACAGATGACAGGGACCGGCGCCGCCGGTGGACCGGGTGCCCAGCACCGTGGGCGGCCCGTCCGGCGTCAGCGCCATCGCGGTCACCCCGCCCTGCTGCTGCTCGTCGACCGCGTAGAGGGTGCGGCCGGACGGTGCCGCTGCGAGGTAGGAGGGGTCGGCGACCCCGTCCACCACCCCGGTGGCGGTGATCCGGCCGGTCATGGTGTCGTACGTCCCGAGTCCGACGCCGGTGCCGCCGCCCGCGGCCGAGGTGTACGTCCCCAGGAAGAGCGGCCGGGCGCGGCGCGGGCGGTGCCCGGTGTCGCGGCGGGCGGCGTGCGCGGGATCGGGCGTGCGCGCCGCGTCCCCCACCAGCGGCCCCGCCCCGCCCGCCACGGCCAGCCCCGCCGCGACCCCGAGGAACCGTCTGCGGTCGGTCCCCGGCCCGGCCTGCGTTCCCGTACGCGCTGCGCTCATCCCACACCTCGGTGCTCGGCGATCGGTGGTCCGTGATCGGGTGGTCGTGTCAGCAGCGTGTCCCGTCCCGCCCGCTCCGGCAAGTGAGGCGGACCGGATTGCGCGGTATGCCGGGCAGGGGAGGCACCGGGGCCGTCCGGGTAACCCTGACGTTCCCCTACATCCCCGTGATGACCATGGCCCCTCGCGTAGCACTCGAGTCGTACAGGACAACCCATACGCGGACTGATTCGCTCCACCCCCTGCTGCTCGTAGTTTTTGATCAAGGCACGAAGATGATCGAGAGGCCACGGATATTTATGTACGGCAAGGCATTCGCCCCCGAATATCAGGGCGAGTTGGGTACGGCACTGAGCGTGAACTCCTCCTACGAGGAGGTGTTGGCAACGGCGAGCCGCGCGCACGCCGAGGCCGGCACGGCGCTGGAGCGATCCCGGGCCGCGCTCGCGGTCGCCGAGGCCAACCGGCGGCTCGGCCGGGTGACGCAGGCGGGTGACGCCTGGCGGGAGAGCTACCGCAGCGCCCGCACCGCCGATGACCGCGGTGCCATGGCCTGGGCGCTGTGGAGCGGCGGCACCCTGGCCCGCCAGTGCGGGTCCCTGCCGCTCGCCCGCCGGCTGCTCACCCACGCCGTGGCGCTGGCCGACGGCAGCGGCGACCGCCTCGCCCACGGCTACTCGCTCGCCGGCCTCGCCGAGACCGGCCGCATACAGGGCGACTACGCCGCGGTCGCCGAGCTCCACGAGCAGTTGCTCGCCCAGGGCCGGGCGCACGGCGAGGCCCGGCACATGGTGTGGGCGATGTCCGGCATAGCCCAGATGCACCGCAACACCGGCGGCTACGACAAGGCCCTGGAGCTGTTCGAGGAGTCAGCCCGCATCGCCGCCGAGGCCGACGACTTCCGCGGGCGCGCCTGGTCGCTGCGCGGCGTCGCCGATGTCCTGTCCGTGCAGGGCGAGACGGAGCGGGCGCTGACGCTGCTGTCCGAGGCGGAGGCCATCTGCCGCACCATGGATCTGGCCAGTGCGCTCGCCTACAACCACAAGATGCGCGCCAATGTGTTCTACCGGGCGGGCCGTTACGAGGCTGCGCGCGAGACGTACGCCCTCTCGCTGCGGGAGTTCCGCGAGATGCAGGAGCCCCGTGGGGTGGCGCTCTCCCGGCTCGGACTGGCCAAGTCCCGTGCCCGCCTCGGCCGCGACCGCGACGAGACGCTGGCCGAACTCGCCTCCCTGGAAGGGGACTTCACCCGGATCGGACTGCGTCACGCCCGCGATATGGTCATCGCCTTCCGTGCAGAGCTGACCGCGCAATCGGCGCCAGAAACTCCCGCTCCTCGGTCCGATGCCACCACGCTCGGGTCTCCCGCAGTTCCCGCCAGGTCGTGAAGCGGTAACGGAACACCCGGGCCCTGATCCGGGCCGGCGGCAGATCCGGGAACGGATTGCGGTGCAGCAGCCGCAGCGTGTCCCGGTCGTTCTCCAGCAGCCGTGCGACGAACGGCACGAACCACGACCGCGCATAGGCCGGTGACAGCGCGGCGAACCACATCAGCCAGTCCAGCCGGAGGTGATACGGGGCGTATTGGCGCGGCAGCCGCCGTACGTCGCCCGGCTTCCCGCGGAATTCGTAGGGAAGCCATGTCGTCTCCGGTCCGGTCACCGCGTCCGCGGTCCCCTCCACGACGATCTCCCGGCGCACTCGCGTAATACTGCCGAACGCCCCGTACGAATTGACCAGATGCAGTGACTCGTACGAGGTGTTCATCATCTGCTGCCGGGTCAGCAGATTGCGCGCGGGGCGTTGGCTGAGGACGAGGACCCCGGCCGTGGCGATCAGGGCCAGGACCTCGAACCACACCGGAGGCGCGGGCAGCGGTGCGGACGGCTCGCCCCACAGCGGGGCCGCGGCCGACATGGCGAGCGCGATGGTCACCCAGTTCAGCCAGGCGAAGTTGCCGGACAGCACCAGCCACAGCTGGGTGACGACCATCGCGACGGCGGCCCACCCGGCGATCGGTTGCGGGGTGAACAGCAGCACCGGAACGCCGAGTTGGGCGACATGGTTGGCGGCCACCTCGACCCGGTGGAGGGGCCCCGGCAGGTGATGGAAGAACCAGCTCAACGGGCCGGGCATCGGCTGGGTCTCGTGGTGGTAGTACAGGCAGGTCAGATCCCGCCAGCAGTGGTCGCCGCGCATCTTGATCAGCCCGGCCCCGAACTCCACCCGGAACAGCAGCCAGCGCAGCAGCCACATGACCGGCACCGGGGGAGCGGTCGGGGCGTTCCCGAGGAACACCGCGAGGGAGCCCGCCTCCAGCAGCAGCGACTCCCAGCCGAAGCTGTACCAGGTCTGGCCGACGTTCACGATGGACAGGTACATCGCCCACAGCACGGCCCACAGCACCATCGACGCCCACAGCGGCACGGCATCGGCGGCCCCCGCCGCGACCGCGGCGGCCAGCAGCACCCCGCCCCATGACCAGAGGGCGAAGAAGCGGTCCGAGAAGTGCCAGTGGAAGACCGAGGGCGCCGCACGGAACGGCACCCGTGCCACGAACGCGGGAACCGGCAGCATGCCGCGCGCGCCGATGAGCGCCCGGAACTGCCGGGCCGCCGCGAGGAACGCGATCAGGTAGAGGACGGCCAGCAGGCGCTGGAAGACCAGCCGCCCGAGCCAGTATCCGGAATCCGAGAACCATGCCACCCGCCCATGGGTAGCACTGCCGTCGCGCGCCGTGCGGCATGGCACGCGGCGACCGGGGGCGGATCCCTCGCTCACTCTTCAGCGTAGGGAACGGGGCGAATGCAGCAACCGGAGGGCCATTGGAGTGAGTGATCTGCATCACACACACCACCCCATTTCCCCGTCGCTGAGGGGCGGAGTATCCGCACCTTCCGATGACGCGCCCTTCCCGCCGGGAAACGCCGAGCGCGCGGAGTGCGGCGTCGTTACTCTGAGGGGCGACGGACGACCTTTCTGGGAGACGCCAACACCATTGGCCCGTCGCGGGAACGCCACAAACCTTGGCTGACCTCCCGGTTTGTGAACAAGGCGCCACCGCGTCGGACCAATACCTCTGAAGAAGGAGTGCGTGGTGGCATTGCACAAGGCTCAACACAAGCAGCCCCGTTTGAAACAGGGCGAGCGGCCCGGTCGGATCAAGGAAGTCCGCAATCTGGAAATCTGGGACCGCTGCGCCCCGGTGCGCCTCGCCGGCTGCGATGACGACCCCGCCGAGCCGTATATCTTCCGCGGCATCGACTGACTGACTCACTGATCACTTGGGCATCGGCCCTGACCCATGGGCTTCTTCCTCCGGGTCAGGGCCGACGCCCGAGCAGACACAGCAGTCGGGTGAGGTCGTCGGCGTCCGCCGGCGGCTCCACCGCGGGGGCGAACAGCCCGGAGTCGGCGAGCCCGGAGGCGTACGGCTCCACCTCGCGCAGCGCGGCCCGGGCAAGAGGGCCCGGCAGCCGCTCATCGGCGCCGATCGCGCGGGACAGGTCCCAGGCGTGCACCACGGCATCGGCCATCATCTGGGCGCAGTAGGCGTCGGCCGGGCCGGGGCCGTACGAGAGCTCGACGGTGCGGTCGAGCGCCCCGCGCTCCGCGAACGCCGCCACGGCGGCCACCGCCGCGCGGTCCCAGACCCCGGCCGGATCGTCCCCGAGCAGATCGCCGTCGTACTCGGACCCCACATCGGCGATCGTCGCGCCGTCCCGCACCAGGCGGGGCACCCACAACTGCTCGGCGGTGAGGTGGTTCACGAGGTCGCGCACCGACCATTGCGCACACGGCGTCGGGGCGTCCCACTGGTCGTCGCGGACCGCATGCACCCGGGCCCCGAAGAGCGCGAGGGCCTCGCCGTGGGTCCGCAGGATCTCGTCGTTGTCCATGCTCCCCGAGAATAGGAGCGGGCACTGACAACGGCGCCCCGGCGCACGGCGACCCCGCCGGTGCCCCGGGGCCCGCATTGACCCGAACGGCCCAACCGGGGACGGACTTTTTGCCTGCCTGCCTGCCTGCCTGCCTGCCTGCCCGCCCGCCGGTCGGCGCGGTGCGTACGGCCGCGCACCGCCTGTACGACCGCGTCCCGCCCGTACCGCCGTGAACGGCCGCTGCCCCCGTGATCAGCCGTTACGGGCCGGTCAGTCCGCGTAGAGCTGCCGCTTCGGCACGATCTCCTGGGGCTGGCTCGGGCTGGACCAGAGCAGCTTCATATGGGCCTCACCGGTCCGCTCCGTGTAGTCGATCCGGATGCGGTGCCGGTGGCCGGCCCGCAGGGTGAGGGTCCCCTTGTCGATCCGGGGGCCGTGCGGGGTGGTGCTGTCGATCACCGGCTTGCCGTCGATCCACAGCCGCACGGTGTCGTCGGAGACCGTGGTGAAGGTGTAGGTCTCGTCGTAGCGCGGCTGAACGGTGCCGGTCCAGCGGGTGCTGAAGTGATCGGCGGGGATCGCGGGGTGCGGCGATCCGTCGAAGCGGTAGGCCTTGTTCACCGTCGGATCGACGGTGGTCACCGCGGGCGGCCCGGTGAAGGAGTCGTTCGCCCAGGTCTGCGCCGTCAGCCCGGTGCCGGTGCCGACGGGGGCCGCGGCCGGTGGCTTGATGGTGAGCCGGATGACGCCGGCCAGTGGACCGGGGGCGGGGCCGGACGGGGTGAGATCGAATCCGTCACCGGACGGGGCGACCGTCACCTGCTGAGCACTGCCCAGCACCCGGGCCGCGGTGATCTCGAACCGCCCCTTGACGGTGAGGTGGAGGGGCGCGCCGGCGGCCGGCCAGGAGGTGACCGAGGCGTACAGCGCGTCGCCCCGGCGGGAGACCGTGCCCCAGGGCGGGGCGGCCACCAGCCCGGTGTGCCCGGCACCGTGGACCGCGTCGCCCTGGCCGTGCGCGCTCAGCCACCGGCCGGTCTCGCGCAGCCGGTCGACGGACGGCTGCGGGATGCGGCCGGACTTGTCCGGGCCTACGTTGAGCAGGTAGTTGCCGCCGCGGCTCGCCACCTCCAGCAGGTTGCGCACCACGGTTGCCGCCGACTTCCAGTGGGTGTCGTACTTGGCGAAGCCCCAGTGGTCGTTGAGCGTCATACAGCTCTCCCACAGCTGCCCGTCGACCGGTTCCGCCGGGATCTCCTGCTCGGGCGTCCCGAAATCGCCGTCGACCACCTCGCGCTTGCCGACCCGGTTGTTGACGATCAGGCGGGGATTCAGACCGTGCAGATACGCCTGGAGGTCGGCGCCGTCCCGGCGGGACCAGCGGTTGGTGGGGCGGTCCGCGTCCCATTCGCCGTCGAACCACAAAAGCGCCGGGTCGTAGGCGTCGACGAGCTCCTTGAGCTGGGCGTACATCCGCTCCTTGTAGCGCGGGAAGGTCGCCGGGTCGGCGAAGTCCGGGTCGTGCCAGTCCCAGATCGAGTAGTAGAAGCCGAGTTTGATCCCGGCGGCGTCGGCGGCCTTCTTCAGCTCGGCGAGGATGTCGCGGTGCGGGTCGAAGGAGGAGTGGTCGCGCAGGTTCCAGGTGTTCTGCTTCGTCGGCCACATCGCATAGCCGTCGTGGTGCTTGGAGGTGATGACGATATAGCGCTGGCCGGCGTCCTTGGCCGCCCGGACGATCGCCTCGGCGTCGAAGGCGGACGGGTTGAAGGCGGCGGCCTGCTTCTCGTACGCCTCGTCCGGGATCCCGCACTCGCGTTTGATCCACTCCGCGTTGCGGCACACCGTGCCGTCGGGCCGGGTGTACTCGCCCTCCAGGTTCGAGTACGCGCCGAAGTGGATGAACATCCCGAAACGGGCCTGACGCCACCACGAGGTGCGCGATGCGGTGAAGGGATCGTCGGTCGCATGGTTGGTTCCGGGGCCGGCGGCGGGCCGCGGCGGGGGCTTCGCGGCGGCCACGGGGCTGCCGGCGGCCAGCAGCAGGGTGCCCAGCACCCCCATGAGTCCCAGCAGCCGGAACGGTCTGGTGCGGCTGTGCATCGCTCGCTCCTCGGGTCAGTTGGTCACGTACGTGCCTCCTGTGCCACCCCGCATGGTGCAGCTCCGGCACCTGGACCGGAAGACCTCGAACACGACAAACATCGGAGCACCTTGCCGAGGGCTGACGGAAGTTGCGGGTAGGTGGGGTGGGAAAGGCGAGAGACCTCGGATCTAAGCGGGGTGAAGGGGAGAGGGTGGCCGAGAGAGGGCTGCTCATGGCTAAAGATCGCTGACCCGATGTCAGCACCCTGGCGGACCACGTGACTTGTCGGTTCAATGAGCCCTTCGGTCGCACTCACTGGAGGCACCATGGAAGCCGTCGTCCCACCCGCCGCCGGCGCCCCGGCCATTCGCTGCGCGGGTCATGAGCGCGACTATCCGTCGTTCCTCGACCGTGCGGCGCGGATCGCCACCGGGCTGCGTGCGGCGGGAGTCGCGCCCGGCGACCGGATCGCGGTCGTGATGCGCAACGAGCCCGCCCATCTGGAGATCACTGCCGGCGCCGCCCTGCTCGGCGCCTCGGCGGTCCCCGTCAACTGGCATTTCCGGCACGACGACCTCCGGCATGTGCTCACCGACAGCGGCAGCAAGGTCGTCTTCGTGCACAGCGACATGCTGGACGCGGTGACCGCCGTGCTCCCCGACGGCGTACGGATCGTCGAGGTGGCCGTACCCGCCGGTGTCGCGGCCGCCTGCGGGATCGCCGTACCGCCCGTCGCCGGGGACCACCCGCTGCTCGACCCGTGGCTGGAAAGCCATGCGCCGCTGGACCGGCCCGCCGCGGAACGGCCGCCCACCGTCATCTACAGCTCGGGAACCACCGGGCTTCCCAAGGGAGTGCTGCGCGAACCGGTCACTCCCGACCAGCTCGAAGAAGGGGTGCGGCTCTTCCTGGAGCGCTTCGCCGTCGCCCCCGGCGGACGCACCCTCATCCCCGCCCCGCTCTACCACGCCTCGCCCGGCCAGCATGCCGTCCTCGCCCTCGCGGCCGGCCTGGACATCACCCTCATGCCGCGGTTCGACGCCGAGGAGTTCCTGCGGTTGATCGCAGCTCACCGCATCGAGCAGGTCCAGGTCGTGCCCACGATGTTCGTACGGTTGCTGCGACTGCCCAAGGACGTGCGCGAGCGCTACGACCTGTCCTCGCTCACCTCCGTCGTGCACGCCGCGGCGCCCTGTCCGCCGCATATCAAACACGCCATGATCGACTGGCTGGGCCCGGTGCTGCGGGAGTACTACGGCGGCAGCGAGACGGGCGCCGTCACCTGGTGCGACAGCACGGAGTGGCTGGCCCACCCCGGCACCGTCGGACGGGCCACCGGAACCTGCGACGTCGCGGTCCTCGGCCCCGACAAGAAGCCGCTGCCGCCCGGCGCCACCGGTGACATCTACCTCAAACCGGGCGACGGCTGGCCCCGGTTCACCTACCTCGGCGACCCGGACCGGCGCGCCGCGATGGAAGCGCCGGGCCTGCCCGGCTACGTCACCATCGGGGACATCGGCCATCTCGACACGGACGGCTACCTCTACCTCAGCGACCGCCGGAACGACATGGTCATCTCCGGCGGCGTCAACATCTACCCCGCGGAGATCGAAGGCTGTCTGCTCGCCCTCGACGGGGTCCGTGACGTGGCGGTCTTCGGCATCCCCCACGAGGAGTTCGGCGAGGTCCTCGCCGCCCATCTGCAGACCGAACCCGGCGTGCTCCTCAGCGCCGAGGAGGTCCGCACCCACGTCGCCGAACGGCTCGCCGGGTACAAGGTCCCCCGGGCCGTGGTCTTCGAGGAGCTGCTGCCGCGCGACGAGTCGGGAAAGCTCTTCAAGAGGCAGCTGAGGGACCCGTACTGGGCGGAGCACGACAGGGCGATCTGAGGGGGGCGGTCGCCGGGGGCGCCGGGTCGTCACCGGGCCGCAGCGCCGAACGTTCGTCACGGAGGGGTGTGTTCATGGAACGCCGGCAATTCCTCGCCCCCGGGCCCGCGCTGACAGCCGCCGTCGCGCGGAGTCCGGCGGGCCGGTCACCTACGACTCCACCGCCGACTTCGGGGTCGGCGCCTTTCTGCCGGCGGGCACGGAGGTGGCGGCCCTGGGCCAGGACTGAGCCGCCGGCCCACCGATCAGCCGCTCCCGTCCGCCCGTGGCCCGCCGCGCGTCCGCAACTCGCCGTCGGTGCCCTGCCACTGGGACCTGGTGTCCCATCGGCCGCGCCCGCCCCGGCGACATCCTTGCCCGGACGGGGGTGCTGCCCTTCGTGCTACCTTCGGCGTCGCTGTGCGCTGCTGCGAACCGAGGAGGTGAGACCGATCAACGCTCTGACAGGTCGGGACTCCCTCTTCCGCACGGCCTGGGGAGTGCCCGCAGAAGGTCTCCCGAAAGGCTTGAAGCCCATGCGCTTCCTCTCCGGGACATCGTCCGACGGTGTCTGCGAACAGCTCTTCACTCTCGATGGGATTCCCGGCGTGCTGTGGACGCCGGAAGGTGCCACCGGCCCTCGTCCCCTTGTCCTGATGGGGCATGGCGGCGGTCAGCACAAGAAGGCCCCCGACCTCGTGGCCCGTGCGCGCCGCTTCGTTGCCGAGTGCGCCTTCGCGGTGGTGGCGGTCGACGTACCCGGCCATGGCGACCGGCCGAAGGACAAGGAACTCGACCGGATCGCGACCGAGAATCAGGCCCGGGTGGATGCCGGGGAGGAACCGGCCGCGCTGATCGCCGGCTTCCACGCGCTGGTGGCCCGCCGGACCGTCCCGGAATGGCAGGCGGTCCTGGACGCGGTCCGGCAACTCCCGCACGTCGGCGCCGGCCCGGTGGGCTACTGGGGGGTGTCGTTGGGCTGCGGCCTGGGCGTGCCCTTCGTCGCCGCCGAACCCCGGGTCCGCGCGGCAGTGCTGGGACTGGGCGGGGCGGCCGCATCGGCCGGGGTCGCTGCCCGGATCACCGTCCCGGTGGAGTTCCTGCTGCAATGGGACGACGAGCGGGTGCCGCGGTCCCAGGGCCTGGCACTGTTCGACGCCCTGGCCTCGGCCGAGAAGACGCTGCACGCCAACCCCGGTGAGCACGCGGAGATACCGGCACACGAGCTGGACAGCACGCTGCGGTTCTTCGCCCGGCACCTGGTCTGACACCGCCGCCCGCAGGCCGCCACGCGCCGATCGGATCCGCTCCCGATCGGCGCGTGCGGCGCCCGCCGGCGGGTGCGGCCGACCCGCTGCCGTACGCCCCTCACTCCGTATGCCCCTCACCCCCGCACCTCCGTCCGTCCCTCACTTCCGTACGCCCGTCACCTCTGTACGCCCGTCAGCTCCGTACGGCCTCCAGGAGCACCAGTCGCTCCGGGAACAGGGTCGGGGCCTGCACGCCCACCTCGGCCAGCACCCGGCCCGGTAGCGTCACACCCCTCTCCCACCAGGGCAGCGGCGAGGCGAACGGCCCCTCCGGGCGGTCGCCCGGGGGCAGGGGCGACAGGTGGTAGTCGGCCTCGGGAGCCAGGCCCGGCAGTCGCACCCGCCCGGCCGGCGACTGCACACTCGTCGCCATCTGCACCAGCGCGAACACCGCCCGCCCGCCGTCCCCGGACACCACACCGTGGATCCACAGCGCCGGGTCGGGGTGATCGCCGTGCACCACCGTCCCGCTGTGCAGGAGGGGCCGCAGTGTCCGGTACAGCGCCACCCACTCGGCCAGCCGTGCCCGCTCCGCCGGGCTCGCCGTCGTCAGGTCCCACTCGATCCCGAAGTGGCAGAACAGCGCCGTCCCCGCCCGGAAGTCCAGGGTGTGCAGACGTCCCGTCGTGTGAGCGACCGGCGCGCCCACATGCGCGCCGAGCAGCTCCGGAGGGAGCAGCAGGCCGGTCCAGCGCTGGATCCGCTGGCGCTCCAGCGGATCGATGCAGTCGCTGGTCCACACCCGGTCGGTGCGCTCCAGCACCCCCAGATCGACACGTCCGCCCCCGGAGGCACAGGATTCGACCTCCAACTGCGGGTGTCGGGCGCGCAGTTCGTCCATCAGCCGGTAGGTGGCCGTGGTCTGGTGGTGAGCGGCCGCGTCCACGAGATCGCGGTTGTGGTCCCATTTGAGGTAGTCGATGCGGTGCTCGCGCAGCAGGGTGTCCAGGCGCCGGAGGATGTGTGCGTACGCCTCGGGGCGCGCCAGGTCGAGGACCTGCTGGTGACGGGAGGCCGGCGGCAGCCGTGACGGGGAGGCGGCCAGGATCCAGTCCGGGTGCGCACGGGCCAGATCGGAGTCCGGGTTGATCATCTCCGGTTCGACCCACAGACCGAACCGCAGCCCCAGACCGTGCACGGTGTCGATCAGTGGATGCAGCCCGTCCGGCCAGACGTCCGCGTCCACGTACCAGTCGCCGAGCCCGGCACGGTCGTTCCGCCGCCCCCGGAACCACCCGTCGTCCAGCACGAAGCGTTCCGCTCCGACCTCGGCCGCCGCGTGTGCCAGCCGGGTCAGCCCGGCCGGGTCCTGGTCGAAGTAGACCGCTTCCCAGGTGTTGAGGGTGATCGGCCGCGGTGACGAGGGGTGTCGGGTGCGGGTGCGCAGCTCGCGATGGAAGCGGGCGGCCAGTTCGTCCAGGCCGTGGCGCCCGTAGGAGCCGTAGATCCAGGGGGAGCGGTAGGTGGCGCCGGGGGCCAGGCGGATCTCGCCGGGCAGCAGCAGTTCGCCGCCGGCGAGTACGGCCTGCCCGTCCGGGGTGCGCTCGGCGAGCGAGCGGTGGTTGCCGCTCCATGCCACATGCAGCCCCCACACCTCACCGGACCGGAAGCCGAAGCCCGCCTCCCCGGCGGTCTGCAGCAGCGTCGCATCGCTGCCGGTGCGCCCGCGCCGGTTCTCCCGCAGGTGGGTGCCGACGGTGAACGCATGCCGTTGCGGGGCGCGTTCGCGCAGATGCCGGCCGGTGAGATCGAGGAGCTCGGTGGCCTGCGCGGGCACCGGCAGGGCAAGGGTCAGTTCGGCGAGGTGGTACGGGTCGTCGCCGGTGTTGGTGACCGCGGCACACAGCCGCACGAGCCCCGCGTCGGTCAGCTGGGCCTCCAGGGTGAGCGCCAGCCCGCCGTCCGCGTCCGCCGCGTCGACGGTCAGCCGGCGGCTCTCCTCCCGTACGGACCTGGTGCGGACCGTGAATGCGGGCGCGGCGGCGGAGCCTTCGCGATGCCCGCTCAGCCCCGGGGTGCCGGGCCAGCCCGCGGACTGCTGCGGCAGCACGCTCAACGGCACCGGCTCATCCAGCGCGTTGGCGACGGTCTGCGCGACATCGGCGGCACGCAGCCCGGCGAGCCGGCCGGGCGCGAGCGCGCCGAGGTCGGCGCCCCAGTGCACGATGCGCGGCAGACCGGTACCGGACAGGTCCAGCACCAGGCTGGTGCCGGCGGCCCGGAGGTACAGGAGGTCGTCCATGGCGGGATCCCTTCGTGCGGACGTGCGGGGCGTGAGGGCGGTGAAGGACATGCGTGGCAGCGGTCGTGCCGTGGGAGCGGCGGTCGTGCGGTCAGACGTACCGGACGGCCGGGTCGCCGCACCAGAGGGCGCTGCGGCAGCCGGCCGGCCGTGATGACCCCGGAGGTAATCGACCCCCACCGCGCAGCCTGGAAACGTGGCAGCCGATGCACCCGCCATCCGCCGGAAGGGCAGTCCCATGACCGCATACGCCATCGCTCACCTCCGTCCCGCCGCGCCGCATCCGGAGGTCTTCGAGTACATCGAGAGGATCCAGCCGACTCTGGACCCGTTCGGCGGTCGCTTTCTCGTCCACGATGCGGAGGTGGAGGTCACCGAGGGCAGTTGGCCCGGGTTCGTCGTCGTCATCGCCTTTCCCGATCTGGCACGGGCTCGTGGCTGGTACGAATCGCCCGTCTATCGGGAGATCCTGCCGCTGCGCACCCGGCACAACGACGCCGATGTGGTGCTGGTGGCCGGAGTGCCCGACGGGTACGACCCGGCCGTGACGGCGGCGAAGCTGCGGGCGGCGGCAGCAACCGGATGACGCCCCGGGCCGGTGCGTTCGCGGCGGCCGGGCGACGTCCGTGGCCGGTCCGCAACGGTGGCCGGCGCGTCGCGTGCGATGCGGGGCGAAATCTTCGTACCGACCGTGACCGGCCGCTTGCTCCCCCGCTAAAGTCTCCCCAACAGCGCAGGTGAAACCGCTTCCACAGGGTTTGCGGGGCAGGTGCCCCGGGGGGAGGACACGAAGCGAGATGAGCCGCCGTTCCCATGGATTAATGGCCGTCTGGGCCGAGGCGCAGCGTCAGCAGCAGCGCCAGCAGGAAGCCCAGCGCCGCGCGCGAGCACAGCAGCAGCGCGACCAGGAACGGCAGGCACGGGACGCCGAACGCGCCATGGCGCGGATGCACCGTGAGCGGCAGGCGGCCTACCGGCAGCAGCGCGAGGCCGACGCCCGGCGGCGGACCGAGGAGCTGGACGCCCGCGTCGCCACCCTGACCGGCCTGCTCGCCGACGGCTGCCGCGCCCCCGCGTTCTCCGCCGCCGCGCTGCGGCGCCCCGAGCGGATAGCGGAGTTCGCGCCGGGAGCCCTCGCCGCCCCGGTGCCGATGCCCGACCCGGCCCGCTATCACGCGCCGACGGGCGGCTGGCACCTCGGCGCCCGCCGCGACCGGGCCCAGGAAGAGGCCCGCGCCCGCTACGAGCAGGACTGGTTCACGGCGCAGGCCGCGGAGAGCCGGCGGCAGGCGCAACTCACCGCCTACCGGCAGCAGTACGACCAGTGGGCCGCGGGCGCCCTGGCCGAGATCCGGCAGCACAACTCCGGAATCGAGGAGCTGCTCGCCGGGCTGCGCGACGGCCACGCGGACGCGGCCGTCGAGTACTTCTCCGCCGCGCTGTACTCCTCCACCGCCTGGCCGGAGGGCTTCCCCCGGCAGATCGCGGCCGCCTACGACCCGACGGCCCGCCAGCTCGTCCTCGACTGGGAGCTCCCCGGCTACGACATCGTCCCGGAGACCAGGTCCGTCCGCTATATGCCCACCGCCGACCAGGAGAAGGAGACCACCCGGCCGGCCGCGCAGCGCCGGGCGCTCTACCGCGACGTGCTGGCCCAGAGCATGCTGCTGGTGCTGCGCGACCTCTTCGCCGCCGACGGTCACGGCACGCTGGACTCGGTGGCGCTGAACGGCTTCGTGGACGATGTGGACCCGGTGACCGGCCGCCCGGCGCAGGTGTACCTCGCGACCGTCATGGCGCCCCGCAGCGCGTTCGACTCCTTCCGGCTCGAACAGGTCGGCGCGGTGGAGTGCCTGACCGAAGGGCTGCGCGGGCAGCTCGCCGCCCGCCCCGACCAGCGCACCGCGGTACGCCCGGTGCGACTGCCGGGCGATGTCGGCGGCGGGGTCGTCTCGCACGGCACACAGAGCGAACCGGATCTGTACGAGATGGATCCGATCGCCTTCGAGAACCTGATCGCCGAGCTGTTCCGCGCCATGGGCATGCAGGCGGTGACCACACAGCGGTCCGGCGACGGTGGCGTCGACGTCGACGCGCTGGACCCCGACCCGATCCGCGGCGGCAAGATCGTGGTGCAGGTCAAGCGCTACCGCAACACCGTCCCGCCCACCGCGGTCCGCGACCTCTACGGCACCGTCCAGTCCGAGGGCGCCAACAAGGGGGTGCTGGTGACCACCTCCCGGTTCGGCCCCGGCGCCCACACCTTCGCCAACGGCAAACCGCTCAGCCTCATCGCCGGTCCCGAACTCGTCGATCTCCTAGGCCGCTACGGGCTGCGCGGACGTCTCGGCGCGGACGCCCCGTCCGGCCCCGCCACCGCCGACGAGGCGCCGGACCACAACATCCTCGGCATGAACTGGTCCGGCGAGGTCGCCCTCGACGTCTGTGCCCTGGTGTGCAAGGGGACCAGCGTGCTCAGCGACGAGCACTTCGTCTTCTACAACAACCCGCGCAGTCCGGACGGTTCGGTCCGGATGCTGCCCGGCTTCGCCCCCGACCGGGCCGCGATGCAGGTGCGGTTCGAGGAGCTGCCGCCGGACGCCGACCGGCTGGTCCTGGTCGCGGCGATCGACCCCCAGGTCGACCCGGACGCCGATCTCGCCGGTTTCACCGATGCCCGGATCCGGCTGCTGGACGCGTCGGGGGAGGAGCTGGGCAGCCTGGAGGTCTCGGACGGGCGGCGCGGCGAGACCGCTCTGGTGCTCGGCTCGTTCCGCCAACGGGCGGGCGGCGACTGGGACTTCGTGATCGGCGGCAGGGGCTTCCCCGGAGGCCTGGAAGCCCTGGTGCAGGAGTACGGCATCGACGTCGCCTGAGGGCCCCTTTCGCGGGCCTGGGTCCGGGACCCGGGCGGCCACCGTGCCGTCCCCGCAGAAGCGGAACCGGCGACGGCTCAACTGGAGGCAGAAGTGCAACATCACGGCAGGTCCCGCGGTGCCCGGCTGGCCGCCCACAGTTCCGTCGCCACCTCCCTGGCCCTGTGCAGCGACCGCGGACTGCGCGAGCTGGTGGACGCGGCCACGCCGCTCGGGAAGGGCATCGGCGGAAAGTCCGCGCTGCTGGACGTCGACGGAACCCCGGTCTTCGTGAAGCAGGTGCCCCTCACCGATCCGGAGCGGCAGCCGGAGAACGTCCGGTCCACGGCGAACCTCTTCGGGCTGCCCGCCTTCTGCCAGTACGGCATCGGCGGGCCGGGCTTCGGTGCCTGGCGGGAGCTGGCCGCGCAGCTCATGACGACGAACTGGGTGCTCGCGGGGGAGTACCAGGGCTTTCCGCTGATGTACCACTGGCGGGTGCTGCCGGCCACGGAGACGTCGCTTCCCGACGAACTCGCGGACGTGGAACGGGCCGTCGCCTATTGGGGCGGCGGCCCGGAGGTGCGCCACCGGATCGAGGCGCTCCAGCGGTCCTCGGCGACCGTCGCGCTGTTCCTGGAGTACATCCCGCAGAACCTGCACGAATGGCTGGGCGCGCGGCTCGACGCCGGTGACGAGGCGGCCGACCGGGCGTGCGCCATGGTGGAACGGGAGCTGGCGGCCGGCGTCTCGTTCATGAACGCGCGTGGGCTCCTGCACTTCGACGCCCACTTCGAGAACATCCTGACCGACGGCCGGCGTCTCTTCTTCGCGGACTACGGCCTCGCCGTCTCCTCCCGGTTCGCGCTGTCGCCGGAGGAGGCCGCCTTCTTCGACCGGCACCGGACCTATGACCGCTGTTACACCGTCACGCATCTGGTGCACTGGCTGGTCGCCCATCTGTACGGGTACGGCAGGGACGAGCGCGACGCATGGGTGCGCGCATGCGCCGCCGGCGAGCGCCCTTCGGGGGTCCCGGGGCAGGCCGCGGCGCTCCTCGCCCAGCACGCGCCGCTCGCCGCGGTGATGGCGGGCTTCTACCGCAAGGTGCAGAAGGAGAGCCGACGGACCCCGTACCCGCTGGAGGAGCTCCGCCGGATCGGCGGGCCGTACGGCTTGTGACGCTTGTAGTGCCACCGGGGCACTCCGGCGGTCACCGTTCCGCCAGTTCCGCCAGCAGCCGTACCTTCGCCAACTCCTCGGCCCCGCCCGCGATGTCGTCGTGATCGGCGCTCCACAGGGCGCTCTCCACGCCGCGCGCCACCGACCAGGCGAGCAGCCGCGCGGGCTGCTCGTCCAGTGCGTCGGCCACCAGCGCGTACCGCTCGCGGAGCGTACGCCGCGGGTCCGGGTGCGCGAAGGGGTCGTCGAGCTGCGTCACCAGCGGCCAGGCGTCGTACGCCGGGTCGCCGACCATCGGCTTGGGATCGATGGCCAGCCACGGCCGGCGCTCCGCCGCCAGCACATTGCCCGGGTTGGCGTCGCCGTGCACCACGACATCCCGGGCGGCGGTCGTCGGCAGGGTGCGCAGCAGCTCGGCCCCGAGCGCCACCAGCCCCGGGTCGTAGTCCGGCCGCAACCGCCTCATCCGTTCCTGGAGGAGGTCGGCCCACTCGGCGCACACCGTTTCCACCCGCTCCAGTGTGCCGTCGGGCGGCGGGGGAGCGGTCCACAGCCGGCGCAGCACGCTCGCGGCGAGGGTGAGCCGCTCGGCAGGCGGGAGCGGGGCGTCCCCGAGCGGCGTGCCGGGGCGGCATCGTTCGATCAGGAGCGCGCCCCGTTCCCGGGACCGGCGCAGCAGCCGTACGGCGCCGTTGCCGCCCCAGGCGCGCAGCGCAGGTCCCTCGCCGTCGGCCTCGCGGTGCGGCCAGGTCACCTTGAGCACGGCGGGCTCGCCGCCGGGCCGCCGGGCCGGCGCCACCCACGAGCAGCTGCCGCCGTGGAACGGGGCGCCGAGCCGCAGTTCCCAGCGCTCCTCGAGCTCCTGGACGATCCCGGGCAGCCGGTCCAGCCAGGCCCGCCCCGAGGCGGTCCGTCCCATCTGCCGGACCACGGGGAGCGTCGCGGGGAAACGGTCGGGGGCGTGCGGGGAAGCCATCCGCGCAGCGTAGCGGCGGGCGGTACGGAGGCGCGGTGATGCGGCGGTACGGAGGTACGGCGCTGCACGGTGGTACGGAGCGGCGGCGCCGCGTGCGACGGGCCGGCGCGGGACCCCCGCCGGGCACTTGTGCCCCGGCCCGGTCGTTTCCCACTCCCACCACAGCAATCCCACGGAGCGCCCTGACATGAAGATCACCCTTGATGCCGACAAGTGCTGCGCCGCCGGCCAGTGCGTGCTGATCGCCCCCGAGGTCTTCGACCAGCGCGAGGAGGACGGCGTCGTCGTCCTCCTCGACGCCGAACCGCCCGTCGAACAGCACGACGCGGTGCACGAGGCGGCCGCCATCTGCCCGGCCGCCGTGATCGAGGTACACGCATGACCGGGCTGCCGATCGCCGTCGTCGGCGCCTCGGCGGCCGGCCTCGCCGCGGTCGAGGCGCTGCGCCGCTCCGGCTGGCGCGGCCCGCTCACCCTCATCGGCGACGAACCCCATCTCCCGTACGACCGGCCGCCGTTGTCCAAGCAGCTGCTGCACGGCGACTGGACGCCGGAGAAGCTGACGCTGCGCACCGCGGAGCAGCTCGCCCCGCTCGCTCTCGACCTGCGGCTCGGCACCCGGGCCACGGGCCTCGACGTGGCGACGCGCACCCTCACCCTCGACGGCGGCGAGCAGCTCGGCTGCGCCGGAGTGATCATCGCGACCGGTGTGGCGGCCCGTACGCTGCCCGGTGCCGACCGCATCGCCGGCGTGCACACCCTGCGCACCCTCGACGACGCACTGGCCCTGCGAAGCGGCCTGGCCAATGGGGGTGCCCCCGGCAGTGAGGACGTAGCCGCCGGGGGAGGGGGAGGCGGCCGGCGCGTGGTGATCGTCGGAAACGGCGTCCTGGGCTGTGAAGCCGCCGCGGTGGCGCGAGAGTTGGGACACGAGGTCACCCTCGTCGGGATCGGGCCGACACCGATGGCCGCCGTCGTCGGCACCGAGGTCGGCGAGCTGCTCGCCGAGGAGCACCGCGCCCGGGGCGTCCGGCTGCTCACCGCGGCGGTCGACGGCTTCGAGACGGCGCCCGCGGACCAGGACGGTGCCGGCGACCCGCGGGTGACAGCCGTACGGCTGGCCCATGGGGGTCCCCCCGGCAGTGGGGGCGTAGCCGCCGGGGGAGGCACCCGGCTGCCGGCCGACCTCGTACTGCTGGCGATCGGCTCCCGGCCCGCCGTCGGATGGCTCGACGACCCGGCCCTGGACACCACCGACGGACTGCGCTGCGACACGTACTGCGCCGCCGCCCCCGGCATCTACGCGGCGGGCGATGTGGCCCGCTGGGACCATCCGGTCCACGGCCGCCCGCTGCGCTTCGAGCACCGGATGAACGCCACCGAACAGGGCATGGCCGCCGCCCGTAACCTCCTCGCCGAACTGGCCGCGGAGGCCCCCGCTGCGGCCGAGGACGCCGCCCCCGCCCAGGAACGCCGCCCGTTCGCCCCCGTGCCGTACTTCTGGTCCGACCAGTACGCCGTCAAGATCCAGGCGTACGGACCGACCGCGGGCGCCGACCGGGTCGAGACCACCGTCCTGGACCGGGCCGAGCGCCGCGCCCTGGCGCTCTACGGCCGGGACGGCAACGCCGTCGGCGTGCTCGCGGCCGGGCTCCCGCCCCGCCAGGCCCGGGCGCTGCGCGCGGTCGTCGCCACCCCGCTGCCCTGGGAGGAGGCCCGCGAGCGGGTCGCCGCCGCCACGGCGGACGGCTGACCGTGCCCGACCACGGGGGACCGTGCCCGATCATGGAGGGATGGCCGACTCGTACGTACGGGTGCGCGGCGCCCGTGAGCACAACCTCCGCACCGTCGATGTGGACATCCCGAGGGACGCGCTGGTCGCGTTCACCGGGGTGTCCGGATCGGGCAAGTCCTCCCTCGCCTTCGGCACCATCTACGCGGAGGCGCAACGCCGCTACTTCGAGTCGGTGGCCCCCTACGCCCGGCGCCTGATCCACCAGGTAGGCGCGCCCAAGGTCGAGGACATCACCGGACTGCCGCCCGCCGTCGCCCTGGAACAGCGGCGCTCCGCGCCCACCTCCCGCTCCTCGGTCGGCACCGTCACCACCCTCTCCAACACCCTGCGCATGCTCTTCTCCCGCGCCGGCGACTACCCCGAGGGGGTGCCGGAACGACTGGATTCGGACGCCTTCTCGCCCAATACCGCGGCCGGCGCCTGCCCGGAGTGCCACGGCCTGGGCACCGTCCACCGGGTCACCGAGGAGTCCCTCGTCCCCGACCCCTCGCTCTCGGTCCGCGACGGCGCCGTCGCCGCCTGGCCCGGGGCCTGGCAGGGCAAGAACCTCCGCGACATCCTCGACGCCCTCGGACACGACATCGACCGGCCCTGGCGCGAGCTGCCGCGGGCCGACCGGGACTGGATCCTGTTCACCGACGAACAGCCCGTCGTCACCGTGCACCCGGTCCGCGACGTGGGCCGGATCCAACGCCCCTACAAGGGCCAGTACATGAGCGCCCGGCGCTATGTGCTGCACACCTTCGCCGACTCCAAGAGCGAGACCCTGCGCAGGCGCGTCCAGGGATTCATGGTCGCCGAGCCCTGCCCGGTGTGCCACGGACGGCGGCTGCGCCCGGAGGCGCTGGCCGTCACCTTCGAGGGCCATGACATCGCCACCCTCGCGGGCCGCCCGCTGAACGCCCTCGCCCAGGTGCTGCGGCCCACCGCCGAGCGGACGGACGACGAGGTGGCACCGGTGCTCGCCCGCGACCTGGTGGCCCGTATCGACGTCCTCACCGAACTCGGCCTGGGCTACCTGAGCATGGACCGGCCCTCGCCCACCCTGTCCGCCGGTGAACTCCAGCGGCTGCGGCTGGCCACCCAGCTGCGCTCCGGCCTCTTCGGCGTCGTCTACGTCCTGGACGAGCCGTCCGCCGGTCTCCACCCCGCCGACACGGAGTCCCTGCTCACGGTGCTGGGGCGGCTCAAGGAAGCGGGCAACTCGCTGTTCGTCGTCGAGCACGACATGGACGTGGTGCGCCGCGCCGACTGGATCGTGGACGTCGGCCCGCACGCCGGGGAACACGGCGGACAGGTGCTCCACAGCGGTCCCGTCGCCGCGCTGGCCGACGCCCCCGCCTCCGCCACCCGCCGGTTCCTCTTCGACACCGCACCACCCGCCGAGCGCACCGTACGCGGCCCCTCGGGCACACTGACGCTGCGCGGCGTGACCCTGCACAACCTGCGCGGCCTGGACGCGGTCTTCCCGCTCGGCGTCTTCACCGCCGTCACCGGCGTCTCGGGATCGGGCAAATCGACCCTGGTCACCCGCGTGCTCGCGGACGCCGTACGGGACCACCTCGGCACGGGCGGCGAGGAGCAGCAGGACGCCGCCGACGGCGAGAGCACCGGACCGACGGCACGGGCACAGCTCGTCGCGGCCGAGGGCCTGGAAGCCATCGACCGGCTGGTCCGCGTCGACCAGAAGCCGATCGGCCGGACCCCGCGCTCCAACCTCGCCACCTACACCGGGCTGTTCGACGCGGTGCGCAAGGTCTTCGCCGCCACCGACGAGGCCCGCGCCCGCGGCTACACGGCGGGCCGGTTCTCCTTCAACGTCGCCAGCGGCCGCTGCGAGACCTGCCAGGGCGAGGGCTTCGTCGCCGTCGAACTCCTCTTCCTGCCCGGGACGTACGCACCCTGCACCGCCTGCCACGGCGCCCGCTACCGGCCCGAGACCCTGGAGATCACCTACCGGGACCGGACCATCGCCGACGTCCTGGCGATGACCGTGGACGCCGCCGCCGGTTTCCTGGCCGATGTCCCCGCGGCGGCCCGCAGCCTGCGCACCCTCCAGGACGTGGGCCTCGGCTACCTGCGACTCGGCCAGCCCGCGACCGAACTGTCCGGCGGCGAGGCACAGCGCATCAAGCTCGCCACCGAACTCCAGCGGACCCGCCGCGGCCACACCCTCTACCTCCTCGACGAGCCCACCACCGGGCTGCACCCCGCCGATACCGAGGTGCTGCTGCGCCAGCTGCACGGCCTGGTCGACGCCGGGCACACGGTCGTGGTCGTCGAGCACGACATGGGGGTGGTCGCCGGTGCCGACCACGTCATCGACCTCGGGCCGGGCGGCGGTGCGGACGGCGGCCGGATCGTGGCGGCCGGAACCCCGGCCGAGGTCGCGGCGGCACCGCAAAGCCGTACGGCGCCCTACCTGGCGCGACGGAGGGCGCGGCCGGACGCCTGTTGACGGTCCGCTAATGTACGCAGGTCAGATCAGCAGTCATCAGCACCGCGCAGCACTGCGCAGCACCACGAAGGGGGCACCTCTCATGGCAGACATGGACAAGGCCAGGGCAGCGTTCGACCGGTTCGACGCGGACGGCGACGGCCAGGTCACGCCCGAGGAGTTCAAGCACGCGATGGCCGAGATGGGCGACCCGTTCGTCACCGGTCCGGTCGCCGAGGCGGTCATCAGGGCCAAGGACACCGACAGCGACGGCAAGATGTCCTTCGACGAGTTCTGGCAGGCCCTGCAGGACTGACGTCCGCACCGCTTCTTCTCAGCCCCCCTTCGCCTCCCGTTCGCCCGCGGCCGCGCGCAGCGCCGCCAGCCCGCGGGCGATCGGGGGCCGGCGAGATCCTGACCGATGCCTTTCTGCCGGGCCTGTGGGCGGGCTATGCGCCGGCCGTTCCCGTCGGTGCGCTCGCGGTGTTGCTGGTGAGTGTGACCGCCCGGACCTCCTTTCGGGTCGGCGCCTCGGCGGCGCTCGGGGTGGCGACCGCCGACGGCCTCTACGCGCCGGCCGCGGTGGCCGGCGGTGCCGCGCTCTCCCGTGCCGTCGCACCGGTCGCCGGCCCCCTGCGCGCGCTCGCCGCCGTCCTGCTGCTCGGTACGGCGTTACGGACCGCCGTACGGGCACTGCGGAACCGCGGCACGCAGACAGGCCCGGAACGGGACGTCCTGGGAGGTCCCGCCCGGTCCTACCTCGCCTTCCGGGGCTGACGTTGATCTACCCCTGGGCGGTGCTCTACTTCTCAGCGCCGGCGACCGGGCTGCTGCTGCGCCGATGAGGTGCCCACCGGGGGCGGCGCGGCATGGTCGCCGGTGCCCCAGCTGGACGGCTCGGTGCCCACGGCGAAGGCGAGCTCCCGGCCCGAACGCAGCTCATCGGTGGTGAGGTACGTCCGGTCGTGATCGGCGCCGTCCAGCCGTACCGACTGCACATAACGGTGGGCGGCGGACGTCCCGGGCGCGGTGACGGTGAAGTGCCCGGCCGGGTAGTAGCGACGGTCCAGCGTCAGGTCCACCCGGTCGAAGACCGGTGTGCTCAGCCCCCAGGTGTCGGTGCCCGGCTGCACCGGGAACACCCCGATCGAGGAGAGCACCATCCACGCCGACATCGTCCCCAGATCGTCGTTTCCGGTCATACCGGTGGGGGCATCGGTGAACAGCGTCAGCGCCGCATGCACCACATCCGTGGTCTTCCAGGGGTGGCCGGTGGAGAGATAGGTGTACGGCGCGATGAGGTCGGGCTCGTTCTGCGGGTTGTACTTGTCCGCGTTGTAGTAGTCGTACGGTCCGTTGACCCACACCTCGCGGGCCGTCTTCTCCGGGTCCTGCAGCAGCTCGTGGTAGGCGAAGAACGCGTCGAGACGCTCCTCGGCCCTGTCCTTGCCGCCGATCAGCTGCAGCATCCCCGGCAGGTCCTGCGGCACCAGCCACTGGTACTGCCAGGACGTGCCCTCGTGGAAGCCCTCGCTCTTGGCCGGATCGGCGGGCCCGGTGAAGGCGCCCTTCCCGTCGCGGGCCCGGAAGAAGCCGGTCGAACCGTCAAAGATGTTCCGGTAGTTGCGAGCACGGGCCGCATACCGGTCCGCGTCCCCGCCGTGCCCCAGATCGCGCGCCATCTGCGCCAGCATCGCGTCCGACAGGGCGTATTCGAGGGTGGCCGAGGCGCCGTGGTCGAAGTCGGAGTCGCCGGGCTTGGTGTGCGGGCGGCCCTTGAGGTACGGGGCGAACCCGTCCTTCAGATACGGCGCGTTGGCCTCCCGCCCGAGGGCCGGCGAATCGGCCGGCGGCACACCGTCGGCGTTCTTCTTCAGCGCCGCGTACGCCTCCTCCTCGTGCCCCCGCAGCAGTCCCTGCTGGTAGGCGTTGGTGAGGAACGGAGTGACCGGATCGCCGGTCATGATGTTCGTTTCGACCGTTCCGTAGCCCCACTTGGGCAGCCAGCCGCTCTCCTTGTCGATCCGCAGCACCGACAGCGCCATATCGCGGGACTCCTGCGGCGCCAGCAGTGCCAGCAACTGCGCCTGGGTGCGGTAGGTGTCCCACAACGACCAGTTCTGGTAGTACGTGAACCCCTGGGCGCGATGGGTCCGCTGGTCCCAGCCGGTGTAGCGGCCGTCCACGTCGCTGCCGATGTTCGGTGCGAGGAAGGACCGGTAGAGGGAGGAGTAGAAGGTGCGGCGCAGGCTCTTGTCACCGCCCCGGGCCCGCACCAGGCCCAGCCGGTGCTCCCACGCGGCGTCGGCCGCCGCCTTCGCGCGGTCGAAGGAACCGCCGCCCTCCGCCCGCAGATTGCGGGCCGCGCCCGCCGCGTCCACATAGCTGAGAGCGGTGGTCGCCTCGACGGTGCGGTCCGTGCGGGTGTCGAAACGGGCGTAGGCCCCGTGCCGGCCGGTGGCGGTGGAGTCCCGGGAGCCGGCCGTCACCTTGCCGCCGTCCCAGGTTCCGTACGACGCGAACGGCCGGTCGAAGCGGGTGATCGTGTAGACGGTGTACGGCTTGGTGTCCTGGCAGAAGCCGCGGCCGGTGATGGCGGTCCGGATGGTGCGGGAGTCCAGTACCTCGACCCGCGTCGAGACCGTCCTGTGCAGCGACTGGCCCGTGTTGAGCAGCACATTCGCCTTGTCGGTGGCCGGGAAGGTGTAGCGCTGCCTGCCGGTGCGGGCGGTGGCCGTCAGCTCGGCGGTGATGCCGCCGTAGGACGTCAGGCCGACCCGGTAGTACCCCGGCCGGGCCGACTCGTCGTCATGGCCGTAGCCGGCCGCGTACTTCGCATAGTCGGTCTCGGTGATGTCGCCGGTGGTGGGCAGCACCGGCAGGTCACCGCCGAGACCGCAGCCGACGCCGGAGATGTGCACCGAGCTGAAGCCGCGGATGTGGTCGTCGTCGTAGCCGTAGCCGGTGGTGTGGCCGGTGTCGGGGGAGAGCTGCACCATGCCGAACGGGACGGCCGCGCCCGGGTAGGTGTTGCCGTCGTTCCGGCTGCCGATGAACGGGTTGACCAGGTCGGTGAGCGGGCCGCCGGGCGGCTCGGCCTGCGCTGCGGGGGCCGCGAGCGCGCCCCCGATGAGTGCGGCCGCCAGCACCGCGCCCGCGGCGCGCAACCGGGTGCGACTGAGCCAAGGCATGGATGTGGACCTCCGGGTTCGGGTCGCCGCGCGGCCCCGTCGGACGGCGCGCGCGGGCGCGCACGGCCCGATAGGCCGACAACGTTGTCAGAGCGCGCTCATTCTTGGCGCCGGTCAGGTGCGCGTCAAGAGGTGGTGTGGCGGTAACCGGCCGCCCCGAGCTGTCGGAGCGGGGGTGGATCCCTCCCGGAGCGGTGCGCGGTGGGCCGACGCCGGCTGCTTGCGTCCGGCCTGTGCCATCACCGGGTGATGGCTCGTCAAAAATGTTGTCTCGTAGTCGACTTGCCGACGGACCCGGGTTGCTCCACTCATGTCCGGGTGTCGTAAAAATCATGAGATGACGGCCTTGCTCTCTTCAGGGGCGCGTGCCTCAATGGTCAGCGATTCAGGTCGCTGACCACCCGTCAGATCTGGACGGTGATCGGCCGGGGATCCGACCGCGGGCCCCTGCGTGGCCGCCTGTCGTTCCCTCGCGCATCCCCTCCCGACGCCGCGCCATGGGCCTGCACCCCCCTCAAGAAGGCGGTACCCCCCTATGAGACACCTCAGATCGGGCACGCTCGGATTCGGTACGGCGCTCGGCGTCGCCGTCGCCGCCGCGGGCACACTGGCGATGGCCCCGGCCGCCGCCGCGGTGACCCCCGGCACCGCCACCCTCTCGTTCAACTGCGGCTTCTTCGGCTCCGGTACGGCGACACTCACCGCGACCCAGAACGGCACGGCCGCGACCATCAGCCTCTCCACGTCGGCGATCACGTCACCGATAGACGTCGGCGCGAACACGGTCAGCTCCACGCTCACCCTCACCAAGAACGGCTCCGGGACCACGACGTTCACCGGCAGCCACAACCCGGCGATCCCGGCCGGCAAAGCGGTCTCCACCGGCCCGCTCAGCGGAACGGTCGCCGCGGGCGACAAGCTGGCGGCCACCTCACTGAAGGTCGTGGTGTTCGGCGTCACGGCCACCTGCAACGCCACCACTCCGCAGTCCCCGGGACCGTTCGTCTTCTGATCCCGAGGGCGGGCGGGGACCGGCGGGCCGTCGTCCGCCGGTTCCCCGCCCGCTCACTGCCGCGCGGTCAGCCGCCGTGGCTCACAGCCGCTTGCCGCCGCTCCCGCCACCGGCGCTCTCCCGTTCCGCCCGTGCCAGGTTCGAGCGGCGGTAGGAGTACGTGAAGTAGACGACCATGCCGATCAGGAACCAGATGACGAACCGCACCCAGGTCTGCCATTCCAGGAACGTGATCAGCCAGATCGAGAAGCACACCCCGATCGCCGGTACCACCGGCATGCCCGGGGTACGGAACGTCCGCGGCAGGTCGGGCCGCTTGTAGCGGAGCACGATCACCGCGAGGCAGACGACCACGAACGCGAGCAGAATGCCGATGTTCGTCAGCTCGGCGGCCTCGCCGATCGGCAGGAAACCCGCGATGAGCGCCGAGGCGAAGCCGACGATCCAGGTCACCCGGGTCGGCACATGGTGCTTGGGGCTGGTCTTGGCGAACCACTTCGGCAGCAGACCGTCCCGGCTCATCGAGAACCACACCCGGGTCACGCCGAGCATGAAGGTGAACATGACCGTCAGGATGCCGATGATCGCGCCGACCGCGATGACATCCGCCAGACCGCTCAGGCCCACCGACTTGAAGGCGGACGAGAAGCCGCTCTCCGGGTCGATGTGCTTGTAGTTCTGCATACCCGTCAGCACCAGGCAGGCCAGGACGTACAGCACCATCGAGATGGCCAGCGAATACAGGATCGCCTTCGGCATATGGCGCTGGGCGTCCTTCGACTCCTCGGCCGCGGTGCTCATCGCGTCATAGCCGAAGACGGCGAAGAAGACGGTGGCCGCGCCGGTGAAGGCGCCGCTCACCCCGAACGGGAAGAACGGCGTGTAGTTCGAGGTCTTGATGTGGAAGAAGCCGACCGCGATCACGACGATGACCACCAGGACCTTCAGGGCCACCACGATCGTCTCGAAGCGCGCGGCGTTCTTGATGCCCAGGGTCAGCAGATAGGCGATCAGCAGACAGAGCACCGCCGCGAAGAGGTCCACCCGGTGCCCCGGCCCCGTCCCCGGCGCGCCGAGCATCCAGGCGGGCAGGTCGACGCCCAACTCGCCCAGCAGAAAGCCGAAGTAGCCGGAGATGCCGATCGCGACCACCGCGACGATCGCGGTGTACTCCAGCAGCAGGTCCCAGCCGATGAACCAGCCCGCCACCTCACCGAGGACCGCGTAGCCGTAGGTGTAGGCCGAGCCCGCCTTCGGGATCAGCCCGGCGAATTCGGCGTACGAGAACGCGGCCGCGGCGCTCGCGATGCCCGCGATGAGGAAGGAGATCAGGACCGCGGGCCCGGCCTTCCCGTTCGCGACGGTGCCGGCCAGCGTGAAGATCCCCGCCCCGATGATGCCGCCGACGCCGATGGCCGTCAGCTGCCACAGGCCGAGCGCCCGGGTGAGCTGCTCGCTGGCGGTGCCTTCCGTCTCTTCGATGTGCTCGATCGGTTTACGGCGCAAAATGCCCTGTCCCGCGCGCAGCCCCATCCGTCATCCCTCCGTACGCTCCGTCGTGGTCCGACGGCGGATCATCATGGACCCTCGGGGGCGACTAGGGAAGGCGACTCCCTAATACTCCGGGGACTCGCCGGGAGACGTACACGGGAGGGGTGTCAATCGGCGTCCTCGAGCCGGAACCCGACCTTCAGGCCGACCTGGTAGTGGTCGATCTCGCCGTCGACGATATGCCCGCGGACCTGGCTGATCTCGAACCAGTCGAGGTTGCGCAGGGTCTGCGAGGCGCGCTTGATGCCGTTCCTGATCGCGGCGTCCACGCTCTCCTGGGACGTACCGACGATCTCGGTCACGCGATACGTGCGGTCGGTCACGGTGGTCTCCCTCGCCGGGGCGGCACTCCGCCCGTCCACTGTCCACCGTGCCTCAGGGCGACCCGGCCCACCAGCGGAGCGCCCGGGCGGGAGCTGGGGTGTCAGGACGCCGCCGAGGGGGCCGGCCGGCGAGGCGGCGCCGGGGGGCAAGGGACGCGCAGCGGCCGAACGGTGACCTGCGGTGGAGCACCAGGGGCGGCCGCCCTACGGAACGACCGTGACCGGCCAGCGGCCGGCCTTGACCAGGCGCACCGCGACCGAGCCCATGATGCGGTGCCCGGCCTGCTCCGAGGCGCCGACCACCACGGCGTCGGCCTTGAGCTCGTCGGCCATCTGGACCATGCCGTTGTACGGGTCGCCACGCAGGGTGTGGAACTCCCAGCGCAGGCTGTAGATCCCCTGGAGCCGCTCGGTCGCCCGTCGGATCTCGGCCATCAGCTCCTCGGCGACCTCGTCGGTCGCGTCCGAGACCGGGGCGCCCATCGCGGCCCCGGCCGGCAGCACCGGCTGGACGTAGACCAGGACGAGTTTCGAGGACTGACGCCTGGCCAGCCCCGCCGCATACGAGGCGGCACGCCACGACGAGTCGGAGCCGTCGATGCCGACGACGATGACCTTCGGGCCGTCCGTTCCGCGCTCGAACGGCGCGGCTGCGTTCTCCTCCACACCACGGAGGTTATCCGCACATGCGTGCGGCCGCGGTGCCGGGCCCATGCCCACGGGCCCCGGAGGCCGCACAGGAGCCCGGAGCGGTCAGGCGGGGGCCGGGGGCCAGCTGTCCGGGGACAGTACGCCCAGCACATAGGCCCTGGCGACCAGCGCGGTACGGCCCTGCACCCGCCAACGGCGGGCCAGCCGGGTGAGGTGGTAGTTCACCCCGTCGACCGTGAGCCCCAGTGCCGTACCGATCGACGCCGTGGTCGCGCCGCCCGCCGCCAGTGCCAGGATCCGGGCCTCCACCGGGCTCGCCGCAGCGCGCGGTGCCGGTTGCGGGGCGCTCTCGCGCACCCGCAGCAGCGCCAGCAGGGCGGGCGGGTTCACCGAGGGGTCACCCACCGGGTCGATGGTCAGTTCCCCTTCCCGCTCGGTCCCGTCCGTCGCGTCGCGCCAGCGCACCTCGATGGGATAGCGGGAACGGCGTCCCAGGCGCAGGGCGTCGATGAGCCGGTCGAGCTGTGCCTTCGCGCGGGGCTCGAAGAGGTCCAGCAGATTGCGTCCGCGCAGCTGTCCCGGGACCGTCCCCCACTGCGCTGCCATCGCCGGATTGGCGATCAGCACCTCGCCGTACGCCCGGCACACCGCGATCGGCGTGGGGATACGGTCCAGCAGGATCAGGAAGTAGTTGCGCCACGGGCCGCCCGCGTACGGCCCGGCCGGGTCCTCGGCGTGCCCGTTCACGCAGGGTGCATCGTCCGTGTGCGCCGAGTCCCCGTTTGATGCCCCGTCGGCAGTCCCGTTGTCCATGGTCCCTTCTCTGGTCCGCGCGCAAGAGCCCGCAGCGAAAAAACACTGCACAATCATGCAGTTGTCCGGGCGTGACCTGCACGTGGGGGCCCTCACGCTGGAGACATGACCGACACCATCGCGCTCCACAGCGACGAACGCGCCGCCGATGACGGCATTCCGGTGGCCGACCTCACGGACGCCGGGCCCCTCCACACGCCCATCCAGCAGTTCATGGACCTGGCCCGGACCCACGGCCCGATCTTCAAGCGCAAGTTCGGCGACCGCGAGACGCTGCTCCTCTCCTCGCTCGATCTGGTCACCGAGGTCTCCGACGAGTCCCGCTTCAGCAAGGGCGTGTCGGTTGTCCTGGAAACCGTCAGAGAGTTCACCGGTGACGGTCTGTTCACCGCCTACAACGACGAGCCGAACTGGGGCAAGGCCCATGAGGTTCTGATGCCGGCCTTCGCGCTCGGCTCGATGCGCACCTACCACCCGGCGATGCTCAAGGCCGCGCGCCGGGTCATGGCCGCCTGGGACCGGCGGGTGGCCGACGGCACGCCCGTCCAGGTCGCCGAGGACATGACCCGGATGACCCTGGACACCATCGGACTGGCCGGATTCGGCTTCGACTTCGAGTCGTTCTCCCGCGGCGACAGCGCGCATCCGTTCGTCGAGGCGATGGTGCGCTGCCTCGAATGGAGCATGACGAAGATCTCCCGTGACCCCGACGCCGACCACTCCGCGGCGGACGCGGCATTCCAGACCGACCGCGACTACCTCGCGACGGTCGTCGACGAGGTCATCGCCGCCCGGACGGAGAGCGGGGAGACCGGTGACGACGATCTGCTGGGCCTGATGCTCGGAGCCGGCAGCGAGGGGGAAGGCGGCCCCGCCCTCGACCTCGCCAACATCCGCAACCAGGTCATCACGTTCCTGATCGCCGGCCACGAGACCACCTCGGGTGCGCTCTCCTTCGCCCTCTACCACCTGCTCAAGGACCCGCTCGCGCTGCGCATGGTCCAGCGCGAGGCGGACGAACTGTGGGGCGACCAGAGCGACCCCGACCCCTCGTTCGAGGACATCGGACGGCTGCCGTTCACCCGGCAGGTCCTCAACGAGGCGCTGCGGCTGTGGCCCACCGCCGGCGCCTTCTTTCGTCAGGCCCGCGAGGACACCCTGCTCGGTGGCCGCTATCCGCTCAAGGCCGGGGAACTGGTCATGGTGCTCGCGCCGATGCTGCACCGCGACCCCGTCTGGGGCGACAACCCTGAGCTGTTCGACCCCTCCCGCTTCAGCCCGGAGGCCGAGGCGGCCCGCTCACCGCATGCCTACAAACCCTTCGGGACCGGAGAACGCGCCTGCATCGGGAGGCAGTTCGCGCTCCACGAGGCGACCATGCTGCTCGCCCTCCTCGCCCACCGCTACCGCCTGATCGACCACGGCGACTACCGGCTGCGCATCAAGGAGACGCTGACCCTCAAGCCCGAGGGGTTCACCCTCACTCTGGCCGCCCGTACACCCGCCGACCGGGCCGCGGTCCGCGCCGCGCTGGCCGTGCTCCCCGGCGGCGGTGCCGGCACGGCGGACGACACCGCGACCGACGACGGGCTGCCGACCCGCGTCACCCAGGGCACCGGCCTGCTGCTGTTGCACGGCAGCAACTACGGCACCTGCCGGGAGTTCGCCGAGCGCCTCGCCGACGAGGCCACCGGCCTGGGCTTCGCCGCCGATGTGGCGCCGCTGGACGCGTTCGCCGGTGCGCTGCCCGCCGACCGGCCCGTCGTCATCGTCGCCGCCTCCTACAACGGCCGGCCCACCGATGACGCCGCCGCCTTCGTGAGCTGGCTCAACACCGCGCAGGACGGCGCCGCCACGGGCGTCTCGTTCGCCGTCCTCGGCGTCGGCGACCGCAACTGGGCCGCCACCTACCAGCACATACCGACCCTCATCGACGACCGGCTCGACGCCCTCGGCGCCGACCGGCTGCTGTCGCGCGCCGAGGCCGACGCCTCCGGCGACCTGGGCGGCACCGTCAAGGAGTTCACCGCGGCGCTGCGCACCCAACTGCTGACGCGCTACGGCGACCCGGCGAGCGTCGGTGCGAGCGCACCGGACGCCGAGGACACCGGCTACACCGTCACCGAGATCACCGGCGGCCCGCTGGACGCGCTCGCCGCCCGCCACGACCTCGTCCCGATGACCGTGACCGAGGCCTACGACCTCACCGCACAGGACTGGGCGCGGCCCAAGCGCTTCCTGCGCATCGCCCTGCCGGACGGCGTCGGCTACCGCACCGCCGACCACCTCGCCGTGCTGCCGGCCAACGCCCCGGCCGCCGTCGAGCGGGCCGCGCGGGTCCTCGGCGCCGACCCGGACACCGTCCTCGCGCTGCACTCCGGCCGCCGCGCGAGCCGCGACACCCTGCCCGTCGACCGCCCCCTGACCGTGCGCGAACTGCTCACCCACCACCTCGAACTGGGCGTCCGCCCGACCGCGGACCAGGTGGCGCAGCTCGCCGCGCACAACCCCTGCCCGCCCGAGCGGCACGCCCTGGAGAACCTCGCCGAGGACGACCCGCGCACCCTCATCGACCTGATCGAGGCCCACCCGGCGCTGCGTGGCGCGCTGCCCTGGCCGACGGTCCTGGAGCTGCTGCCGCCCCTGCGCATCCGGCACTACTCCCTGTCGTCCTCACCCGCGGCCGACCCCCGGCACGCCGACCTGATGGTCTCGCTGCTGCCCGGCGGCACCGGTTCGACCCATCTGCACTCCCTGCGGCCGGGCGACACCGTCCTGGCCCGCGTCCAGCCCTGCCGGGAGGCCTTCCGCATCGATCCGGCCGACGACACCCCCGTCGTCCTGATCGCGGCGGGCACCGGTCTCGCCCCCTTCCGCGGCGCCGTCGCCGACCGGCTCGCCGCGGGACAGCAGGCCCCGGCCCGGCTCTACTTCGGCTGCGACGACCCCACCGCTGACTTCCTGCACGCCGCGGAGTTCGCCGCGGCCGAAGCCGCCGGCGTCGTCTCGATGCGCCCCGTCTTCAGCGAGCGCCCCGAAAACGGCCACCGCTTCGTCCAGCACCGGATCGCCGCCGAGGCGGCCGAGGTGTGGGAGCTGCTGCAGGCCGGGGCGCGGGTGTACGTCTGCGGTGACGGCAGCCGGATGGCACCCGGGGTACGGGCCGCCTTCCGCGAGCTGCACGGAGCCAGTACCGGTGCCTCGCCCCAGGAGTCCGAGGCCTGGCTGCGCGAACTGACCGCCTCCGGCCGCTACATCGAGGACGTGTACGCGGCGGGCTGAGATCCGGCGCCGCTGTCCCGGCGGGCTGGATCTCCGGCCCGCCGGGGCCAGGGCTGGGGTGGTGCGGCCACCCGGGCCGCGCCGGTATCGCGGTGCGGTGACCGCGATGGCCCTCCCGAAGGCGGGCATCGACGGCCCGGAGATTTTCGAGGCCCGCCCGACCGGCGCCGACCACGTCGGCGCCTTTCTCATGGTCGTCGCCAACGGCCTCGAGGCCCTCCGGGCCGTCGATGCGCCCACGGCCCCGTCGTCGAGCACTCCTTCCCCGCCCGGCGGGTGGAGTTCCTCGGCGACGGGGAGCGGAGGGCGCGTGCGTCCGCTACTCCCCGTCCCCGCCCTTCGGCTCTCCGTTCCCGCCCTTCGGCTTCCCTGCCGCGCCCGGCAGGTGGATCACCACCAGCGCGATCCCGGCGACCGTGAGGTTGCGGGTCGCGGCCTCCAGCCCGTTCCAGTTCTTGGACTGCCACATCGAGAACCACTCGCCGCCTATCGCGAGGAAGCCCACCCCGAACAGCAGCACCACCATCAGCAGCCCGAGCGTGCTCACGTGACGGGCCCGGGCGAAGCCGCCGCGTCGTAGGCCGACGGCCCACAGCGCGGTGCCCGCGAGCAGCACCGCCGCGGCCACCGTCTCCCAGGCGATGATCGCCAGATATGCGGTGTCCTGCAGCCCGGGCGAGGTGAGGGCCCGCCACATCAGGTCCGGGTCCTTGAACGTGGTGTCCATGGCCAGGACATGGCGGACGAACTGCTGATTGGTGTCGAAGTCGGTGATGTTTCCGAAGGCGACGAGCGACACGTAGAGGGCGACCGTTCCGGTGAGAACGGCCGCCGCGAGTGGCAGTCCCGTACGTGGTGTGCTGTCGGTGTGGTGTCTGTCGGTCATGCGCCCTCCCCGGCGGTTCCTGTCATCCGCTGTTTCCTTGTCTGTTGCGGCCCTCATGGTCCCTCATCTGCCGAACTCCCGTACGCTGCTCCCCGGTCGACCGGGTGACCGACCGGTCGAAACGGCGTTCGGGAGCACTGCCGACGGCCGAGGACCTAGGGGAAGCGGGGCACATGAACGGGAAGCGGTGTGTGGGAACGGTCGCCGTCGCGGCGGCGGCAGTGATCGCGGTGAGCGGGCCGGCGGGCGCCGAGCCGACCGCCGCGACATACGGCACCAGCACGTCCGTGGGCGTCCACAACGCCTATGAAAAGGAGAAGTACCGCTACTTCGCGGACGCCCTGGACTCCGGCGCCGCACTGCTCGAACTCGACCTCTGGACCAACGGACTGGGCCGGTCCTTCCGGGTCTCGCACAGCAACCCGCTGGGCAACAACAGCAACTGCGAGGGCGCCGCGAACGCCTCGGAGCTGCGCACCAAGAGCCGCGACCAGGACTTCGCCGGCTGCCTGGCCGATATGAAGGCCTGGCACGACGCCCACCCGGGCCACCGCCCGATCCTGCTCAAGGTCGAGATGAAGGACGGCTTCAACGCCAAGGGCGGCCGCGGTCCCGCCGAGTTCGACGCGCTGGTACGGCAGAAGCTGGGCGACGCGGTCTACGGCCCCGGGGACCTCACCGGCGGACACGCCACCGCCGACGAGGCCGTACGGGCGGGCGGCTGGCCCTCGCGCGCCGACCTGGCCGGGAAGTTCCTGTTCGAGCTGATACCCGGCACGGTCGAGGAGAAGAACCCGTTCGACAAGCTGTGGACGGACGTCGAGTACGCCGGCCACCTCAAGGACCTTGCCGCGCAGGGGAAGCTGGCACAGTCGACGGCGTTCCCCGCGGTGCACGGAGCGGCGGCCGGCGACCCCCGCGAGCGCTACGCCGACCCGGCGCTGCGCCCCTGGTTCGTGGTCTTCGACGGCGACGCCGCGACCTACCTGAACGGCAGTATCGACACCTCCTGGTACGACACCCGCCACTACCTGCTCATCATGACCGACGCCCACAACGTGCCGCCGGTCATCGACGGCACCCACCCGACCGAGGCGGAGGCACTGGCCCGGGTCCGGCAACTCGCCGCGGCGCACGCGAGCTTCGCCACCGCCGACTGGTACCCGCTGCCGTCCGTCCTCAAGACCGTGGTGCCGCGCGGGGCATGACACCGGACGCGGCGGCCCGGAAGCCGGGCTGCGCGGCCCGCGGGTCCGGCTCCGCGGTCGCCCGCCGGTAGAGCGCGGCCACGTCCGCGCCGAACCGGGTGCTGTACGAGACGAGGTCGTCACCGCCCCCGTCGAGACCGCCTATCACGCCGATCAGCGACCCGGTGCCGGTGGCCGGGTCGAGGTCGGTGAGCAGCGGCCCGCCGCTCGTCCCGTTCGGGAACCCCGGGCAGTCGAACCGGAGTTGGCTCGGGCTCTGGGCGTCCGCCGTGTTCCGGCAGCTGACCGGGCCGTCCTGGTGCTCCGGATAGCCGGTCAGCAGCGCCGGGCGTCCGGCCGGTGTGCCGAACCGGATGCGTTCGGCGCCGGTGACGTCCTCGATCCGGCCGCCGGCCCGACCCGCGCGGCGCACCCGCAGGAACGCCACGTCGTGGTCGGGGTCCCGGTCGTTGATCCAGCGCGGATCGACCTGGATCCGGGTGGGCACCCACAGGCCGTACGGGGCGATCCCGTCGTGCAGGCCCGGCGCGAAGACCAGCCGGGTACGGAAGCCGTCGTCGTGCACACAGTGCGCCGCGGTGATGATGAGGTCGCCCCCGGGGGCGTGCACCACGCTGGCCGTGCAGTGGTGGACCGGGTCACCGTCGCCGTCGGGGGAGAAGAGCGCGCCGATCGCCGGTGCGGGCGTCGCCGGGGCCGCCCGCAGGGGCCGCGACACCTTCAGCGCGGTCGCCCGCGCATCGCCGTACCGTGCGGCCACCGGCGGCCCCGGCCGCTCCTGGTAGGGGCCGGCGAGCACCGCGGCGGCGGCCTGGTCGCCGTCGGCACGGGTGGCGAGGTAGGAGCCGGTGGTGGTGTCCCCGGCGGCCAGGAACGGATCGCGTGCGGGGGACCCCAGGAGCAGCGCCGTGCTGCCCGCGACCAGGGTCAGCGCGCCGAGCGCCAGGGTGATCCGGAGCGGAACGCCGGCCCGGCCGCGGCCCGTACAGGCCGGGCCGCGGGGACCGAGGCAGTCCTCGGCCGCCGGTGTCCCGGCGGCCCGGTCCGCCCCGCCGGCGTCGTCCGCCGGCCCGGTCCCGCGTTCGCTCGTCTCCACCACCAGCAGCCCGCCTCGCCGCATCAGCCGGCGCTGCCCCCGTCGGATGGCGGAGCGGCACCGGAACCAGACATTTCACCCAGTCTGATGCAGGGATGCGTGCCATGGTTCGGTCACTTGGCGCATCATTCCGCTCAGGCGGCAAAGATCACGGACAGAAACCCGCACCGGAACCCCGGCACACCCGCCATCCGAGGGGCCCGGCGGGCGGGGTGCGGCGAGCGGGGAGGCCGTGTCGCCGCAACGCGCCGCGCTGGGCCGGTCGGGTGACCCGCACGGTGCCCCCCTCCGGGCCGGCCCGGGGCCTCGCCGGCGCCGTCCGGCACCGGCTCACGCCGTGAGCCGCACTCCCCGCCCCGCGAGGTTGTGCCCGATCAGCGTCTCCGCCAGGCCGACCTCGTTCGGGAAGTCCATCGGCACGACCCCAAGACCCGTCCAGCCACTCCCTTCCGAGCCCTCCAGCAGTCGCTTGACCTGCGGGTTGAGACGGTCCGCGTTGGAGCGGGGCGGCAGCCATGCGGAGGTGCTGACGTAATTGACGAAGAGCTTGCCGGGCTGGGTGACGGCCTTGCGGAACTGGGCCTCGATCTTCGGGTACTTCCCGAACGGCTCGGCCATGTAGTCGTCCTGGATGTCGAACAGCTGCGGATCGGCGTACCGGACGCCGCCCAGGCCGTCGGAGTCCGCCAGCAGGACCACCTTGCCGCGGGCCTGGCCCAGCGTCGGCAGGCCCGCGTCCAGCCGGAACAGCGACCGGTACCCCTTGTCGTCCAGGTAGCTGCCGAAGATCCGGCGGAACTCCTCGGCGCCGACCTCCGAGTACTCCTGCTTGACCCGCATCAGGACCGTTTCGGAAGGGTGGGTCTGCAGGAACGCCCGGCAGGCATTGAGCACATCACCGAACATCAGCTCCTGGTAGAAGGCGCCGTGATGAATGGCGAAGACGCTGTCGATGGCCCGGCAGCGGACGTCCAGGAAGCGGATACCGGCGGCGAGCTGGGCGGCGACGGAGGTGTTCTGGCACGCGACCCAGGGGCCGCCGATCCGGGCCCCCGAGTCGTGGGTGCCGGGGATCGTCAGCCGCTGGACGGGCGTGGAGTCGCCGAGCGCCGACATCCAGTCCTGTACGGACAGTTCACCCGCCCGGCGCTGGGCCGCGCCGGCCATGAACTGCCCGCTGCCGAAGCCCGCCAGCACCCCGGCGGCCGACAGCCCGGCCGCGCCCCGGAGGAAATCCCGCCGATCCAGTCCCAGCCCCATGCCGCTTCCCCTGTCCGTCGAGTCTGCGTGGGTGCGCGGCAACAGCCCCCGTGCGCACCTGCGATCGGGGCATCGAACCACATGGAGCGCGCGGGCGGCACCCGGCCGGCGGACCAAAGGGTCACGCCGGCCGGGAAGGGGCGGATATTCAGACGCGGAAGGACAGCGACAGCGCGAAGCGGTCCGTGCTGTCCGTCCACCAGTTGGCCAACTCCAGTCCGGCAGCGGCAAGTTCGGTCCGCACACCCTCCTGGCGGAACTTGGCCGACACCTCGGTCCGCAGCTCCTCGCCCTCGGCGAAGCCGACCGCCAGGTCCACCCCGGGGACCTTGATGTTCAGGTCCTTGCGGGCCCGCAGTCGCATCTCGATCCACTCGCGTTCGGCGTTCCACACGGCGACGTGGTCGAAGTCCGCCGGGTCGAAATCGCCGCCCAGCTCGCGGTTGATGACCTCCAGGACGTTCTTGTTGAACGCGGCCGTCACGCCCTGCGGGTCGTCGTAGGCGGCGACGAGCGTGGCCTCGTCCTTGACCAGGTCGGTGCCGAGCAGCAGGGCGTCGCCCGGCGAGAGCATGTCGTGCACCGAGTGCAGGAACGCGGAACGCTCCTCGGGGAGCAGATTGCCGATGGTGCCGCCGAGGAAGGCGAGCAGCCGCGGGCCGGGGGTGTCGGGGAGGTCGATGCCCTGCTGGAAGTCGGCGACCAGCGCGTGCACGGTGAGGCCGGGGTGCTCGGCGAGCAGCGTCTCGCCCGCCGCGGCCAGCGCGGATTCGCTGACGTCGATGGGCAGATAGCTGTGCAGATCGGTCAGCGCGCCGATGAGGTGGCGGGTCTTGTCGGAGGACCCCGACCCCAGCTCGATCAGGGTGCGCGCCCGGGTGGCCGCGGCGATGTGATCGGCGCGGGTGAGCAGGATCTCCCGCTCGGCGCGGGTCGGGTAGTAGTCGGGCAGCTTGGTGATGTCCTCGAACAGCTCGCTGCCACGGGCGTCGTAGAACCACTTGGGCGGCAACTGTTTGGGGGTACGGGACAGGCCCTGGGCGACATCGGCGCGCAGCGCGGCCGCGGTGGCGTCGGCGGGGAGGGTGCGGGTGATGCTGAGCGGGCTCACGTAGCGGGCTCCTTGAGCGGGGTGAGGTGGACCTCGGACTGGCCGGCGCGCAGCAGGGTGCGGTCCGGGACCTCGGTCCAGTGGGGGGAATCGTCGTACGGTTCGGAGGCGACGACCGTGCCGCCTCCGGGAACGGCCAGGTGGCACAGCGTGTCGCCCCAAGCAGTGGCGGCGATGGCGGTGCCGTCGGTCAGCAGCAGATTGAGCCGGGAGCCGGGCGCGGCCGCGGCGACCGCCGCGACGGTGCCGGCCAGCGCCTCGCCGATCTCGTCGCCGCGCGTCAGCCGGTGCCGGACCAGCGCCCACAGGAACGCCGCGTCGCAGCGGGCGGGCAGCCGCAGCAGTTCCCCGGCCGGCAGCTCGGCCGCCAGCGGGGCGAGCGAATCCGGCCAGCCGGACACCGCGCCGTTGTGGCTGAACAGGTAGCGCCCCTCGGCGAACGGCGCGGCCGCGGCCTCGGCGTCCGCACCGGCCACGGTGGCATCCCGTACGGCGGCCAGCAGCGCGCCGGTGCGCACCACCCGCCCCAGGTCGGGCAGCAGATCGTCGCCCCAGATCGGCCCGGCCCGCCGGTAGCGGGCGGGCACCGGATCGCCCGGCGCGTACCAGCCCACGCCGAACCCGTCCGCGTTGACCGTCCCGTGCCGCTGCCGGCGCGGCTCCCAGGACTGCCGGTACAGGCTGTGCGGCGGAGCCAGGACCACCTGGCCGAAGGGGATCTCCGGCCCCAGGTACGCAAGATGACGGCACATCAGGAGACGACCTTCCGAAGGGGCAGGGCCGTGGCCGTCATGCGTCCGCCGCCGGGTCGGCGTCCCGGGCGGTACGGAACCCGGAGAAGATCTGGCGCCGGACGGGCAGGTCCCAGTTGCGGAAGGTCCCCCGGCAGGCCACCGGGGCCACCGCGAACGAACCGCCGCGCAGCACCTTGTGCTCGTCGCCGAAGAACACCTCCGAGTACTCCCGGTAGGGGAAGGCGGCAAAGCCCGGATAGGGCAGGAAGTCGCTCGCCGTCCACTCCCAGACATCGCCCATCAACTGCCGCACACCGAGCGCCGACTGGCCGTCCGGATAGCTGCCGATCGGGGCGGGCCGCAGATGCCGCTGGCCGAGATTCGCGTGCGCCGGCGTGGGGTCCTCGTCGCCCCAGGGATAGCGCCTGGTGTTCCCGGTCGCCGGGTCGTGCCGGGCGGCCTTCTCCCACTCGGCCTCGGTCGGCAGCCGCCGGCCGGCCCAGCGCGCATAGGCGTCCGCCTCGTACCAGCTCACATGCAGTACGGGCTCATCCGGCGGCACCGGTTCGGTCACCCCGAACCTCCGGCGCAGCCACTGGCCCCCGTCGCGCTTCCAGAAGAGCGGTGCGCGCAGCGCGTGCTCCTGCACCTGGGCCCAGCCCTCCGCGGCCCACCAGCGCGGGTCGTCGTAACCGCCGGCCTCGATGAACCGCTGGTAGGCGCCGTTGCTGACGGGGGTGGTGTCGATCAGGAAGGAGGGCACCAGCCGGTGGTGGGCGGGCCGTTCGTTGTCCAGCGCCCAGGGCTCGGTGGAGGTGCCCATGGCGAACGGCCCGCCGGGGACCAGGACTTCGGCGGGCAGCACGTCGTCGGAGACGGGCGGCGGCTCGGGCGCGGTGAGGACCGGCGGGCCGTGGCGGAGCTGGTGGGTGATGAGCATGGTCTCGTCGTGCTGCTGCTCATGCTGCGCGATCATGCCGAAGGC